>NC_022049.1:0-300000 GCF_000444995.1 Paracoccus aminophilus JCM 7686 | reverse complement strand
CCGGGGAAAAACCTCGGATCTGGCGCGTCGAAGGCGATCGAGACCTTGATTGCTGCGGTCGCGGGGTCGACGTTTGGTGTGATCAGCTTGATGCGTCCATCCAGCGTCAGGTCGGGATAGGCTGGCGTCGTCAGCGTCACCTTTTGGTTCGTCCGCAACTTGTCGAGATATTGTTCGCTCACATCCACTTCGACCAGAAGCGACGAAAAATCGACAATCGTTCCGACACCGGTGCGGGTAAAACCTCCCGAGGACAGCGGCGAAACGATCTCGCCGAGATTGGCGTTCAGCTCGGTCACGACCCCGGAAAATGGCGCGCGGATGGTGGCGTCGTCGATCGCCTGTCGGGCGATCTCCACCTCTTCGCGCTGAACGTCGATTTGTTGGCGCTGTGCGCGCACCTCGGCTTGAGAGACGTTGTTCAGCGCCACCGCATCCTGCAATTGCTGCTTTGGCACCAGCCCACGATCGGCGAGGACATTCGTGCGGTCGAGCGAGATCCGGGTCTGAACGGCTTTTGCATCGGCGACTTCAGCCGCGATTTCGGCGGCGCGCATCCGTGCCTCGGCGCCGCGCGTGGCGCGCAAGGCCTGTTCGGTGTCAAGCAGGGCGATGGGTTGGCCCTCGGTGACATGTTCACCCTCTTCGACAAGGATTTTGGCAAGCCGCCCGGTGACGCTTGACGATACGGTCGCGACCCGCTTGGCAACCACGGTCCCCGAAGCCTCGAGCGCAATTTGCGCGCTGGGTGGCTCGACCGTCTTTGCCGTTTCGTTCGCGGGTGTCGCTGAATTGGCCGAGGCGATTGGCGCCGATGTCGGCTGGGGGGAGGTCGTTTCAGCGACGGGTGCAGCGGGGGGGGCAGCCACGGGTGCAGCGACGGGGGCGGTCGCAAGCGTCGCGGCCATCGCCGGTCTTACGACCTCGGCGCCATCTCTCCGCGCGCCCGTGCCCAGATAAATCCCGGCCACGGCAATCGCGCAAAGCGGCAAGAGCAACAGATTGCGACGACGGCTTGGCTGAGGTGCGGGCAGGGGGTCATTGCGGCGCATGTTGCCCAGAACCGTGCCAATTCGGTCTCGTTCCACCTTGTCCAACTTCGTGAAGCCCTGTGCCGAGTCGGGCTGTGCGGAGTCGGGCTGTATTGAGTTGGGCTGTTCTGAGTTGGGCTGGGCGGGTTGCTCAGATGGCTGCTGGATCATGCGAGACCTCCCTTTGACGGGCGCCGAGATACGAGGCTATCAGCGCACGGGTGAATTGCTGGCGACTGCCGAAGCCAAGTTCGGCAATGTGATCGTCGAGGGGCTGCTGCACCGGGCCTTGCTGGCTTTGATACCAGTCAAGCGCACCGTCGAGGCCCGGCACATGTTCGGGCGAGGGGGAGGTGATGCCGAGGTCCGACATCACCGCGGCGACGGTGTTGGCCTGTGTCTTGACCTGTTCATAGGCCCCCATGCGGCGCAGCACGTCGGGGATGCGGCTCAAGAGATCGGGCATGACCCGTCGCGCAATCATCCGCGCCAGTTCCTCGTGCCGCGCAAGGCGCAGGCACGCATCGGCATCCATGTCATTCGCAGCCATCCAACCGGAAAGCTGCTGGGCGCTTGCGAGCCCGCGGTCCTGGCGGAAGCGCGTGAGCGCGGCGCGGTCATCGGTCACGACCAGCTGCATCCGTCGCGCTTCGCGATCAATCAGCCGGTTGGCGAGCGCCTCGCGCAGCATCTCGTGTCTGCGGGGATCCGCAATCCGCACATGTTCGGACAGGCGCTGCGCACCGGGGCCGTTTGACCCGCTCTCTGTATCAATCAGCTCGCGCATGTGATCCCAGAAGATCGTCGGCTCGAAGCTAAAATCTGCACGATGCGGCGGGCTGCCTTCGGCGATCCAGCCCCGAACACGCTCGAGCAGCCGCACGGCATCTTGACGCTTGAGGTCGAAATCACCCGCCTCGATGAATTCGCGCAACCTGACGCGTTTGTCGGCGGATTGTCCGAGGTTTTCGCGCTCGGACCACAGCATCTCCCAAGATCTCGTCGGGTAATATGCGGCCTTGAGCCTCGCGATGATCGTTGCGGCTTCATCGGCGGTCAGCACGCCGTTTGCGACCGCTGCACCGAGGCCAAAACGCAGGTTGACCATCGGGGTGCTGGCCAGCCGATAGCCGTCCTCGGCGGTGGCATGAGCGACCGCGACTTCGTCATCATCGGTCAGCCGCCCCGCAGCAAAATCGGCGAAAATCTGGCCAACGCCCTCCATGCCGAAGGCGGCAAGTTCGGCAGCGCGCAGCGCACCCATGCTCGATGCGCCAAAGACCGGGATGCCTTGCGACAAGGCGTGCAGGATCTCCTTATGCCAGATGGCGGGCGTGGATTCGAAATAGCCATCGACGATGCCGATCGCTGCAGGAGCGAGGTCGCGGGTGACACGGTAGATATCGCCCATGCGGCAGGGCGGCAGATAGTCGGCGGCAAGGATGCGGCGCGCCTCGGCGACAGGCAGGGTCGGGCCAAGGAAAATGACGATTGGACGGGTCATGTGAGACGTCCTTTCGCGGCTGCTGCGGTGACGCTGGCGGCGCGCGCGCCCGGACGGTAAACCGCGCTACGCGGCGGCTCGAGCCCCGGCACCACCAGTTTGACGACCGGGATCCCCACGTCGTCGCGGCTGAGATCGGCCAGATAGGCATGATCGATGCCCAGAGCGCGCAAGCGGTCGAGCAATGCTTGCAACTCATCCTCGAACCGCATGTGCGTCGTCGGCAAAATCGGCGGCATCCAGCTTTGTGTCCTGTTGGCCGCTTCCGTCAAAGCGAGTTGCGCCTCAAGGCTCAGCGCGTCTGCATAGTCATGGGGGAACAGATCGTCGCGGCTCCCGGAAATGATCGTGACGCGGCTTTGAATGGCCTCGTGGACCGCGCGCGAGAGCGCAACCGTGAAATCAGAATGGGTGCCATGCCCACTCGCCGATGGCAGCGCGCGCCAATTGCCGCGACGGGGGTCGTCGATCATCTCGCAAGTGAAGGTCGGCACAGCAAGATCGCTGGTCACATCCTCGATCACCATCACGATCCCGGCCTTGTCGAGCCGCGCCGCGAGCGCCTGGAAATAGGGGTCGGGGATCATGTCTTGCGCAATGAACCGCCGTGGCGCGCGGGCAAGCGAGGCCAAGGTCAGCGCGTCGCGCTCGATCAGCTCGAAAAGTGCGTGAACGATGGCTTCCAGCAGATGGTTGCCCGAGGCAAGTCCGTTCGTCGTCTTCAGAAGCAGCGGGCGCTGGTCCTCGCTCTCGACAAAGGCGGTCGAGAGGGTTTCATAAGGGACCCAGGCAGGGCTCTCGGTCATCAGATCCCAGACCTTGGCCCAGACCAGCGGCAGCGCCGGATCCAGATGGGCATCCGCGCGCAGACCGAAGGCCAGAGGATCGGGCAGGTCCCGTTCGGACGCCATCGTGTTCCAGCTCTCGATGCGCAGCGGCAGCGAGATGCGCTCGCCATGCCAGCCCTCGATCGATTCCATCAAAGCCGATGCCTGCGCGGCCTCTCGGGTCCGACCCTTGCCTTGCGAGGTCGATAGCGCCCGCGCGTTCGGTCTGATCGCCACACTGACAGGCAGGCCGATCCGGTCCAGCCCGGTGATATCCGCCACCCGCGTGATCCCCATCCGCGCCAGATGGGGGGTGACGCGGGCGATGGTTTCGGCGGGCTCGCAGAGTCGATGCGTGCCGTCGAAATAGGCTTTCTGCGCGGAAAGGTCCTGACCGGCGATCTGCATGATCTCATTCCCTCAGTTGCGTTGCACGAGCAGGCGCGCGACCGGCAGGCGGCGCAACTGCATTGCCGGGCCAAGGCTGCCTGCGATCCCGATGATGAAGGCAAGGATGACGGCCTCGACCATAATTCGCGGCGTCACCGCGAAGGTGAAAACGACCTGCGTGAAGTCATTGGCAAAAAAGAGCGTCGACACGAGTTTGTCGTTGAAGAGCAGATAGCTGACGGCGACGCCAACGCAGGCCCCCAGCAGGTTCAGAATGACCGCCTCGGCCGCGATCGACAGCGCGAGCGCGCCATTGGTCCAGCCCAGCACATTCAGGGTTGCCAGCTCTTTCGCGCGGGATTTGACGTGGCTGTATCCGGTATTCAGCGCGGCAAAGACGGCACCAAGGCTCATCAGGGCGACGATGACCGAACCCAGAATGCGCACGAAGCGCTGCATGTTTTCTGCCTGTCCGGCATAATAATCCCTGCGGCTGACGACCGACACATTCAGCCTTCCGTCGCGGTTCAAGGCATTTTGAAGGTCAAGCGCGCTTTCTCCGTCGCGGCGGGGCGTCAGAACGACTTGAACGTTGTCTCCGCGGTTCAAGGCCTGCTGCAACATGCCGCGATCCGTCCAAAGCTCGGATTCCGAAATATTGCCGCCCGCTTCGAAAACCCCGACAACCGTCCAATTCGCACCCGAAATGCGCAAGGTTTCGCCCAGAGCAAGACCGCCGAAATGTTGCTGTGCCCGGCGCCCGACGACGAGTTCGCGCCGCCCTGGCGTAAAGTCGCGGCCTTCGATGATGTGAAAATCACCGCGCAACTTTTGCGCCTCCGGGCCGACGCCGCGCAGCGCGACATTGAGCGAGGCGCCCGACGGGCCATCAAGCGCCACGACGGCATAGGATTCCGAACTGGTCACAGATTGATCGGAGCTCTGGCCATTGCGGCGATTGGATTGGATGAGGCTCACCTCTTCAGCGGTGAGCGTGCTTTCCATTTCGGACTGCGCACCGCCGCGCAGGATCATCCAGCTATCCTCGACCTCGGACAGTTGCATCGCCTGCCGATAGCCCGCGCCGATGGACAAGATCGCGACCATGACCGCGACAACGACCGCTGTGCCAAGCACCGTGTTCAGGGACGACCACAACCGCCCCTGCAGGCTAAGGGCTGCGATCAGCAGCGAGGTGATCATCTGACGAATAACGCTCATTGTACCGCCTCTCCCAATCCGCTGATGATTTTCTGGCGACGCTCTTGGACGATCGGCGTGATCGAGATCACGAGCGTGCAAAGCGTGATGAGCCCGAAGGCAATCGCCCAATCCCGCCAGTCCAGCCGCATCAGAGACAGAAGCTGGTCGGTTCGGGTCGCGACGATCAGGACCACGATATTGGCGATCGCCATGCCGAGCAGTCCCGCCGCCGCCATCAGCACGGCGACCTCGGAAAAGATCAGCCTCGCGATGCGGCCCGAGGCAAAGCCAAGGGTGCGCATGATGGCAAAGTCACTGAACCGGCTGCGGATCCCTTGCATGACCGCGTTCGAGGTAATCAGGATCAATGTCCAGAAGACCAAAGCCAGCGCCACCGTGATCATGGCCTTGAAGTTGCCAACCTGCTTCAGGAAGCTTTGCGCATAGGCCTTCTCGGTGGTTGCCGTGGTTTCGTTCGGCGAGTTGGCGAAAGCCTTGTCGATCGCCGCGGCGACGGCTTCCGCGTGACGGGGGTCATCGACGCGGACCGCAAACCATCCGACCGTATCCGCGCCACTGCTGCGTTCGTGATTGAAATAGCTGTAATTGATGACCATCGAATTGGTCACGCTATCCTTGGTGGCGGGATCGAAGATTGTCGCGATGCGAAAGGTCCAGATTGGACTGCCATCCTTGCGAATGTAGATCAGCGATCGGATCGGGATCAGGTCTCCGACCTTCCAGCCTTGCGCATTGGCCATTTCGCGACCGACTGCGACACTCGCCGGCTCGGCCAGCCAGCGGCGATAGCCTTCGGAATCGTTGAAGGCGACCTCGTCGACCATGTTCGGAAAGAGTGCCGGGTCGGTGACAATCGCGGCGATCCGGTTCGAGGCGGCGCGGTATGTGCCCCCGAAGAAGGTGAAATGACTGACCTCCCGCACCCCGTCGATTTGCTTGATCCGCTCGCCAAGACCGACGGGCAGCGGCGTCATCACCGAGGTCTTGCTGACGACCATCAGCCGATCCGCATCGCCGAAATCCACCCGCGAGTCGAAGACCCGCAGAACCGGAAGGAACAATCCCAAGAGGATGAAGGCGACAATGATCGAACCCGCAGTGAAGGCGGTTCGCAGTTTGCTCTGTTTGAGATAGGTGGTGATGAGGGCGAGATCAGCCATTGCTTCCTCCTCAGCTTGAGCTTTCGGCTCGGGTCAGATGCATGGTGCGATGGGCGCAATTGGCGACATCCGCATCGTGGGTCGCCATGACGATGGTCTTTCCGAATTCCTGGTTCAGGACCCGAAAGAGATCCATCACCTGGATCGACGATTCCCGATCGAGGTCTCCGGTCGGCTCATCGCAGAGCAGCAGGTCGCCCTCCGCGACCAAGGCGCGGGCAATTGCGACGCGTTGCTGCTGGCCCCCGGACAGTTCCTCGGGACGATGTTCGGCGCGATCTGACAGGCCGACCAGGTTGAGCGCCTCCATCACCCGCGAGCGCCGCTCTGAGGCGTTCAAGCTTGACAGAAGCAGAGGCAATTCGACGTTGCGCGCGGCGCTGAGTGCGGGAAGCAGGTTGTAGAACTGGAAGATGAACCCGACATTCCGGCTGCGCCACCGCGCCAAAGCCCCGTCACCCAAGGCCGTCAGATTGCTGCCCGCCACCTGGATGCGGCCTGTATCGGGGCGATCGATCCCGCCAAGCAGGTTGAGCAGCGTGGTTTTACCGCTGCCCGACGTGCCCATGATCGCCAAAACTTCCCCGGGTTGAACCTCGAAGCTGATGTGATTGAGGACAGGAACACGGATCTTGCCCTTGAAATAGGTCTTGGTGACGTCCTGCACCGACGCGAAAGCACCAAGGCCATTGGCGTCCAAAGGCCGTGCCTTCGCTCCCTCTGACGCGGAGGCGAGATCGCGGAATGTGGGGGAAAGAGTGTACACCATTTTTACCTAAAACTCCTGTCGATGAAAGAAGTGTGATCTGAATGCGGGATGTCAGGATGATCTCTGGCGCTGTCCGGCGGTAATCGTCATTTCAAGGTGAAGCTCGGTGGCATGAGGTTGGTCGCCGATGCGAAACCACAGCTCTTCGGGGCCGGGTTGAGCCCGGCTCAGCACGATCCAGTCCGACTTCCGCGCGATCCGTCCCAGCATTGCGAGCCAGAATGGGTTGGCCAGATCGAGCCAGATCGGCTTGCGGTTCACATCCATCATGTCCTGCATGATCAACGAGTTCCGCCGCTCTGGGACATGCGCCTGCGCGAACAATTGGCGCGGAAGCGCGTGTCTGTCGCAGTCGCGGCGGACGGCGCGCAACTGCGCGGCGGGCGTGCCCTCGAGCCAGTGCTCAAGCACATGCGAGGCGCGGACCCACCATGCGTCCCGACGCAGCACAACGCGGCCATGCGTGACGCCGGGGCGCGCAAAAATGGCAGGTTTGGCGTCCAGATCCTGCGGCGCCAGACGCGGCCGGGCCAGCGTGAACGGACGTGTCAGCACGCTGAGCGCATAGCGAACGCCCCATGTCGCTGTTGGCAGCGTGTTGCCCAGATATTGCAGGTCAATGGCCTGACCCTGCCGGTCCACGAGCCGAAGAAAGCCGGTCTCGCTGTCATGGCGCAACCGCAGATCGTCCGCGCGGATAAGCTGATCGGCGGGGCGGGTCGTCGGCTCTCCGGGCCAGTCGAGGATACGGTCGGTGATCTTGCGATGCGCCTGCAGGTCGCTGCAATGGCTGCTCACCGGCATCTCGACCGGCTCGCCCGCGCCCGCGATGTGCCTGCTCCAGTTGCGCAGCCCTTGGGTCAGACGCGTCTGCTGATCGAGCGTGCCATGGGTGAAGCGTGTCGCAAGCCAGCCCGCGCCGTCAAACATTCGGTTGATGACCAGCCGGGCCTCAGAACCCGATTGCAAGGCGATCTGCGCATGGGCGGTCACGGGAACCCGCACGCCGGGAGGCGCGGGTTCGGGCATCGCTTGATCCGTGCGCGCCCCGAATTCGGGCAGGTCGATAAGCTGGCCCACGACGGCGAGAAGGAAGGAGACGACATCGTCGCAGGTGCCATCCGGGCCATAGACCTCCAGAAAGGCCCGAACCAGCCGGGTATAGACCGGAGAAATAGCGACCTGCCCACTCAGGAAGTCTTGCAGATCGGCCAAGGGCGACAGCAAAGCGCCGCCGATCTCGCCCTGGACCCCTTCCAGCCAACAGTCTTCGGTGACGATGTTTTGCAGCGTTTCCGCGCCCTTCGGCATCCCGGCAAGCGCATTGGCGTGCTGATGCAGAGCGTCAACTTCGCCAAGCGCAGGGATCCGCTGTTGCGCGTCGAGCTGACCGATGCTGCGTGCAACCTCATCGAGCTTTGTCACGGCTAAGGCGAGTGGGGTCAGATCAGCGCTGGTCCGGCATCTCTCGCTGAGGCGAGCCGCGGGATTTGGCTCGAATCCGTCCGCCACAGGGACGGCAATCAAGATGCCGCGCTCGACCAGCTTTGACAAAGTTGTCTCTGCGGTCGCGGGTGTCAGCCCGATGTCAAGAAGCGCCTGCCGCCACCCGCGCCAGCCAAGGCTGCGGCCCGGCGGCAACAGAGCCTCCAGCTCGGGTTGAAGCAGGAATTGCGCCCATCGTTGCTCATACCAGGCGCGCCCACCCAAGACGATTTGGCGCCCGCACAGGCCGACCTGCCGCCCACCCCCCATGGCGCGCAGCGTCGGATTGACCATCAGGGGAAGCGCTGTTGTGCGTGCGATTGCCGCGAAACTGGCCTCGGCCAATTGGCTTGTCACGCCGCGATTCAGAACGGATTGGCCGGTAAATCTGGCGCTGCTGCCCGCGTGAACAAGACCTGTCGCCATCGGATTGATGTCGACGATCGCGTTGCCCATGAAGCTTGAAAACGGGCTGGTCTTTACGGAAGCGCGCGCCAGATACCCCAGAAGCGAGCGCTCCAGCTTGTCGGGCCAAGGCGTCTTCGGCAGTTTGCGTTCGTGGTTTGCGTCTTTGAGCACCCGCAGATTGGCCAAGGCCACGGCGCGCGCGAAATGCGGCACAGCCAAGGGCGCGCGCAGATTGGGGCGCAAGACGGTCTGGATCTCCCGCGCGATGGTGGTGTCAAGCTGCGCCTCGGCCTTGGCCAGATCGGCCTGCGCGGCAAGCCAGTGCTCGAGCAGCCGCAGCTCCTCGGGATCGGTCATCAGGCCCCGCAACGCCTGAAGATGCCGCTCCTTTGGGCGATGGGTGCGCCCGTTATGGATATGGCGGCGCAAATTGATGACGGTGCGGCGCAAGTCCTGATCAAGTTCCAGCGCTGGAACCAGCCGATGGAGAGCCTCGGCCAGATTTTCACGCAGCGCATTCATTGTCGCTTCCGCGCGGCTGATCCGGTCCAGAAGCGCCTCGGTTTCCCGCAGACGCAAGGCTTCGATGGCGGCAAAGGGCAGAGAGGAGACCCTGAGCAGCGCGAAATCCGCCAGTTCGGGAAGATCGGTCG
This sequence comes from Paracoccus aminophilus JCM 7686, assembly GCF_000444995.1. Taxonomy (NCBI): domain Bacteria; kingdom Pseudomonadati; phylum Pseudomonadota; class Alphaproteobacteria; order Rhodobacterales; family Paracoccaceae; genus Paracoccus; species Paracoccus aminophilus. The sequence goes on along the minus strand of NC_022049.1, from coordinate 290,549 downwards.
CGGCGTGCCGCGTCGACGTGATGTGAGAGGGCAGGTCAAGCTGCATGAAACCACCAAAACCAGAGAAGAACCGCCAGCCCCTGCCAAAACATCGAGGCAAGCGCGCGATACAAAGCGACATCCATGGGTCGCGACATCTTTGCCCCGCGACGGCTGAGAGCCGAGCGGCGCAGCAACTCGTCATCGCGCAAAGCCTCGATCATATGACTGCCGTCCGAGGGCATGATCGGGTTGAGGTTCAGCGTCAAAAGGAGCGCCGATCCCAGAAAGACGAACGGCAGGGCCGAGGTCACGCGCGGATCAAGGCCCCAATCTGGGCCAAAGACCAAAAGTCCCGCCGCCAGCGCGCAGCACAGCAGATCGACCAGCGGGCCGACCGCAGGGATCCAGAACCGCTTGCGCCGATCCGTCACGCGATAGGCGCCGCTGGTGTCGACGAAAGGCCCGGGCGTGAGCCCGTGGATCAAAAGCCCTGCCGAGGTCACAGGGATACCTGCCATACGGGCGGCGACGGCATGGGCAAGCTCATGGATCGGCAGCAGGACGAGCAGCAGAAAGGCGAGGCCGCCCCATGAAAAACGGGTGACGATCTCGCGCGGATGAGGCAGCGCAGGCGAGAGCACCAAAGCCGTCAGCGCGACACCTGCCGCCCCCAGAAGGACGCCGAGCAGAAGTCCGCGCAGGAAAGACGGCAGGCCAAGCAGGACTGCCGCGATCGCACGCGCCACCGGGTCGGGATTGAAAAGCACGAGGCGATGGGTCGTGCGCCGGATCGGGGTCGCCTCCGCATGGCCCAAAAACCCCGCCGTCACGAGCTGACCAAGGAATTGGCGCAGCTTGAAATTGACATCGCTCGCGGCAGGAAAGCGACGGCGAAGGTGGCTTTCCAGTTCGTGCAGCGTGGCGCCTTGCGCGAGCAGCGGGACCAATTCCGCGCCTACTGGGCTTATGCGCATCGAGCGCCCGTCATCCGGCTGGACCAGGATCGTCATATGGTTGCGCCGGACGCGGGCAATGCCGGGGCGCATCGCGAAGACCTCATTCTCATCCGGCGCGGCGGTCATTGGCCGGGGTTGGAACGCAAGATCAGACATGCAGGCCCCCGGCGGTTTGCGCATCTGCGGGCACGCCCATGCTGACCCCAAACAGGGGGCAGTCCGTATATCGGTCGATCCCGAGGAGCTCGCCCCATGCGGATTCGCTGATCCCGCCCCAAGGGCAGCCACCGAGACCGAGGCTAAGCCCGACCTGAAGCGCCTGCATCGCGGCAGCACCGGCGCGGGCATAAAGCTCGCGATAGCCGCGCGCGCCCCAAAGATCGACGGCATCGTGGAAGCGCCCGGTGATCAGGATCGTGAGCGGGGCATCCGCCAGCGAACGCTGAAGCATCCCCTGCGCCAGCTCATCCGAGGTCAGGTTTTGGCGGATGCGGACCAGCTCGCCGGTCGGGCCCTTGCGCCAAATCCCCTGATTTTCGGCGTCGATATGCGCGGGAATGGCGAACCACAATGTCGTCCGCGCGGGCAGCGCGCCCTGCGCATCAAGGCGCAGGTCAAGGGCGGAGACGCTGTGGGCGATCTGCGCAAGGCTGTGCAGCGGCAGTGGCGCTTTGGCGAAAATCCGGACAGAGCGGCGCGACAGCAGGCGTCGCGGGAAATCGGCGGCCGTAAGGTCAGACGGTGCCAAATCGGGCAGCGGTTGCGCTTTGGTGAGGGGCAAATGCGCGGCGAGTTCGGCCAGTTGCGTGACCTCTTGCCCCTGACGCAGATCTGGATAGGCCGCGCGCATGGTCTCGGCGCCCCGGCCGAAGCCAGCCGCGAAGGTGACGATATTCGCTGTTCCCCGCAAGGCCACCCCAAGCGCCTGCGCCGCGGAAATGTCGCGCAGATTGGGATAGTCGCGAAGCTCGATCCCCATCTTTTCCGCAAGGCCGGAAAGCACCGCGCGCATGATGCCAGAGTCGAGTTGCGCAAAGCGGAACGCGAAGCTGTTGTATTTCCGTTGCGATTTTTCGGTCGTGGCAATGCCGAACGCCACAACGGCGGGCAGCTCGTCCAAAGTGACCCCCAGCATTGCGCACAGGTCTTCGTCGCTGACACTGCCAAGGCGGCACAGCTGATGTTCGGTGGCGTCATAATGCCAGCCGGTTCTCGGGGGCAGGCCCGCGACATTGCGGGTGACAACGTAGAGGTTGACCGCGCCAAGACCGCCCGCGCTCGGCGTGATGCGGTGGGGGCCATCGTAACCGGCGGCAAAGCGCAAAAGTGCGGCCAACCGGGCCATATCGACGTCTGCCCCAGCGCCGAGGTCCAGATCCAACGAGCCGGGCAGCGCTTGCGCAGGCGCACCGAAATAGGGGTCGGGACGCTGCGCGGTGGCTCTGAGATTGGCCGCAGAATAGTGCATCTGATAGTCACGGGGGCTGAGGAAGCTGCGCGGCGGCATCCCATTGGCCGCGTTGTGCAGCCGCCAGACCAGATGCTCTGGATCGGCGGCGGGCGCCGCTTCTATATGGCCAAGTCCGGCGGTGATTTCTCCGGGCCAACGGGTCAGTTTAACCTCGGCATAGCTCGGCGGCTCGCCCGGGTGGCGGCGGTGGAGATGGCAGAGGTTGTAAAGCGACATCCGCCCAATCCGGCTGATGATGTTTTGGACATGCATGGCGGCGACGGCGGCCCAGATCTCGAGATCGCGCGGGACCCCTTCGGGGCGCTCGGATTGAAGGCGGCGAAAGCAGGCGGGGCTGGCCGAAAGGCCGGGGACGAACAGCGGGCCGACTTCCACCAGAGTTTCCCCCACGCACAGATGCAGGGCGGGGAGACCAAGCGACCAGGCCTGCGCGAGCCAGTCATCTGCCGAAGTTTTCGCGTCATGAAATGCGATGACCAGATCCGGGCGACAGGACAAATCCGAAGGGTCGCCCAGTGTCATCACCTCGCCCAGACCACAATCGGCCAAGGCTTCTGCGAGCATTTGCGCACCGTCCGAGGGGATCAGCGCGACGCGCGCCCCGTTCAGCCGCGCCAGTGCCTCGGCCCGGTTGCCGTTGACCCGCGTGGCGTCGATATGACGCCCGAGAAACCCCGCGAGCGGCGTTTCCGGGACGAGGTCGCCGCCGTCTTCGAGCAGCCCGCGGCTGTAAAGCAGCGCGACCGCACCCATGATCTTGTCGGGCCTCACGGATGGGAACTCTGCCACGATTTCGGGCAGGCCGCGGCTTCCGTCGAGCTTTTCGATCAGGCGCGGGATGAAATGGCGGGCGCCAGCGCCCGATATCAGCTGAAGCCCGTCGATGCCGTCAAAGAGGATGCCACTTGCGCCGAAGGGCGCCATGACGATTTCGCGCGGAAATTTCGGGAAGACTGGAAGCTTCAGCTCAGGATCGCGCGTGAAGCTGCTTTGCATCATGTCGGCGGTGACCTTGTTCATCCTGCATTCTCCTGAAGGGCTGGCTCCTGAAGGGCTGGCACGAGGCAATTCACGAAGCGCGCGCCGATTTCGCCTGCACCGGAGGCGGGGAAACAATGGGGGCAGGCATGAACGGGCAGCACTGCGCTTTCGAGTACTGTGACCGTAAGCATGTCCGCGACCCGCAGGCCGCCCGCGGCATCAAGAGCCGCCCGACCCTCACCCAGCGCCGTTTCGGCATCGTGGCGCAGTGCTGCGGCCGCAAAGGCTGCGGCGGGTGGGGAATAGCCGCGCGGACCTGTTTCGGGGCGGTAAAGATAGTGGGCCTCAAGCGCCGCTTCCCGCTCTGGGGTCGGGTAATGCGTGCCCCGGCGCTTGCGGTAGCAGGCATAGCACCCCTTGCCGCCCGGTATCACCAAGGGGCCGATTGTCAGGCGTGTCCCGCTGAGTTCAGCGAGCGACCACGGCTTTGCAAGCGCATTGCAAAGGCTGTTGAGCGCGTGAAAGGCCTCGGGGTAGGGCCGGAAGGCGGCGACGGCGATGAACTCGGCGGCCTCGACCATCGTCGCAAGACCGGTGGGGTCGTCCAGCGGAAAAGCGGTGATCTGGTCCTCGGCCTTTGCCGCGCGGGTTGCTACGGCGTGACCGAACTCTCCAAGAGCGAGAAACAGGATGCGTGTCATGCGAATGGCTGCGGCAAAGGGTTGATCTGGGCTTCGCAAAGCGTTCCGAAGCCGGCTTTTGCGGGGTAGTCGTAAAGGCGTGGCGTTCCGAGAAAGCGGCCCTTCTGGACCGAGCTCATCGGCATCAGCCCCGGAATGACGGCGCGCACGACCCAGATGCCGAGGTCGCGCAATTCGTCGGTTGTCAGATCGACGATCACCGGCTCCATGCCAAGCGCCTCCAGCCGGGCGACGATGTAGCTCAGCCGCTCTGACGGGCTTTCGGCCTCTGGGCGCAGCATCTGCGACAACAGGACCGAACGTGTGCTGTGGGTCAGAAAGTCGAAGGCGGGTTCGTGTTCAGGGCGGCCCAGAAGATGGGCCCCGTCATACAGCGCGCGAAAGTCGTTGCTGTCGGCGGGCACGTCCTCGACCAGACGCAGGACGGGACGCGCGGGCGCGGCCTCGCGAATGGTCTTTGCACAAAGGGCGGCGGGGTCGAAGCCGGTCGCACAGTTCACATATTGCGCGGTCGCGGGATGGCCCGGCACACGCTGCAGCGAATAGACGGTCGGCACGCCGATATCGCTGGTCGCATCAAAGAAGCTTTGATTGATCAGTGACCGCTCGAGCTGGCCAAGCTCTCCGGCGAGGGCAGGGGGGGCGGGGCGATCGATCTGGATTTTGGGCAAGCCCAAACGCGCCAGCCACAGGATCGAGATGGCGTCGCGTTCGATGACCTCGCACAGAGCCGAGACGATCGCGGTTTGCAGGCAGAAATGCGCGGCAACCCCGGTGGAAATTTCCTGCCAGAACCGCTCGTTGCGGGCGGGACGCGCATAAAGATGCGTCATGACGGTCGGCACCCAGCGTTCGCATTTCTGGCTGAGCGACCAGCCGCGCGTCCAGCGGATCGCCTCGCTTTTGTCCGGGGCGATATAGGGGCAGCCCGGTTGCGCCAGCTCGGCTTTCGAGCAGCGCGCGATCCGGTCGAGGTCGATCGCCGCCGCGCCAAGCTGATTGGCAGAGGTCACGAGGAAATCCTCGGGGGCATAGGCCATGTTGGCGTAGCGCTCGGCCCCTTCCATCACCGCGCGGATCCAGGCGAGTTCCTCGTCGAGATCCGCACCGGCTCCGCCAAGCGGTTCATTCGCCACCTCGGTGCCGTCGGGGCGGATGACATGGGGAAAGACCTTGGAAAGATTTCCAAGCTTGCTCACGGCGATATGCAGGTCCGGCGCGCCGTTTTCGCCGGTCATGCGGGTGACGCCCGACATGATCCCACCTGAGGGCATCAGCAGCCGCCACACTGAATGGCGCGCCCGCAGCTTTGCGTCGTCCAGATCCATCTGAGGGGTCATGCGGCCAGCGCCTCCCGCGCGATCGCGCCCTCAAGAAGGGAGGCAATGTAAGCCTCCTCGAGGACCGCGATACCCAAGCGGTTGTTCATGAGATGCGCGATGTTGAAGGTCAGCACCTCGGCATCGGCGTCGGTCGTGGTGCCCGCTGCCGCATAGGCGGACGCGGCCTGTCCCAGCGCTTCGGTCCAGCGCGCGATTAGTGGCTGGGTCAGCGCGCGGATCCGGGGATCTGGATCGAAGGTCGAGATGCCGGATGCGTCGAGTTCTTCCGCTTTGCGACGGAAGCGATCGCGCCAATCCTCGGCGGCGGGCGTTTTGCTGCCCAGCCAGTAATAGGCGTATTCGCGCCAAAAGACGACGGGGTCGGTCTGCGGTTGGAAGGCGTCAAAACAAGCGCGCATGAGGGCGGGCAGCACTGACTTGCGCGAGAGTTGGCCCACAGCCTCTGCCTGCAAGAGATCGCAGGCGATTTCCGAGGAGACATGGAACAGCTCTTCGGCGATCGGCATCCCGACCGGACCGCCGAATTTGTCATATTCGGGCTCGTAGGTGGTCAGCTTGAGGCGAATGTCATTATGGGCGATCGACAGTGTCTCGATCTGCTCGGTATAGCCGGGGGCCGCGACCATCGGGGCATAATTGCCGGGCGGCTGGCTGCTGATCCGCGCGAGGATCATGGCGACGCCATCATTCAATTCGATGGAAAGCCTGGCCGCGTCCTCGGGCAAGGCCTGCGCGCGGAGACGAATATGTATCCCGCCGTCATCGACATATCGGATGTAGAACCAGCGCCCGATGCGGGGATTGGCGTTGACGAGCTTCTGGATCTCGATGAGCAGCCAGTCCATCCGGTCCATCGCGGCGCCCAGATACAGACGCAAATAGACCCAGTCAGAGGGATTGGGGATCTGAGGCGTTGCTTCGACATTCATCTTCAGACTCCTCTTGGTTTTGGTGTGATGCATTGAGGGTTTCAGGCGCGCTGAGCCTGAACGTCACGACTGCGCATGTCGAAAGTGAAGGTGCGATTGGCGATCAGCAGCGCCAGCAGCGTGAAGCCGAGCATCATGGCGATGTCTTGCCAGATCGGCCAAAGACCCTGCGCTCCGCTGATGATCTGGCGGTAGGCATCGGCGAGGTAGCTGACGGGCATGATCCGCGCGACCGCCGTCAGGACCGCCGAGCCCTCTGGGTTCCAAAAGACATTGCCGCCAAAGAGCATCGCAAAATTGGCGATCATGATCAAAGCCATGCCGCTTTCGGTGCTGCGCGCGATCCCGGCAAGGGCGTAGCCAATGCTCACCAGCATGATAGTGCCGAGGATCGAGATCCCGAAGGTCGCAAGCCAGGCGCTTGGGCTGAGCGTTATGATGAACGCGCCAGCAGCAAGCAGCAGCGTGAGTTGGACGCTGGCGATCAGGACGCGGAACAGGACCTGACTGACGACCAGCTCTCGCGTGGTGGTCGGCGTGAGCAGGATGTAGCGCAGCGTTCCGCGTTCGCGCGCCTTCAGGATCGGCGTCGCGGTCATGAATAGCCCCATCTGCACCAAGGCCAGCGCGAGCATCCCGGGATAGATGAAGTTGAATTCGGCATTGCTGCCTTCGACCGTCGTCATCTCAAACGGGATGGCATCGGCCGTCTCGCCTTGGCCCAACTTGATTTTGGCGCGGGCGGCGTTCACCACGGTTTCCGCAAGGCCCGCCGTCGTCGTATCCGCGACGACGCGCACGCGCGGGCCTGTCGCCGTGGGAGTCCAGCCCTCGGGCAGGATCACGGCGGCCGTCACGTCGCGCCGCGTGAGCGCGGACCGAAGGGTGGCCTCGTCGGAATAGGTTTTGATTGCGATATTTTGCGAGGCAAGCGCATCGGCGAATTGCTGGGCCTCGGCGCTTTTGGTCTGATCGACAAAGCCGAAGTCAAAAGTTGGATTGGATCGCACCAGCGCCGAGCCGGTCAGGATCACGACGAAAAACAGCGGGAACAGGAACGTCAGGAACATCGCGCCGAAATCGCGGCGCATCTCGATGAATTGCGATTGCATTAAGGCAAGGATCCGGCTGCGCGACATCACTGAACCCTCCGGGCTGCATGTGGGGTAAGTTTCAAGAACAGATCTTCAAGCGTCGGCTCAGCGATGCTGACTTCGGTCAGCTTGTCGCCATATCGCGCGGACATCTCTGCAAGCATCTCTAGCGGCGCGCTCGAGAGGATCTGATGTTGGGCGCGCCCGTCGCGAAGCTGGATGACCTGATGATCGCTCTGGCTGGTCTCTATCTGCACATCGCCCGCGGTCACGAAATAGACGCGGCGATGGCGAAAATGGCGGCGGATCAAATCGTTCGGCGCGCCTTCGGCAATGATCTTGCCCTTGTCGATGATCAAGACGCGGTCACAGATCCGCTGCGCCTCTTCCATCTGATGGGTGGTGATCAGCACCGATGTGTTGCGGCGGTTGCGCTGTGCATAGAGGATTTCCCAAAGCGCCAACCGGGCATGGGGATCGAGTTGCGATGTGGGCTCGTCGAGAAACATCAGATCGGGATCGCCCATCAAAGCCATCGCAATCGCGACGCGTTGCTGCTGCCCGCCCGACAGGCCGCCAACCCGCTTGGCACGCTGATCGCTGAGCCCGACAAGGTCCATGATCATTTCGGGATCGACTTTGCTGTCATAAAGCCCGCGCTGGAATGACAAGAGCTCGGCGACTGTGGTTAAGGGGGGAAGAACCGAATGTTGCAGCGCGATCCCGATCCGAGCCCGGACCTTTTGCATGGCCTTTTGATCCTGCACCTTTGTTCCCAAAACCTCGACCTCGCCTTGATCGGGTTGACGGATCCCTTCGAGGATTTCGATGAGCGAGGTTTTGCCTGCACCATTCGGACCAAGCACGCCGATGAACTCGCCACGCTCGACTGCGAGTTCCACCCCGCCCAGAGCATCGACGACTTTACCGCCATTTCGGTAGGTCTTGAAAAGGTTCGATGTTTTAATCGCGAAGGGGCGGTTTTCTGTTGCGGCAAGGCTCTCGGAATCCTGAATATGCGGGGCGGAATAGGCGAGCGTGGAAAGGCCGGTTCTCGGGGTCATTGGGACCTCCTTGGGTCGGTGGTAGACGAAAAGCGTCCGTGCTAGCCTCGCCGACGGAAACGGGAAAAGCCGTTCCTGTCAGCGAAGGGAGAACACGATGCGCGGATCAACCTCGACGGCTGTTGCGATAGCTGTTGGCCTTGCTGTGGCCTTGGCCATGTCGCGTTCAAGCAATGCTGGCGTCTCGATTGCGGTCGGCGTGGGTGTTGCCGTTGCAATCTGGGCAGCGACGAAATCGCGAAAGGGGTAAATATCGCCGTGTCACGCATTGCGGCGCCCCCATTCATCCATACCGCCTTTGACGCTGTAAACTTCCGTAAACCCGGCGGACATCAATATTTGCGCGGCCAGATGCGAGCGTTTGCCCTTTTGGCAAATGCAAATGATAGCGCGGTCTTTGGGGATTTCGGCCAGTCGGTCGATGATTTCGCTAAGGGGAATGCCTTGAGATGCGGCGATACGGTAGATGCGTTCATTCTCATCCCGCACATCAAGAAGCGTCAAGGCCCTGTTCTCGCCCAGAAGTTCGCGTAACTCGGCGCAGGAGATTTCGGTCACCTCGCGGTGAGTTTCACGCGGGAGCCGGGGCTGCACTTCAGCGCAACAGGGGCAATCCATTCGGCGGCGAATTGCGAATTCGCGAAACGTGGTTTCTGTCGCTTCAAAGGTCAGCAGACGCCCGATCATTGGCCTGCCGAAACCACAAATCAGCTTGATAACCTCATTCGCTTGCAGGCAGCCAATAATGCCGGGCAATACCCCAACGACTCCGGCTTCTGCACAGCTTGGCGCTAAATCGGGTGGCGGAGCATTGGGATAGAGACAGCGATAGCAGGGACCGCCCGCGGCGGGATCGAGCACGCTTAGTTGGGCTTCGAACTGCATGACCGACGCGGATACAATCGGGATCCCCGCCGCGACGGCTGCGTCGTTGATCGCGTAGCGGGCGCGGAAATTATCGGTGCCGTCAACCACGACATCGCAGTCGCGGATGATGCTTCGGGCATTGTCGTCGCTCAACCGCTCTTCGATTACGACGATCTCGACGTCGCTGTTGAGCGCGCCCAGGCGCTCCTGTGAGGCCAGCGTTTTGGCGCGGCCAATATCTTGTTCTGCAAAGAGAATTTGGCGGTGCAGATTGGATTCATCGACTGTGTCGAAATCAACGAGGACGATCTGTCCGACCCCCGCCGCGACAAGATAGAGAAGTGCGGGCGCGCCCAGACCGCCTGTGCCGATCACCAGAACCCGCGATCTCGTCAGCGCGAGTTGGCCGCCAACACCGATCTGATCGAGGATGAGTTGCCGACGGTAGCGCGCGAATTGCTGCGGGTTGAGGCTCCCGATCTTCGGGCGCCGTCCACCAATCCGGTCGAAATGTCCCATCTTAGCCTCCCGCCATTGCGGGGATCAATGAGACCACATCACCGTCCTGAAGCTTGATTTCGTCCGAGGCCGTTCCGGCGAGACTTTTCTGATTGAGAAAGACACCGACGAAGTCATAAAATCCGCCACCAGGGGCAACAATGCGTCGGGTCAGGCCGGGATAATGCGCCGACAATTGCATGATCATTGTAGGGAAATTCGTGGAATCGGAGACTCTGATTTCTCGCGCGCCATTACAATATTGGCGTAATCCGGATGGCACTTCGATTGTAATCTGCATCGGAACTTCTCCTTCCATGGGCGGGATTTCGCCGCCTTTTGGGAAAACTTCTCCGAGCCCGCAAAAGCGGAATCAGTGGACTTTTATATCGTGCTATGGTATGAAGAATATGTGTGGAGGCTGACGGATTCGGTCTCGAAAACAGATCCGCCAGCCAAGCCATCGCGGCGAGAGATGATCATGCGCCTTGTAAAAGACGAATGGTTATCTCTCGTTCGTTTTGGCTGATCTGCTTAGCCGCAGCTGATCACAGACCCAACCGAGCCGAAGCTGCCCGTACAGGTGCAGCAGCTTGCCGAACTTGCCGAGCTGAGGCAGTCGGACAGCAGTTGCACTTGTTCGGGAAGCTCTTCAGCGAAGAGGTCCAGATGATCGTCTCCGGCAATGTCGAAGACATGGGTGTCGAAAGTGTCTTTCGTCATGTTTAGTCCTCCATTTGCAGAATTAAATCAAGAAACAGCAATTCAATTTCTATTTCTTGACAATTTCGAAGCTAACATTGCTGCCGCGTGCGCAAAAGAAAACTTTCAGTCTATTCTGCCGTCTAATTCGACAATGGATAACTTCGGCTAACTGTCGGATTTAATGGAATTCATGCCGGTAATCGGAAGGCAGTCCGTTGCGATACTTCGCTTAGCTTTTCGCACTTGCGGCGGAATTTTGCCTGCATCACAAAAAGGTGAAATTTACTTCGCCATTTGAGCGGAACTCGGTTCAGTTTGAATGCGCATCGAGTGAAATCAAGATCATGACCTTGGTATTTCCCAGCGAAATTCTGCTCATTCGACGAGGGAGAGCGTCGCAATGAGTGTAACCATGGGCGACAGCATCAAACCCTGGATGCGAAGCGTAAGACGGCGAGGGTAATCATCTTGAATGCTCCAGAAGGGAGCTTGTCGAACGGATTGGCGACGGACGGTTGACCCCGACCAGCAGCCCTAGGCCAGCCGCGCCAGAAGTGCGTCGAGATCTTGCGCGAACCAGATCGCGCCGTCTTTGTTCGCGGTCTTGTTGGTCTCGCCGACGAAATCACGCAGAGCCTTGCTCGCCGCCAGTGCCGCGGACAGATCGCCCAGAATGGCGCAGCCAAGGCGGTAGTTTACGAATTTCTGAAAGACCTCGCCCGCAAGCCGGGTTTCAAGCCGCAGGAAATCGGGGCCGAGCCGGCTCGCTGGAATCGCAACGAAATCCGCCCCTGCCGCGCTGGCCAGAGACAGGATGTCATTGGCATCGCTCGGTTTTTCGAGCGCCGGGCCGGTCTCTTCCAGAACCAGCAGCTTGCGCGTTGCGGTGTCGATGATCTGGGGCATGGGGCAGTTCCTGTTGTCAGCGATGCGGTCAGGCTTTTGCCAATCGCAGGGCCGGGTCAAGCGCTTTGGCCGGGCGCCTTAGAGCGGGGCGCGTCAGGTCTCGACCGCATAGCCCGCCGCGCGCCATTCCGGCAGGCCGTCCTTCAGACGGCGCGCTTGCAGCCCATGCTGGCGCAGCATCGCGACCGCCTCGAAGGACAAAACGCACCACGGGCCGCGACAATAGGCGACGATTTCACGGCCCGCGCCAAGCTGCCCGCCAAGCCGCGCGCCAAGCCGCCCGAGATGTCCCTCGAGATCCTGCCGCAGATCCTCCACCAGCTCTTGCAGCGGCAGATTGATCGCGCCGGGCAGATGGCCAAGCGCGAATTCATCGGCGGGGCGCACGTCGATGACGGTGACGAGATCGGCCTCCATCCGCGCGGAGAGTTCCTCATGCGAGACCGGCTCGGCATCGTCACGGGCGTCGAACCAGCCGCGCACGACGCGCTCGACCTCGGCGGATTGCTGCTCGGCCACCGCGCGAATCGCAGCGAAAGCCGCGAGCACGCTGTCACCCGAGAGGTGATAAATCACGAACTTCCCGTCGCGCCTCGTGCTTAAAAGCCCGGCCCGGCGCATCGCCTGAAGATGCTGCGAGACATTGGCGACGGGCAAAGACAGCTTAGCCGCCAGGGCCTCGACGCTGCGCGGTGCTTGGGCAAGATGTTCGATGATTTCAAGGCGTTGCGGATTTCCCAGCGACTTGGCGACGCCTGCGAATTGCTCATAGAGCGCCGCTTTCGGATTGGCGATTGACAGGTTGGACATGGGAACGTTATTTCATTCAACATAATTATTGAATGAATCATAACATGCGGCCTGTCCTCCGGCAATGCCGCAGGAGCGCGCTGATGCCCGACCCCCAGATTTCCCCCCGTCCGATCTCGGCGAGCCCGGCGCGGGCTCAGGTTTTCGTCCTTGCCGCCGCACAGGCCCTCTTCCAGACCGCCTCGGTCATGGTGATGGCGGTGGGCGCGCTTGCGGGGGCGAAGATCGCGCCCCATCCGGCGCTCGCGACCCTGCCGGTCGGCGCGATGTTTCTGGGCACGGCGGCGGCGATGTTTCCCGCCTCGATGTGGATGGCGCGGGTCGGACGGCGGCCGGGATTCCTCCTGGGCGCAGGGCTTGGCGTCGCGGGCGGGCTGGTCGCGGCGGCGGGGATCTGGATCAGCTCGCTGATCCTGCTCGCATTTGGCACCTTCCTGATCGGCACCTATCAATCTTTCGCGCAATTTTACCGTTTCGCCGCCGGAGAGGTTGCCGATGACGCCTTCCGCGCCCGCGCGATTTCGCTGGTCATGGCGGGCGGCGTCATTGCCGCGCTCTTCGGGCCTTTGCTTGGCCGCTATGGCGCGGGGCTTCTGGCGGTCGAATATTCGGGCTCTTTCCTGCTGCTTTCCGCGATTTCCATCGCGGCGATGCTGGTGCTTTTGGGGCTGGGCCGCGGCGGCGCGGCCCCCGTCGCCGCCGTGGGCTCCGGGCGAAGCTGGCGCGAGATCGTGAGCCAGCCCGCCTATCTTGTCGCGCTCTTTGGCGCGGCGACGGGTTATGGCGTGATGATCCTTGCCATGACCGCGACGCCTTTGGCGATGAAGGCGCATCACCACGGGCTCGACGCCTCGACCACGGTGATCCAGATGCATGTTTTGGGCATGTTCCTGCCATCCTTCTTCACCGGCGCGCTGGTTTCCCGCTTTGGCACCTTGCGCATCATGCTGACCGGGGTCGCGGTGCTGACCGGCCATGTCCTTTTGACTATGACCGGCACCGGATTTTCCTCTTTTGCCAGCGCCTTGGTGCTGCTCGGGATTGGCTGGAACTTCCTGTACATCGGTGGCACGACGCTGCTGACCACGACTTACACCGCAGCCGAGCGCGGCCGCGCGCAGGCCACCAATGACATGACGATTTTCGCGATCGGGATCGGTTGCTCTTTTGGCGCGGCGACGCTGCTGAACCATCTCGGCTGGCAGCGGCTGAACCTGATGCTGCTGCCTTGGCTCGCCGCCGCCGCGCTGGCGCTGATCTGGCTCGCCGCGCGGCAGGGGCGCGCGCGGGTCGGGCAGGGCGGCTGAGGCCGCCCGCCCTCACGCCCCAAGCGTGATCCGACGGCTTGGCCCAAGCGCGGCCAGGAAACTTTCGTCATGCGAGACGACCAGCACCGCGCCGTCATAGCGGGCGAGCGCGGCCTCCAGCGCGGCGATGCCGTCGAGGTCGAGATGGTTCGTCGGCTCGTCGAGGATCAGAAGCATCGGCACCGGCGCGCCGCCGAGCGTGCAGGCGAGCCCCGCGCGCAGCCGCTCGCCCCCGCTGAGTTGCCCCGCCGGGCGCAGCGCATCAGCGGCGCGAAAGCCGAACCGCGCCAGCGCGGCATGGGCCTGACCCGCATCGCTGCCGGGGTTCAGGCGGCGGTAATTGTCGCGCAGGCTCTCGCCCGGCGCGAGCAGCGCCATATGCTGATCGAGACGCGCCATCGGAACCGGGCGCTCGACCCGGCCCGATTGCGGCGCGATCTCGCCGGTGATGAGCTTGAGAAGCGTGGTCTTGCCGCTGCCGTTCGGACCCGTCAGCACGACGCGTTCGGGCCCGGTGAGCGTCAGCGACAGGCCCCGGATCAGCGGGCGCGCGGGGTCATGGCCGCCGCACAGATCGCTCAGCCGCAGCGCGACGCGGCCCGCTGCGAGCCCGCTTGGCGGCACCTCCATCGCAAGCGGCGTCAGGATCTCGATCCGCGCCCGCGCGCGCTCAAAGGCCTGATCGGCGGCGGCGCCCCGCGCCTCGCGCAGCCGCGCCCCGGCCCCCGCCGAAGCCTCGGCCCGGCCCTTGGCGGCATCCATCAGGATCTTCGGCTGATCGCCCTTGGCCCGGCCGCGCGCGCCCGCGCTGTCGCGGCGCGCCTTGCGCTCGACGGCGTCCTGGGCGCGGCGCGCGATCTCGCTGCGGGTCTTTTCGGCATGGGCTAGACCGCGCGCGGCAGTGGCCAGCTCCTCGTCCTTTTTCTGGCGGAAGGCGCTGTAATTGCCGCCATAACGCGTCGCGCCAAGCGAGGTCAGCTCGACGATCGCATCCATTTCCTCAAGGAGTTCGCGGTCATGGCTGACGATGATCGCGCCGCCCGTCCAGTCGCGCAACAGCCCGATCACCGCCGCGCGCCCGGCGCGGTCGAGGTTGTTCGTCGGTTCGTCGAGCAGCAAAAGATCGGGCGCATCGAGGATCAGCCCGGCCAAAGCCGCGCGGCTGCGCTGCCCGCCCGACAGCGTCGCAAGCGGGGTCTCGGGGCTGATGGCAAGGCCGCTGCGTTCAAGCACGGCGTCCAGCCGCGCGGGCAGGGTCCAATCGGCCTCGGCGAGCTCTTCGAGCGAGGCAAGCCCGGCCTCCGCACGATCCAGCAGCGTCAGCGCCGCGCGCAGGCCAAAGAGATCGGCAATCGTGTCATGGCGCGCGACCATCGCCTCTTGGCGCATCATCGCGATCCGGCCCGTGACCTGCACCCGCCCCGAGGCTGGCGCGAGATCGCCCGCGATCAGCCGCAGAAGCGTGCTTTTGCCCGTGCCATTGCGCCCGACGATGCCGGTGCGTTCAGGGCCGAAGCCAAGGTCGAGCCCGCTGAAAAGCGCGCGGCCGTCAGGCGTGGACCAGGAGAGCCCGGCAAGCGTGACGGTGGCGGAGGCGGAGGCGGAAAACGGGGAAGAAATCGGGGAGGTCATGGGGCAAAACATCTCGCTGCGGAACCGGAAGGGCGAAGGCGGCGAGGGTTTTATCCATGTTCAGGGCATCTCCGATGATTGGGAGGCCCGAACCTAAGAGGTCGCGCGCGGCATTGCAAGGCTTGGGTTTGCACCTGAGAAGAGGGCCGCGCGGCTGAGCGCGGCCCCCCGGGTCTTGGAAAGCCTGCCCCTGCGCGGCTGGTGCCGAGGGACAGGCCCGCGCGATCACAGGCGCGCTCCGGGGCTGGCTCAGGGACGCACTCAGGGGCGGCGCGCTTGTTGCAGGGCCTCGATCCCCTTGCGGGTGATGCGGTAATCGCCGCCATTGCGCGACAGGATCAGCTTTTTGCTGCGCAAAGCGCGGAACTCTTTTTCCCCGATCCCGTCGAGAAACCAGCCCTCGCGGCTGACGAAACTGACCTCGACCAAAGTGGTGCGCCCGGCTTTTTCAACGATGATCCTGCCGCCAAAGGACAGCATTTCGAGCGCGCGGCGCTCGATTTTCGAGATATTCATGATGGAATCCTACCGTCCGCCATGAGCGTGCTCATGGCGCATCATTCAAACTTGCGGGCGCTTGGCCCGCGGTGACGTTTGAAGACGGCCCCTCGTCATCTCTCTTGGCTTACGTCCTTGCGACGGCGAGAGGATGGCGCGGGGCTTTATACGGTCTCAGATTGGGTCTGTCTCATGCGGGCAATCTGGGAAAGCCGCGCGCGTCTGTCAAGGAAAGCGCCAAGCTGCGCGCGCTTTGCGCCACGGCTGCGTTGCACGAAAGCCGCGCGCCCTTGGCCATGAGACCGGGGCGCGCGGCGAGGGTCTTGCCCGCGAGGATCGCGAGGCGTCAGGGCGTCGCGAGGCCGGTTTCCTCGGTCGGCTCGGCAAAGGCGCGGGCCTCGGCGCGGGCGGCGATCAGGAATTCGCTGCGATCGGCGGCGCAGGCCAGACAGATCGGCTGATGATCGGCGGAAGGGTCGCGGTCCATCTCATGGGCGATATAGGCCTGCTGGCAATGATGACAGCGGATGCGGGCCTGCCACGGGTCATCGACCTCGGTGCGCGGATCATGCGGGCGATCCTCGACAAACCAGCCGCGCCGCGCCACGCCAAGCGCGCCGGCATAGATCGCAACCGCAATCGCCAGCGTGATCGGCGGGGCCCAGATGCCGCCGAAACTGCCGCCAAAGACCATGAGATAGCAGCCCATCGCCGAGGCGATCACCCAGGCGCCGAGCCCGCCCGGATTGACCAGCGGCACGCGTCCGGGGCGGAATTCGAGCTGATCGGCGCGGATGCCGCGTAGCTTGCACCAGGCGATATGGGTCATCGCCACCCCGACCCAAGCCACGATAATGACGCCTTGGAATTGCAGCGTGACCAGCAGATAGCCGAAGACATTCGTCAGCATGATCAGGAAGATAACCACGGTCATAATCACCACCCAGACCGTGCGCGGCCAAGAGATCTTGAAGGCGCGGGCAAAGAAATTCTGCATATTGGTCGAGGAGAGATAGAAGTTGATCGTGTTGATCCGCGTCTGGCTCGCCCAGACCAGCAGCACCCCGAAAGGTCCCATCAGCGCGACAATGCCGATGATCGCCGAGGTCTCGGAGAGCGGGCCATTGATCGGGATCGTCGCCGCGATGAACATGCCGACCGCGCCATTGATGAGCAGGGTCACGAAGAAGAAGGGGATGCCGAAAGTGACGCGGCCATTGTAGCGCGCATCTGCGGGGCGGCCAAAGCGCGCGACATCCCAGGTCATCATCACCACGACCCAGACGCCCATATAGACGGTGAAGGCAAACCACCAACCGGGCACGCCAAGATCGGCATGACCGGCGGGAAGCTGGGTCAGCCACGCCCCGGAATAGCCGTGTTTGGCGATGGCCCAGATCACGCAGGCCAGCAGGCCGAAGACGTAAAGCGGCAGAAGGATGCCGTTGATCCGGTCAAGCCAGGTTCGCACGCCGCGCATCACCAGCGGCGCGCTGTAAAGGCAGACGATGAAATACCACAGGCTCATCGGCCCGCCGAAATAATCCTGAAGCGCGATCGCGACAATCGAGCCCTCGGCAATGGCGTAATAGGTGATGGTGACGCCAAAGAGCAAAGCCGCGAAGGTCGCGCCGACCTGCCCGAAGACCGCGCGCGAAAACAGCGCGACGCTGGTGCCGCTGCGCGCGGCAAAGCGCGCCGCGATCCCGCAAAGGACGCCGTAAACCACGGTCGAAAGTGCGATGCCGATCAGCGTGTTGATCGTGCCGACGGTGAGCGCCACGGTGCTGCCGACCACGACCCAGAACATCGCGCTCATCAGCCCGAACCAGGCCATCGAGAGCGAAAAGCGCGAACTTCGCCAGCTTGGCGGCACGATATGAAGCGAGAAATCCTCGGCGGCGGCTTGCCGCAGGACCTCGGGCTCGTCGTGATAGATGACATCGAGGTCGTGAAAGGGTTTGGCATTGATCATTGGTCCGACTCCTCAAGGTGAACTGCCTTCACGACCCGGTTTCGGGGACGGCAACCGGAAGGCGGAATGACTGCGATGCCATCGGCCGCAGTGCCTTGCGCGAGAGATGGTCCCGGCGAGAGGTCTCCGGGTGAGATCGGTGATAGGTGGGTTCGGCCTGCCATTTTGGCGATGAGAACCGGACTGCGGGCCGCGACTTCGGGCGCTCGGATTGGCGCGGGTTGCGGCAGGACAGCGGTCTCGGGATGGGGCGGAAGTAAGGGCTTTGCGGCAAAGGCAGGGCGCGTCAGGCGTTCAAAGGAAATCCGCAGGATCGGCCCGAGGGCCAGAGAGGGGCGGCGGGTCGCGCCGCCCAGTTGGTCAGGGAGAGCTGTGCCGGGGGCGGGTCCGAGAGATCGCCGAAGGGATCGCCCGGAGGGATCGCCCGAGGCTGGCCCGAAAGCTTGGTCGAGGGCTGGATCAAGGGCTTGGCCAAAGCGTTAGCCGAGAGTTGGACCAGCTTCGGGCCGGATTGCCTGAGCGGAGCGCCCCGCTCAGGCATCGGGTTCGGGCATCTGGTGGCGGCGTCGGTTCGGGCTTCCGGCGGGGGCATCTGGTGGAGACCACCCGCCTTAGGCCAACCGATCACGCCAACCGATCAGGCCGCGACCCGGGCGCGATCCGAGGCTTCGCGGCTCAGCACCGCCAGCGTCTTGCCCCAATAGGGCACAACCCGCCGCTTCATCATCTCGCGGAATTGCCGGGTGGTGTTTTCCAGAAGCTTGCCATTGCCCCAATCGAGAATGACGCCATATTGCCGGATGCAATCCATGTCGATGAATTCGCCCGAGCGATAGCGCGCCGCCACCGATTCCGCATCCTCGTCGAGCCAGCCCAGACGCGCCTCGGCGATGCGTTTGCGCTCTGCGACGGTGGCTTCTTCATCGACCTCGTATTGCGAAAGATCCTTGTCGATGACCCGGATGACGACGCCGTAGTCAATCCGCGCGCGTTTGACGCTGACATATTCATCGGCGACATCCTCGCAGACGAGCTGGGGATCGCGCATCAGCGGATCTCCGACGCCGCCGCCGCCCGCTGAAGGCCGGGTGAAGACATCGTCGAGCTCGATCGGCAGGTTCGAGAAGATCGAGCCGAGGTAGCGCTCGCGCTCGGTCCCCTTGTTCAGCCAGACGCCATGCGGGATCGAGGGCAGCCCGCCCCACATCCCCCAGGTCACCGAGCGCTCGCGGTCGCAGCAATACGAGACGACGATGCGTTCGCCCTCGAAAACCGCGCCGCCCTTTTCCGCGCCAAGCCCGCCGCGCGACTCGCCCGGACCGGCGGAATCCTGCACGAAATCGTGGCATTTGGTCAGCACCGGCGCGAGCCTTTCCTGACCTTCAAGCGGCTGGACGCCATATTGCGCGCCAAAGACCGGCGCGGTGGCGTTGAAGCCGTCACGGCCATTGCGCCCGCCCCAGCCGCCGGCCATCCAGTCATACCACATGAAATAGGGCCGGCCCTTGATCCGGGTATCGCGCCCGCCAACCAGCAGATATTCGAGGTTGAAGGCACAGCCCATCGTGCGCTCGGGCAGGATATTGGCCCAAAGGCCAAAGACCGAATTCATCAGCTTCTCGAAGGGCCCCGAGCAGAAACCGGCGCAGGGGCTTGGCCATTCGGCATTCACGACCGTGCCGGGCTCGCCGACATTGACCGTGACCGCGCGGTAAAGCCCCGAGTTCAGCGGCAGGTCCGGGAACTGGTATTTCGTCCCCGCGACGATCCCGGCAAACGAGCCGCCATAGGCCGCATTGAGGAAGGTCGAGATCTGGGGATGCGAGCCCGAGAGGTCGTAATGGGCATGATTGCCGTCGATGGTGAATTTGATCTTGATCGGGATCAGCCCCTCTTCGAGTTTCGGATCCTGATCAATGTAATCCTCGGCATACCAGGTCCCGTCCGGCAATTCCGCGAGCCGGTTGCGCATCAAGACCTCGACCCAATCCTGCACCTCGCGGAAGGCAGTCTTGATCGTCTCGACCCCGTATTTGTCGCAAAGCCGCTGGATCTCGCGCTCGGCGACGGCGGTCGCCTCGGCCTGCGCCTGCATATCGCCGATGACATCGCCGGGATTGCGGGTATTGGCGGCAATCATGCGCGCAACATCATCAAGCCAGACGCCCTTGCTCCAGACCCGAACCGGCGTGATGCGCAGCCCCTCGCCCATATGGTCAAGCGCGGTGATGTTGAACGAGCCCGGCGTCGCGCCGCCCATATCGGCCCAATGGCCATTGGCCTGCGAATAGCCGATCAGCTCGCCCTTGTAGAACATCGGGCGCAGGATGCGGGTGTCGTTGAAATGGCTGCCGCCCCGGAAGGGATCATTGATGATGAAGACATCGCCCGGATGGATGTCATCGCCGAATTCCTCGATGATCGCCTTGCAGGTATAATGGAGCGTGCCGACATGGGCGGCGATATCGCCCGTGCCCTGCATCACCAGATTGCCCTGCGGATCGCTGAGCCCGGAGGAAAAGTCCCGGCAATAGATCACGAAGGAATAGCAGGTGCGCAAAAGCTGCTCGGCCATCTGATCGACGATATTGACGAAGGCGTTGCGCAGGACCTCGAAGGTGATCGGGTCAAGCTCGGATTTGAACACCGTCATCCGCTTTTCGGGCGGCGGGGGATGTTGGATGCCTTGGTCAGACAAAGCGGTAAATTTCGTTGAGCGGGTCATACCGGTCCTCCTCCTGTTGCGATTGGGGTGAGTGCGGGGGCGCGCGTCATGCCGCGCCCAGCTTGATCTGGATGTTGAGCCACTGGTCGATATAGGCCACGTCGCCGGGCGGGATGACGGTGGTCGAATCGAGCTGGTCGATGATCGCGGGGCCGTTGATGGTGACGCCCGCAGGCAGGTTCTCGCGGTCGTAAAGCGTGGTCGTCAGCGCCTGTTGCTGGCCGTGGAACCAGACCTCGCGCGTGCCTTTCGAGACGGCCTCGCGGCTCGGGTCGATCGCGACTTTGGGGAAGGTCGGCTTCGGGGTGACGCCGATCGCGCGCACCGTGAGGCGGTAGATCTCGACCGGGAAATCCTCGCGGCGGAAGTTATGGGCTTTCTCATATTCGTCGTGAAAGATCGCCAAAGCCTCGTCCATCGATTTGACCTCGCCCGGCACCGGCACCGCGAGCGAGCGCCATTGCCCGCGATAGCGCATGTCGACAAAACGCTGGAACGTCATGTCTTTCGCAGCAACGCCGTCGCGCTCCAGACGGTCGCGGCCCTCAAGCTCCAGCAGTTTGAAGGCGGCCTCGATGTCCTTGGGCTCCGCCGAGGCGGCATCTTGGAAGAACATCTGAGTGACATCATGTTGGACATCGACCAGCATACAGCCGACCGCCGAAGTCACGCCCGGATTGGGCGGAACGATGACCACTGGGATATTGAGCTCGCGCGCAATATCGACGCCGTGAAGCGGCCCCGCCCCGCCAAAAGCCACCAGCGCGAAATCGCGCGGATCATGGCCGCGGGCGATCGAGATCAGACGCACCGCATCGGCCATATTGGCATTGGCCACCCGCAAAGTCGCAAGCGAGGCCTCGACATGGTCCAGCCCCAGCGGCTCGGCGATCCGGGTCATCGCGGTGAGCGCCGCGTCGCGGTCCAGCGCCTTCTTGCCGCCCGCAAGCGAGCTGCCGACGCGGCCAAGGATGATATTGGCATCGGTGTTCGTGGGCTCGGTGCCGCCCGCCTTGTAGCAAGCCGGGCCGGGGGTCGAGCCCGCCGATTGCGGCCCATTCCGAAGCGAGCCCGCTTTGTCGAGCCAAGAGATCGAGCCGCCGCCTGCGCCGATGGTCAGAACCTCGATCGAGGGGAAACAGATCGGATGGCCCCAATCGACCTCCCATTTGTCGGTGGTGCGCAGATGGCCGTTCTCGGCCAGCGAAATATCGGCGGAGGTCCCGCCCATATCGAGCCCGATCGCATTGGAATAGCCGCAGAGCTCGGCGAAATATTTGCTGGCAATCGCGCCTGCCGCAATGCCCGAGGCGGCCAGACGCGCGGCATATTTCTCGGCCGTGGCCGGGGTCATCACGCCGCCGCCCGAATGGAGCAGCAAGACATCGGCCTCATAGCCCGCATCGCGGGTGCGCCGGGCGATGTCGCGCGCATAGGGGCGGATGATTGGCGCGAGGATCGTATTCGCCACCGTGGTCGAGAAACGGTCATCCTCGAAGATCTCGGGATGGGTTTCATGCGAGGTGGTGATCGCGACCTCGGGGCCCAGCTCTTCGGCGAGGATCTCGGCCATGCGCGCCTCATGCACGCCATTGACATAGGCGTTGATGAAACAAACCGCGACCGCCGTCACGCCGCGCTTGCGCAAAATGCGGGCGACTTCGCGGGCCTGAACCTCGTCCAAAGGCTCGATGATCTCGCCGCGATAATTGATGCGCTCGGAGACAACAAAACGGTCGCGGCGGCGCACATAGGGCGGCGTGCCCTCTTTATAAGCGTCCCAAGGATCCTCTCGCGTGCCGCGTCCGATTTCCAAAACATCGCGAAAGCCTTCGGTCGTGACCATGGCGGCGGGTTTGAAATTGCGGGTGATGAGCGCATTCGTGGCGACCGTCGTGCCGTGGGTAAACAGCTCGACATCATGCCAATCAATATTGGCGGCCTCTGCGCCATTCATAATCGCGTCGATGGGATTTGAAGTGCTGGGGACTTTGGCAACCGTCTGATTTCCATCCGAATCGAGGACGAAAACATCGGTAAAAGTGCCGCCAACATCGATAGCCAAGCGCATGCGCGCACGCTTCGGCCCCGAGCCAATGCCCGCTCCGTCCATGCTCATTATGCAATTCCTTTTGATTTGGGTGAGGAAATGAGAATCACGACGCGGCAAAACGCGGAGTGACCGATTGCATTTGATTATGTGGAAGGTTTTTCATCAGCAAATGCGCAAGGCATGGGGCTGATGGGTCGCGTTCGTTGTTGAACGCCATTTGATGTTACGCGATTGCCCGGCCAGACGACAAATGTTTTTTGCAAGCCGTGCAATTTCTGAATTTTTAGCGAAATTATCTTGGTAACGCTATGATAGATATCGGTAATATTTAGAGCGTCGTGCAAGGGATGCGACGCCCCCGCCGGGCGGAATCAAGTCTCGGCGAAAGCTCGCCCGGCATTGGCAAAGAGCAGCGCGGCGCAAGTCAAAGCGATTCGCGTGCAGCGAATCAGGCTGACAGGGCTGAGTCGCAAAAGGCGCGGGCATCAAAACGCCCGCCCTGCACGTGCAAGGCGGGCGGCTCTCGATCAGGACGGTGGCGCGCTATCCGCGCGTCAATGCCGCCCGTGCCATGTCAATTCGCCTTTCGGTCCGATTTGAAAGCCATACGCATAGGACGGCTCAAAACGGCGCGGGGATCACTCGCACAAATCGGCGATGGCATCGGCGGTTTCTTCGAAATTGTCCATCGTGCGTGAGGGCCGGGTGTTGTCGAGGTTTTTGGCAATCCGGATCGTGGTGATGTCTTTCGGGAAGATCGCGACGTAATTCGCGCCAAAGCCGGTCATCGCCGGATAATAAAGCGCGCAGCCCCATTTCGAATCCATCTGACTGTACCAGAAGGCCTCGTGATAATAGGGCCGCTCCCGCTCGCCGGTCGGCAAACCGATATGGCCCTCGCGCGGCTGCAGCTCCTTGACCTTTTCGGCCGAAAGGATCTGTTTGCCGCCGAATTTGCCGTCCTGATGGATCAACTCGGCCAATTTCGCCATATCGCCAAGCGTCGGATAATAACCATAGGCCATCAGCGACTGATCCTTGGAGGGCTCGCTTTCGATGGTCTTGTTGGTCGGCGCGTAATGAATGCCGATCGGGCCATAGACCTCTTTTTCGAGATAATCCCAGACATTGGCATAGCCATGCTTTTGCACGACGCGGGTCAGGCCGACGCCGAGCAGGAACATATCTTCGTCGCGGTAGCGGATCACTTCGCCCGGCAGCCAAGGATAGGGCTTGGCGGCGGGCAGCAGGACCGCGAGCTTGTCGGCGGTGGTTGGCGCTTCATACCAGGCGTAGTAATGATCGTCGAAGGGATCGCTGACCGTATAGGGCTTGGCCTGATGCGAGCCATAGCCCATGGCCGAGCTCATATTCACCAGATTGCCAAGCGTGACCCGGTCCCAGCCCTCAAGACCTTTCGCTTCGGGGATCAGCTCGACCAGCTTTTGGTCATAGATCCCGGCGCCGAATTTCTGGGCGAGCGAGAGCATCGCCATCTCGTTGGTCGCGGCCTTGGTCACCGACCAGACGCCGAAGCGCTGGCGCGCGCAATAGGGCAGCTCGCCCATCGGCGTCGGGCAATATTTGACATACATCGTGCCATCGACGGTGATCGCGGCCGCGACGCGCTCATCCGCGCCGATGGTGCCATCGAAACCATCCGCCACCTCTTGGCCATATTTCGCGACGAATTCGCTCCAGGGGGCGGTCGGATAGGCGTCCTTTTCGGCGGCCTCGAAGGTCTGCCTTGCGGCTTTGGCGTCGCCGGTGACCTCGGGCGAGAAACTCGCGGGCAGGGTCGC
Organism: Paracoccus aminophilus JCM 7686; assembly: GCF_000444995.1. Lineage (NCBI taxonomy): Bacteria > Pseudomonadati > Pseudomonadota > Alphaproteobacteria > Rhodobacterales > Paracoccaceae > Paracoccus > Paracoccus aminophilus. The sequence goes on along the minus strand of NC_022049.1, from coordinate 266,250 downwards.
CGCCGCGGTGAAGCGATCCTCGACATAGAAGGGTGCGGTTTGGTTCACGATCTGCATCCGGACCGCGCTGACTTCGGAGCCCTTGTAGAGAAAGGTCGCGACGCCGTTATGGGTCTCGCCCTCGATGCTGTGCATCAGCGCGAAGGGGAAAGAGGCGCGGTTCCAGCCGTCGTCGCCGGGCTCGGACCAGACGGCGCCGGGCTGGACGATCGTGTCCCAAAAGCTCTTGCCCTCGGGCAGCGAGCCCGCGCGGATCACATCTTGCGTCAGCGGCACGAGATTGCCGTTAACCGTGGTGAAGGAGATCGCGATTTTCGGGAAATAGGCCGGATCCTTGCCCAGCAGATTGTCGCTTTTCAGCTTGGCGGGCTCTGTCGTCATCAAGGTTTCGCCCAAGTGCAGCGTCCCCTCGAACCCGTCCGAGGCCGCCGCCGCGCCCTCTGGCGCGACAAAGGCCGCGTTCTCGACAAGCCGGGTTTCCGTGGCGGCTTCGGTGCCTGCTTCTGCGGCGGGCGCGCGCAGTTGCGCGGCGCTCAGATCGGTGCGCGGCGCGGCATGGCCAAGCGCGGTGCTGGTCAGCAGAAAGCACAATCCGGCTGCAATTTTATGCATAAAATCCTCCCAAGAATATTTTTGTAACTGCCAAACTCTGCGGGAGGCGGCGGGGGCGCGATGTGCAACGCGCGCCGAAATCTTTGCGATTCGCGCCAAGGCGTGCCCGGTTGGGCGATTTTTTCGCGGCCGGGCGCGGCGCGGATTTCCGCGCGGCTGCCGCTCTGGGCAGGGCGGGAATCAGTCCAAGCAGCGCCGTGGCGCCGCGCGATCCGTCCTCACATATCCGTGACCCGGTGCATCCCAAGCCGGGGTTTCGCGTTGAGGATGATAATCGAAATATTGGAGGCACCTATGCTGAAAGACAAATATTCGATCATTCGCACCGGGGTGAAAGTGGGCGCGATCAGCCTGCTTCTGGCAGGCGCCGCTGTGGCGCAGACCACCACAACCACGGTGACAACCGTTCCCGCAGATTCGCTTCCGGCCTCGACCGAGCGGCTCAGCGACACCCAAGTCACTGATTTCCTGACCTCGAAGGGCCTCACCGACATCAAGGTGACGCGCGGCGATGGCAAGATCAATGCGACCGGCCGCAAGGATGGGCGGGCGATTGCTCTGGTCTATGATCTCGAAAGCGGCAAGCTTCTGACCGTCGACGGCAAGACCGGCGAGCAGGGCGCTTACACCGATTTCCGCAATCTCGGTACGCCGAAATCAAACTGATCCGTTCCTTTCGGATTGGCATGAAAAGCGAATGTGACGAGGACGGGCTTGGCCCGTCCTTTTCGTTTGCGCGCCCCTCTTGGCTCAGTCGGGCGCGAAGGCTGCAAGGATGACCTGACGCACCCGCGCCGCCGCCAAAGACAGCGCGCGGTTGCGGGGACGCAGCAGCCACAGATCAATGTGATCGGCAGGCAGCAAGGGGCGCCGCGCGATGCGGTCGGGGCCATATTCCAGACCGACGAAAGGCGCGACAATCGCCACGCCGACGCCCTGCGCGACCATATGGGCGGCGGTTTCCGAATAGGGCACTTCGATGCGCCGCCCCATCGGCACGCTGCGCATCTGAAAGCTGCGATCGGTGCGGCTGAAGGTGCAATCGCTTGAGGGCAAAGTGACGATGGGCTGCTCGCGCAGATCCTCGATGCAGAGCTCAGCCTTCGCGGTCAGCGGATGGTCCGCGGGCAAGAGGCAGATGAGCGGCAGCGTCGCCAGATGCTCGGCCTCAAGATCGGGGCGATCCGTTGCCATCGTGACCACGCCGAGATCCAGCAGCCCCGCCCCAACCATGTCGATGATCTGAGGCGAGGGGCGCGAGACGATTTGCACCAGAAGATCGGGCAGGTCCTGCAAACCTTCGGCCAGCGCGGTCGGCAAAAACCGCGTCACCACCGCAGGGGGCGCGGCGACGCTGACCTCGCCCAGCTCGTTCTGGCGGATCGCCTGCGCGACTTTCTTCAACCGCCGCGTTCCGTTGAACAGCGCCGCGACCTCGGTCGCGAACAGCTGAGCCTCGCGCGTCGGCACCAGCTGCCCGCCCTTGCGATGGAAAAGCTGGAAGCCGCAATCCTCCATCAAGGCCTTGAGCAGTTTCGAAATCGCGGGCTGGGACACGCCCAGCCGTTCCGCTGCACGCGTGACAGAGCCGGTCTCCATCGTCTCGTGAAAGGCTTCGATCTGGCGGATATTCATCGCGGTCCCATGAGTTTTGGTTATGCAGCTCGGCCAACAATGCATTTGACCTTCATGTTGCGCAATGTGACTTTTCGAGAAAGCGGTGCGCCAACCGAGCGAGACAGCCGGAAGTGCCGATCTGCCCGCATGGGGCGCGCAAGAGGGAGAGATCGAGATGAAATTGCCAGTTCCGGCTTTAACTGCGCTGAGATTGGGGGCCGCGCTGACATTGAGGACCGCGCTGACGCTGGGGGGAACCGCGCTGACGCTGGGGGTCGCGCCTGCGATGGCCGGGACGCTGACCGTCTGCCTCGAGGGCTCGCCCGAGGTCTTCAACCCGCATCTGTCGAGCAGCGGCACCACCGCGACCGTTCTTGGCCAGATCTATGACACTTTGGTCGAGGTCGCGCCGGGCGGCTCGACCATCGAGCCCTCGCTCGCCGAAAGCTGGGAGGTCAGCGCCGACGGCAAGGATTACACCTTCCATCTGCGCAAGGATGTGGCGTGGCAGGCCAATGCCGATTTCACCCCGAGCCGCCCCTTCAACGCCGATGACGTGCTTTTCACCTTCCAGCGCATGATGGACCCGGGCCATCCCTATCACGAGATCAACGGCGGCAATTACATCACCTTCGCGACCAAGCTTGCCGATGCGATCGACAGCGTCGAAAAGCGCGATGATTATACGGTGGTTTTCCACCTCAAGGCGCCGCTCGCGCCGTTTATCGGCATCATGTCGCATGGCTCGATCGCGATGACCTCGGCGGAATATGCCGATGTTCTGCTCAAGGCGGGCAAGCCCGAACAATTCGACCGCGAGCCGATTGGCACCGGCCCCTTCCAGCTTCAGGCCTATCAGAGCGACTCGATCGTGCGGCTGCTGCCCTTCGCGGGCACTTGGGGCGTGGCGGCGGGCAAAGACAGCGCCATGCCCAAGGTCGATGCGATCATTATGGCGATCAGCCCCGATGCCTCGGTCCGCGTCCAGCGCGCGCTCGCGGGGGAATGCGGCATCGCCTTTTATCCGAACCTGACCGACGCGCCTCAGATCGAGGCTTCGGAGAAGCTCGATCTCGTCCATGTCCCGATCCCCTCGACCGGCTTCATCAGCTTCAACTTCGGGCTCGACAAGTTCAAGGATCTGCGCGTGCGGCAGGCGCTTGGCCATGCGATCAATATGGATGCGCTGGTCGAGGTCGTGTTCAGCGGGCTCGGCAAGCCCACCGGCTCAGTCATCCCGGCCTCGCTTTGGGGCCATGCCGATGATCTCAAGCCCTATAGCTATGACCCCGCGCTTGCCAAGAAGCTGCTGGCCGAGGCGGGCTATCCCGATGGGCTGTCGACCGAGCTTTGGGCGATCCCGGTCGCGCGGCCCTATATGCCCAATGGCCGCCGCGCCGCCGAGATGGTGCAGGCCGATTGGGCCGCGATCGGGGTCAAGGCCGAGATCGTGAGCTATGAATGGGCGGAATATATCCAGCGCGCTCGCAACCACGAGGCCGAGGTCGCGATGTTTGGCGGCACTTGGGATTTCCCCGATCCGAGCCAGATCCCGAACAATTATTTCACCTGCGATTCCAAGGGCGTGCCCAGCCCGTCGAATGTCGGCTCGTGGTGCGATCCCGACTTCAACGCGGTCATGGCCAAGGCCGGTGCGATCAGCGATCAGGCCGAGCGCGCCAAGCTGTATGATGAGGCGCAGCATATCCTCTATGATCAGGTTCCGGCGGTGATGTTTGGCGGCTCGGATCAGCTGATCGTCGTGTCGAAGGATGTGAAAGGCTATGTGCCTGCGGTCTTTGGCACCGGGCGGATGTCGGGCGTGAGCGTGGACTGATCGCTTCGCCGGGGGCGCGCTTCCGGCAAAGCAGCAAGACGGCCCCCGCGCGGGGGCGCAAGGAAGGACGAAAGATGCGAGCAATCGTGATTGGCGCGGGGATGTTTGGCGCAAGCACCGCGCTGCAACTGGCGCGCTCGGGAGTCGAGGTCACGGTCTATGACCACGGCCATCCCGGCAAGGCGACCATGGCCGGGGCGGGGATCGTCTGCCCTTGGGCCACGCAGGTCGAAGAGCCGAAATGGTACGAGATGTATGCCGCAGGCGCGCGCTTTTACGGCGATCTCGTCGGCTATCTTGATGCGCAGGGCGAGCGCGATCTCGGCTATCGCAAGGTCGGCGCGCTGGTAACTTCGGAAAACCGCGCCGATTTCGACGCGGCGGGCGCGCGCATTGCCGCTCGCGTCAAGACCGCGCCCGAGGCGGGCGAGGTCCAGCTTCTCAGCCCCGCCGAGGCGCAGGCGAAATTCCCGGTCCTCAAGGGCGATCTGCCCGCCTGGTTCCTGCCCGGAGGTGCGCGCGTCGATGCGCGCCTTCTCTCGGCGGCAATGCTGCGCGCGGCGGTCGCTTTGGGCGCGCGCTATCACAGCGATTACGTCACGCTGGAACGCCGCGAGGATGGCGTGATCTTGCGCGACGGTCAGGGCGCGCGGCTTGAGGCCGATGAGATCATCGTCGCGGGCGGCGCTTGGGCGGCGCAGATCCTCGCGCCGCTTGGCATTGACCATCCGGTGAAGCCGCAAAAGGGCCAGATCGTGCATCTGCGCCTCAATGGCACCGCGACCGCTGATTGGCCGGTGCTTTTGCCGATGAGCAGCTATTACATGCTGACCTTCGACGACAGCCGCGTCGTGGTGGGGGCAACGCGCGAAAACGACTCGGGCTTTGACTACCGCGTCACCGCCGCCGGTCAGGCCGAGGTTCTGGGCGCGGGCATGGCGCTTTGCCCGGGGCTCGCGCAGGCCGAGCTGATCGAGACCCGCATCGGCTTTCGCCCAGCCGGGCCGACGATCAAGCCGATCTTTGGCCGGGTGCCGGGGATCGCGGGGCTTTCGGTCGCAAACGGGCTGGGCGCGGGCGGGATTTCGATCGGCCCCTATGCCGGGAAACTGCTCGCCGATCTGCTGACCGGCGCGCCCGCCGAGCAAGATCTCTCGCCCTATGCGCCGGGCGCGTAAGCGCGCGAAAACACATCAAAATCAGACGACAGACAGGACAGACCATGATCCAACGCCACCGCAAGGCCGCCCATCTTCACGCCGCCGTCCAACATCAGGGCGTGCTCTATATCAGCGGCCACGCCGCCCATGACATCGACCAAGACATCAAGGGCCAAACGCAGGAAATCTGCGACAAGCTCGACCGGCTGCTGGCCGATTGCGGCACCGATAAGACGCAGCTGTTGCAGGCCCGGATTTACCTCACCGACATGTCGCAGAAAGCGGCGATGAACGAGGTCTGGCTGGCTTGGCTCGACGGCGCGGACCTGCCCGCCCGCGCCACGATCGGGGTCGCCGATCTCGGCGATCCGCGCCGCCTGATCGAGATCGCGAGCATCGCGGCTTTGCCCGAGCGCGGCTGATCCCAGCGCCATCCGCGCCACCGATGCGGGCGCATTGTGGCGGCGGGGAAATTCGGGCAAAGCGGCTTTGGATGTCATCAAAGGTCGGCCATGTCCTCTGCCTCAGTGAGCTATCTCATCTGCGCGACCCCGCGCAGCGGCAGCACCTTGCTGTGCGAGCTTCTCGCGGCCTCGGGTGTCGCGGGAACGCCCGATTCCTTCTTCATGGACCCGGTTGATCCGGTCTGGCGCGCTGAGTGGAAGCTGCCCGCGCCGGAGTTGTCCAGGACGAAGGGCTATGCCGCCGCCTATCTCGACGCGGCGATTGCGGCGGGCAGCGGGGGCACCGGGGTTTTCGGGTTGCGTTTGATGCAAAAGGATCTCGCGGGGTTGCTCGCGCTGATTGGCGCGGTTCATCCCGGCGCGGGCTCGGATCAGGCGCGGCTGGCGGCGGCTTTCGGGCGGGTGAGCTACCTGCATCTGACGCGCAGCGACAAGCTCGGTCAGGCGATTTCGCTGGTCAAGGCCGAGCAGACCGGGCTCTGGCACCGGGCGGCGGATGGCCGCGAGCTTGAACGGCTTTCGCCCCCGCAAGCGCCCGAATATGACTTTGCCCGGATCCGCGCGAAGCTCGCGGCGCTCGAGGCTTATGACGCGGCCTGGCGCGCGTGGTTCGCCGCGCAAGGCATCACGCCCATGACCGTCGCTTACGAAGAGCTTGCCGCGCGCCCGACCGAGACCATCGCCGCGATCTGCCGCGCCTTGGGCGTGACGCTGCCCGCGTCGGTCCATCTCGTGCCCGAGGTCGCCCGGTTGGCCGACGGGTTGAACCGCGACTGGGCCGCGCGGTTTCGCGCCGACAGCGCCGCTTTGGGCTAAAGGCCCGCCCGCGCCGCCTCGGGGATCAGCGCCGTCACCTTGATCTCGACAAGCAGCCCCGGCACCGCCAGCTCCGAGACGCCAAGGCAAGTCCAGGCGCAGGTCCCGCGCGGGAACACCCGATCCTTGACCTGCCGGAAGAGCGGCAGGTGACGCGCCATGTCAATGTGATAGCTGGTCATGTCGATGACATCCTCAAAACCGCAACCCGCCGCCGCAAGCACGCGGGCGAGGTTGTGCCAACAGGCCTCGAATTGCGCCTCGGGATCGGCGATGACCGCCAGATCCGCGTCGCGCCCGACCTGACCCGCGCAAAAGAGCAGATGGCCTACGCGCACCCCGGGCAGATAGCCCGCGCGCTCGACGAGGGCCTGCATTTCGGGCGGCACGATGTTTTGGCGGTCGATAGTCGGTCGGTCCACGTCTTGGCGGTCCATCGGCGGGGTCCTTCGGCGAATGCGGTCGCGCTGCCTATGCACCGGGAGCCTGCCCGGCCGCAATGCGCTGCATCACGCCTCACGTGCGGGTAGGCCGCCGAATTCCGCCACCGTCGCCTTGATGACGCTGCGCAGCTTCGCCGTCGGCGCGCGCCCGGCGAGAGAGAGCAGATGGAGCGGTCGGGTCTGCCCCGCATAATCGGGCAGGACCTGCACGAGCTGCCCCGCCTTCAGCACCTCGGCCAGCAGATGCTCGGGGCCCAGCACCACGCCATGCCCGGCAAGGGTGGCCCCGAGAAGCGCAGGCCAGTCATTGCTGCGAAAGGGGCCGCTGACCGGGATCTCTTCGCTCTTGCCGTCGCGGCTGAATTGCCAATGTCTGAAGGCCGAGGGCTGGCCATAGACATAGGCCAGACAGGCATGAAGACCACCGCGCGCGCGGGCAGGCCATGCGCCGCCAGATAGGCGGGCGCGGCACAGGCAAGAATGCGGTAAGGCCGCAAGGGCACGGCGGTCAGGCTGGCGGCGCGCACCTCGCCCAGGCGAAAGATCACCTCGAACCCGTCCTCAAGCGCATCGACGCGGCGGTCGGACAGCACCAGCTCGACCTGCACCTCGGGATAAAGCGCGAGATAGCGCAGCAGGAAAGGCACCAGCGCCGAGGAGCCGAACGTGACCGGCGCCGAGATCCGCAAGAGCCCCTTCGGCTGGCGGCGCATCTCGCGCGCCAGCGTCTCGGCGGTTTCGGTTTCGGCGAGGATGAGCTTGCAGCGTTCGTAAGAGCTGCGCCCGATCTCGGTCAGGCTTTGGCGCCGCGTCGTGCGGCTGAGGAGCACCGTGCCCAGCCGGGTTTCCAGATGCACGACATGTTTCGCGACCATCTGCGGCGAGATGTCCATCGCGCCCGCGGCAGCTTCCGAGCCGTGATTCAGGGAGAGCCGGCCCCGAGCAAGATGGAATGCGACTTCAAATCGAAACGCGACACGTTCTGTCAGCATAGCATGATCCGGGCGGGCGGAGACATACGCATCGCAGCCCGGTCAGTCATCGACGTTTAGGAGGGGTAATCCTCCCCGTTTTAACGGGGTGCAGAAGTAGACTTCAGGCAGCCATCTTCAGTTTCTGGGCGGGTGTGATGCCGCCGATGCCCATGTTGGGGCGCTCATTGTTGTAAGTCCATAGCCAGTCGGTTGCGATCTCCTGCGCCTCCTCGATGGTTTCAAAGATGTATAGGTCCAGCCATTCATTGCGGACTGTCCTGTTGTAACGCTCGACGTAGGCGTTCTGCTGTGGTTTCCCAGGCTGGATGTGGTTGTGGGCAATGCCCTGCTTCTCGGCCCAGATCATCAGCGTGGAGCTGATGTATTCAGGGCCATTGTCTACCCTGATGGCCAGGGGCTTTCCGCGCCACTCGATGATCTGATTGAGGGACCGGACCACCCGCTCGGCCGGGAGCGAGAAGTCGACCTCAATGCCGAGGCCCTCACGGTTGAAGTCGTCCAGCACGTTCAAGAGGCGGAATTGACGGCCATCGGCCAATCGATCAGCCATGAAGTCCATTGACCAGACCGTGTTCGGCGCGTCAGGGACGCTAAGCTCTTCAGGCTTGTCACGCTTGATCCGCCGCCGCGGCTTGATCCGCAGGTTCAGTTCCAACTCGCAATAGATCCGATGGACGCGCTTGTGGTTCCAAGGATGCCCTTGGACGTTGCGCATGTGCAGGAAACATAGCCCAAAGCCCCAGGTCCGGTGCACCTTGGTCAGCCCTTCCAACAGGTCCGCGATAAACTCGTTCTCGGCATCGCGCTTCGGGCTGTAGCGAAAGCAGGTCTCGCTCACGCCAAAGGCCCGGCAGGCCAGCGCGATGCTGACCCCCTTCGTCGCCACAGCCTTCTCGGCCAGCTCCCGGCGTTGAACTGGCCGTGTCATTTTTTTCCTAGTGCTTCCTTGAGCAGTTCGGCCTGCATGCTCAGGTCCGCAAACATGCGCTTCAACCGCCGGTTCTCGTCCTCAAGCGTCTTCATCTGGCTCATCATGGACGCGTCCATGCCGCCATACTTCGAGCGCCATTTGTAAAAGCTCGCTGTGCTGATCCCATGCTCGCGGCAAAGTTCAGGCACGGCCACGCCGCTCTCGGCCTGACGAAGCACGGCCATGATCTGCGGCTCGGTGAAACGGCTCTTTCTCATTCGAATCTCCTCAGCTCACGCTACGAGAAAATTCTACTTATGCAGCCCCTTAACCATGGGGAGGATTACCCAACGACGACGAGAAGAAGCAGCTTTCCTCCCTTGGAGTAGCGGTGCTGCCTGTGTCGGAGATTGAGAACCTGTTTTTGCTCCCGGATATTGCCGCCGCAATTTTGCAGGAAGAGAAATATGATGGGGAAGAACTGCGAGCCAAGTTGAAAACACTAACTTTAGAGGTGCTATCAGAAGTCAGCAGACCTGGGTCAATTGAGGAGGTCGTGCTGCGCTACTGTCGTCGCCGGATTGATAGAACACTGAAAAAGATAGATTTGAAGGATGCTGAAAACTCAGCAGACTTAGCTACGATATATGCTGAACGGACCGCGGCTCTTGATGTCGCGAGCGTTGCTAAAGAAGCCCGCGAAAGGATCGAGGAAGCCGTTACTAAAGGCGACCTGCCCGCTCTGTTGGCCAACTTCGACAACAAGGCCCTACTAGCATTGGGGGCGAAGCATCTAAAAAACAGTTCAAAGCTTTCATTTGAAAGCTGGGTGACTCGTGCGATGCGGGACCCCGAGGCTGGCAAGTTCAAAACAGCGCTCGGCAAGGTTCTTCCCGAGGTGACAGCTCGTTGAGGCCCGCAACAAAGCGCACGTCGCCACACGTGCAAACGACCGCTTCGTCCCGCAAAGCGGACCTTATCCCTATGCTGCGCCCCTCGCCACTTGCTCCCCGAACACCTCGGCGGGCGTTCGGAAGTCGAGGCAGTTGCGGGGGCTTGCGTTTATTTTGCGAGCAAGTTCGGTCAGGTCACGTGGTCGCATCTTCAGGAGGATGGTGTCGCGTGGCAAACAGCGCCGGATCCTCCGATTGGCGTTCGCGACCCTCGGCTTCTGCCAGCCTCCCTGCGGATCGCAGAGCAAGGCCTGCGCGCCAAGCCCGCGCTTCAGTTCGCGCCAGGACACGAACGCCAGCCCGCGATCGAAGGTCAGGCTCTGGCGGGTATCTTGGGGCAGGGGTCATCGACAGCGGCTTTGCCTTTGCAGAGGCGGGCGCCGCGATTGATCACCTGCAAAGCGGCGCGCATTTCGGCAAGATCGTGCTGCGCGTGAGGGCTTGAGGCGGGGGCCTTTCAGGGCGCGCGCTCAGGGCCGGTTATCAGGGGCGCGCTCGGGCGGCGGGTCTTCGGGACCGCCCCGCAGCCGCGCCCGCAGCGCGCGCACCCGAGCGGCCGAGGCGAGGATCTGCGCCTCGCTCAGGACCCCGCGCGCAATCGCCCGGCGCACCCAGCGCACCGCATGTTCGGGCAGCAAAGGGTCGTAACGAAAGAGGTTCTTGACCATGATCAGGTCGTTGCCGGCGGCCAGCGCTTGCACCACCGCCTCTTCCCGGCTCATCAGATGGCTGACCGCATCCATATCGACATCATCGGTCAGAATGACGCCGGTAAAGCCCAGTTTCTCGCGCAAAAGCCCGGTCACGATCTCGGGCGAGACCGTCGCGGGCCGCCCGTCCGGGGCCAGACCGTCATGGCGCAGATGGCCCATCATCACCATCTCGGGCGGATGGGGCGAGGCGAACAGCCGGGCATAGGGGGCAAGCTCGGCCTCAGACCAGCGCGCGGAAATATCGGCGACCCCATAATGGCTGTCGTCGCGCGCGCGGCCCTGGCCGGGGAAGTGCTTCGCGGCGCAGAGAATGCCCGCGCTGGCAAAACCCGCCGTGAAGGCCTCGGCAAAGCGCGCGATCTCGGCGGGATCGCTGCCATAGGCGCGTTTGGGGCGCCCGATCGCGGGATTGTCGGGCTCGTGGACATCGAGCACCGGGCCAAGATTGACGGTAAAGCCAAGCGCGGCCAGCTCGGCACCGGCTTGGGCATAAAGGTCGCGCGCGGCCTCGGGGGTCAGGGTCGCGGCGAGGGTCAGCGCGGCGGGCAGGCGGGCCGCGCCATGCGCCGGGGTGATGCGCTGAACCACGCCGCCCTCTTGATCGACCGCGATCAGCGGCGCCGCGCCATTCGCGCGGAAAAGCCCAAGCAGGCCCTGCAATTCCGCGCGTGTGCCGATATTTTGCGTGACGAAAAACACCGCGCCAAGCTGGCCGCGCGCGACCTGACGCGCCAGAAGCCGCGCCGAGGCCGAGCGCGCATTCGCGCCGTAAAAGCCGACGATCAGCAGTTCCGAGACGGCTTGAGCCAAAGCGTCGCGCGGCCGCAAGAGGCCAAACCATGCGGCGGGATAAGCGGTCATGCCGCGCGCCATGCCAAGCCCGGCCTTGAGCGCGCGCCGCCCGCGTTGCAGCGCCACGCGCGGGTCTTGTCGGGTTTGGCGGGCGGCTTTGCGCAGGGTTTCGACCAGCCGGAACAGGCGGGCCATGTCAGACTGGCTCCAGACGAAGCAGGCGCTCGGGTTGGACTGTTCCGCAGTCCGCGCTGCTACCCGGCTCAGCCCCGTCCACCTCGGCGTGACCCGGATGCCGCGCGATCTGACGCTGCAGCACCGCTGCCAGCGCATCGACATGCTGCGGCGTGAAATAGCGGCCATGCGCGCCGGGCAGGATCTCGACCTGATGGCCGCCGGGATAGGCGGTGCGGAACAGCTGATCGGGCGCCTCAAGCTGGGCATAGGGGTTGAGATAGCTCTGCGCGCCGAAGAGCAAGAGCGTCGCGCCCGGGTAATGCAGGAAGCGGCCCTGCTCCATCAGCACGGTCAGCGCGATCTCGCGCCCGCGCCGCATAAGCTCGAGCGCGGTCTCGCGCATGACCAGCCCGCCCTGACAATTCCCGCCAAGGTAAAGCGGCCCCGAAGGCGCGAGCGCGGCGATCTCATCGGCGTAAATACGGCCGAGTGTGGCGAGGTTTTCGCCGCTGTAGTCAATCGCCAGATGGCCCGAGCGCAGACCGTAAAGCGAAAGCGCCTCACCAAGGCTCGCGCTCAGATGCGCAAGCTCGTGCCCGCCTTGAAAGCACCAGAAAAGCGTCTTGCGCATCGGATTGGCGCTCAGGCTGCGCACCAGCCCGCGCGGGCCGAAAGCCTCGCCGGGCCAAGCGGCGAGATAGGGCATGATCCGGGCGATCAGCCGATCCTCCAGCCCGGGCGCTGCCGCTTCGGGCGCGGCCTTGGCCTGCGCATCGACCATCAGCGCCAGCATCTCGACCGTGTCGAGGCCGGCCTCGAAACTGGCGTCCAGCGTAACCGCGAAACGCTCCTCGATCGCAAAGAGCAGGTTCGCCATGGCAAGGGAATCGAGCCCGATGTCGTGCAGGCTGTCGCGGGTGCCGGTGACGAGACCAGCCCCGAAGAGCGCGTCGATCAGCGTCATGATCCGCGCCTCGGTCCGCGTGCCGATGCGGCGCGGGGGGGCCGGTTCGCTCAGTTGCGGCGGCACGGGCAGCGCGCCCCGGTCGCGCTTGCCATTGGCGTTGCGCGCGATTTCAGGCACCGGCAGGAAGACTGAGGGCACCATATAGGCGGGCAGTCGCAGCGACAGCCGCGCGCGCAGATCGGCTGGATCGGGCGCAGGGGCGCCGGGCGCGGCCACGAGATGGGCGATCAGCCGGTCGGGCATCTGCGGCGCCTTGAAGAGCGAGACCACGGCCTCGGCGATGCCGGGCAGATCGCACAGCGCCGCCTCGATCTCGCCCGCCTCGATGCGGTATCCCTTGAATTTCAACTGGTTGTCGATGCGGCCAAGATAGACCACCCGACCATCCGGCCCCAAGACCACGCGGTCGCCGCTGCGATAGATCCGGGTCGGGCCGAGACCCGGCAGATCGACGGTCGGGAAACGCGCGGCGGTCAGCTCGGGCTGGTCGCGATAGCCGAGGGCAAGGCCCGGGCCGAAAAGACACAGCTCGCCCGGTGCACCGGCTGGCAGCGGCGCAAGGGTCGCATCCATCACGCAGGCGCCCATATTGTCGATGGGCTGGCCAATGGTGATCGGCGCGCCGGGGGTGCAATCGGCAAAGAGCGCCTCGACCGTCGCTTCGGTCGGGCCATAGGCGTTGATGAAGCGGCGACCCGCGCCCCAACGCGCGACCAAAGCAGGCGGGCAGGCCTCGCCTGCGGTGATGACATGGCTGAGCGCGGGCGCTGTGATCGGCGGGATGGCCGACAGCGCCGAGGGGGTCAGCGACAGATGGGTCAGCCGCGCCTCGGAGATGAAGCGGCCAAGCGGCGGGCCGGGCAGGGCCAGCACATCCGTCGGATAGACCAGCGTGGCCCCCGCCGCCAAAGCCATCGCCATATCGCCGAGCGAAACGTCAAAGCCGAAGCCAGAAAGCTGCGAGACCCGCGCCGCCGGGGTGATCTCGAAATGGCGCGCGGCGGCGGTGGCGTAATGGGCCAAAGCCGCGCGCGAGATCTCGACCGCCTTTGGCCGCCCGGTCGTGCCCGAGGTGAAGATCATATAGGCGAGCGCCTGCGCGGGAGATTCGATGGGGGGCTCGACGTGAGGCTCGATGGGGAGCAGATGCGCGGTAGCACCCGGCGCGCGCTCGGGCAGCAACCCGCAATTGATGAAGCCAAGGCCCATCTCGGGCAAGGCCGGGCTTGCGGCATTGACGACGACCCGGCGCACGCCCGCGGTTTCCAGCATGAGGCGCAGCCGCTCTTCGGGCAAAGCGGGGTCGAGCGGCACGAAAACCGCGCCAAGGCGCAGTGCGCCCAGAAAGGCGGTGACGCGATCGACAGAGCGGCCAAGGCAGACGCCGAGGCTCTCGCCCGGCTGGATGCCCGCAGCCCGCAGCGCCGCCGCAAGATCCGCGACCCGGTTCATCAGATCGCCGTAGCTCAGGCGGCGCGTGCCCATTTCGACGGCGGGCGCTGCGGGGTCACGCGCGGCATGGGCGGCCACCAGCGCCAGCAGATCGGGCGGCGCGGCCCGGCGCGCGCCCAGTAAAAGGGCGGGTGCGGCGCTGGTTTTGCTCGGGCGCGACAGGGCGCGTGCGAGCCAAGGCGCCAGATCCGCGCCGCTCGCCCCGGCCATGACGATCAGCGTGTCGCCGGGGCGGAAATCGCGGCGCAAATCGCGGCGCAGATGCCGCAACAACTGGTCGCGGTCGGCGACCTGCCGAAAGGCGATCCCCTCGGCGCGGCAGGCCTCGGCCAAAGCGGTATTGCCGTCTTGGGTGGCGCCGTCCTGCGGTGCGCCGTCGCGGCGGGGCGCGGTTTCGCCAAGGGCTGCGACCGGCAGAAGATAGCTTTGATCAGCCGCGGCCAAGGCGCGCGCGAAAGGCTGCGCCATCTGGGCGACGCGGCTGTGAAGCTGCGGCTCAAGCACCGCGATCAGCCGCGATGGCCCAGCCTCGGCGCGGGCCGTCCCGTCCCGCCAAGCCCCGTCCTTCAGCGCCCGAAGCGAGGCCGCGATTTCGGCTGGGTGATGGGCGAAATCGTCAAAGAGGCGCAGGGCTTTCGGCGCGGGGATGCGTTGCAAACGCCGCGCAATCCCGTGAAATCCGGCCAGAGCATTGGCCGCAATCGGAAAGGCCACGCCAAGTCCCAGCGCCATCCCGAGCGCCGCCAGCGCGTTCAAAAGATTGTGCCGCCCCGGGATCGCCAGCGCCAAGGCGCCGAGCCGGGTGCCGTAGAGAAAGATGTCGGTGCGGCCGGTCCTATCTTCGCGGGCGCGCAGCGCATTGGCCGCGCCAAAGCCATAGGTGAGCGCCCGCCTGCCGCCGGTCATCGCCGCCGCGCGCAGGATCTCGCGCAGATGCGGATCATCGCCGCAGGCCACGAGCTGCCCCTCGGGCGGCAGGCGCGCGACAAAGCCCGCAAAGGCCTGCCGCAGCCCGGAAAGCCCGCCATAATGATCGGCGTGATCGTCGTCGAGATTGGTCAGAATGGCATGGGTCGGGCGCCAAAATGGCAAGGCGCCGTGAGCCTCACAGGCCTCGGTCACGAAAGGCGCATCCGGCGCGCCCCACCGCGCAGAGGGCCGCGCGGGCCTGCTGCCCGAGCCGGGAAACGACGCCCCGAGCATATAGCCGAACGCGCCTTCCGCCGCCCCGGTCTGAGGTCCGCCGGTCTGTGCCCCATCAGCCTGCGCCCCATCAGTCCGCGCCATGCCCCTCAGCATGGCGTCGTTGCGGGCAGCCGCGCTCAGGATCTCGATCAGCATGGCCGTGGTCGTCGATTTGCCGTGGCTGCTCGCGACGCAGATGCTCGGGCGCGCGGCGATCAGCTCGGCCAGAGCCTCGGCGCGGGTCTTCACCGCCAGGCCCGCGCGGCGTGCGGCGCGGCGCTCGACATGGGTCTCGGGGATGGCGGGGCTGACCACCACGCAATCGGCGGCGAGGATATGGCGCGGATCGGCGCCCGCGACCGCCACAATCCCCTGCGCCTCAAGCGCGGCCAGCCGCGCGGGCGGGCAGAGATTGTCGCTGCCGGTAACCCGATGGCCCGCCTCTTTCAGCAACAGCGCCAGAGGCAGCATCCCGCTGCCGCCGATGCCGATGAGATGGAGGTTGGCGCGCTCAGACATCGCCGAGATCTCCCCTCAGCGCATATTCGCTGATCTTGCCCAGCTCGGTCAGGACGCGCTGGCGGCCCTGCGCGCTCTGCCACCAGCTCTCGGCCGCAAGATCGCGCGGATCCTCGGGCGGCTGGGCGATCAGCCGCACCTCGGCGGGAATATGTTTGCGCAGGGTCATGATGGCGCGGCGCATGTGGAAGGGCTTGGCGCAGACCGCCATGCTGCGGACCTGCGCCCAGCCGAGCGTGGTTTCGATCAGCGCCGCGCCGAGCGCCGCATTCTCGCCGGTGTGGCGGGCGGTGGGCTCGATCAGCAGCGCCTCCTCGGCCACGCCCGCGGCCTGCGCGTGGGCGCGATAAAAGGCCCATTCGGGCGAGCCGTCCTCGGCCGTGCCCGCCCCGGTGATAAGCAGGCGCGGCGTCAGGCCGGATTTGTAAAGCGCGAGCGCCGGGGCGAGGCTGCTGATCGTCGGGCTGCAGAAGACAAAGGCCAGATCGACCGGCTCGGGCGGGTCTTTGACGAAGAGGAAGCGGCTGATCGCGCGGCGGCTTTCATAGGGATCCATGTGACCTCCGAAGGATGGGCTGCAGGATGCGCTGTGGGCGTGTCATCGGCGCGGACAACCGAGCCAACGCCCGAGCCAAGGCAGCAGCGCGCTGGGTTGCGGCAAGCGGAACAAAAGGTTGACCGAGGCCGCGGCGCGCGCCGCGCTTTGGTCAAGCATCGGTGAGATTTGCGCTCTGTCGCCTGTCGATGTGACGCCCATAGCTGTGATCCGCGTGAGAGATACGGGTCGGCCTTCGCGCGCCCCTCTGCTGCCGCCATCGCAAATTAAGATAAAATTATCAAGGGAATATAATGGCGGGTTTGGCGGCACAGGCAGTAACTTTCATTTGCGCTTGGGCGTGGCGGCGGGTTTGGCTTTGCCGCGCCTTCTGTCCGCGCCGCCGCGCCTTCCGGTTGCCTGTGTGCGGCGGGGAGAGCAGAACATTTCCTTAGGGCGGCGCGGTCGCCGGGTCCGCCGCCAGACCAGCCGCATCCCCGCTCCACCCCCGTCCGGTCGTCAAAAAAAGAAGAGGCGCCCGAAAATCGGCGGCATTGGCGCGCGGTTCAGGCTAGACTCGCGTCATGTCGTTCGATCTGCCCGACTTCCGTTTCAGCGGGCGCGCATGCCAAGATCGAACGAGACCTCGCCAACCCGCAGAAAGGACCGATGACATGAGCTCACATCGCGACAAGGCGCAGCTGTTTCACAGCCTGCACAAACCCTCCGACCCGGTGATCCTTTACAACATCTGGGACGCGGGCAGTGCGGCGGCGGTTGCCCGGGCAGGCGCCAAGGCGATCGCGACCGGCAGTTGGTCGGTTGCGGGCGCGCAGGGCTATAAGGACGGGCAGGCGCTGCCGCTGGAAGAGGCGCTGGTGATCGCCGCGCGGATCGTCGCCAGCGTCGATCTGCCGGTCACGGTGGATTTCGAGGGCGGCTATGCCGCAGATCCGCAAGCGGTGGGCGAGAATGTGCGCAGGCTGCTTGAACTCGGCGTCGTCGGGCTGAATTTCGAGGATCAGATCGTCGCGGGCACGGGCCTTCACAGTGTCTCGGATCAGGTCGCACGGGTCAGCGCGGTGCGGCGGGCCGCCGATGCCTTGGGGGTTCCGGCCTTTGTGAATGCGCGCACCGATGTCTTTCTCAAAGCCGCGCCAGAGGCCGATCCCGCCGCGCTGCGCGATGAGGCGATCGCGCGCGGCAAAGCCTATGCCGAGGCGGGCGCGGATGGCATTTTCGTGCCGGGTCTGACCGACCGCGCGCTGATCGCCGAGATCTGCACGGCGCTGGCACTGCCGGTCAATGTGATGATGCCGGATGATCCGGCGGGGCTGCGCGAGGTGGCCGCGCTTGGCGTCGGGCGCGTCAGCCTTGGCCCCGCGCCCTATCGCAGCATGATCGCGGCGCTGGAGGAGAAGGCGCGCGGGTTTTACTGACGCGGCATGGGCTGGCTGGAGGCGGGGCGCAGTTGCCCGCTCTGGCCCGCGCAACTGTGGCCCCGCGCCGCTCGCACAACGGGCGCGGTCCCGGCCAGCGCCTTTGTTGATGGGCGTGAAATAACAATAGGTTTCAGCTTCTTATCTGCTATATGACGGTTTCGTGAGCTGCCGCGGCATCGCGGTATGACGAAAAATGAGGGATGGCGGATGAAGATTCTTTCGGCGGCAGCGGCGCTCTTGCTCGCTGGCTCTGGCGCGGCTTTTGCCGAGACAGAGCTGGACCCGACCTGTCAAGGCGTGGGCGAAATCACCGCAGCGGTGTTCGAGGCGCGCGCGAGCGGGGTGCCGACGGCAGAGGCCCGTAAGCTCGCCGATCAGAGCGACGATCAGGATCTGAGCGAGATGATCACCGCGATTGTCGATGCGGCCTATGCGCTCGATCTGTCGCAGGATGCGGCGGCGGCGGAAGAGCAGATGGTGAACTTCACCGCCGAGATGATTCTGGCCTGCGAGCAGGGTCTGGACGAGGCCTGAGGCCAAAGCGGGCTGGCCGGCTCAGGGCCGGCCCGCTTTCGCTTGCATCTCGGGCGGGATCGCATTGCCTCGCGCCGGGGCAAGGCGAAATCCGGCAGGGGGGCGCAGAAGATTAGGCCCCACATCCCGCCCCGCCGCGGCACGCTCTTCGCCCATCGGCAGCGATCAGCGGGCGCTGACCGCCTTCGTGAACAAGATCCATTCATTCGCATCGACCGCCCAATCGCCTTTGACGACGGGACGGCGGGCGACCTCGCGATAACCCTTCGCGGTGTAAAGCCGCAACGCGTCCTGATGGGTGTCGGCGGCGATCAGGCTGATCGTGTTGTGACCGCCCTTGGCTGCGATCACCTCGGCCTCGGCCAGCAGCGCGCTGCCCAGACCCTTGCCGCGAAACGCCTCATAAGTCGCGAGAACATTGAGATACCACGAGCCCGGCGCCAAGGCCTCCAGCTCGAGCAGGGGCACGAAGATCGGCGGCGTGTCGGGGTCGATCGGCTCGGGTTCCTCATCGGCGGCATAGCCCAGAAGACAGGCCCCGATCTCGCCCTCGCTCAGCGCGAGCCAGGCGTTGTGATAGGAAAAATTCCCGGTCTCGCGCGCCGCGCGTTCCTGGCCAAGCGCCCAAGGATCGCCCTCGGGGCCGACGGTCTTTTTCCAGAAATGCAACGGCAGGTCATCCGCCGCCATATTGATGAAGCGCACCAGATGAGCGGCATCCGATGCCTGTGCCTTGCGGATCTCCATGGTCCTGTCCCGTTCCTGACTGCGCCCGGCGCGCCGCCTTGTTTTTGACGATTTGCCGCGCTTGCGCCAGCCCTTTCAAAGATCGCAGAGCGCGGCGCTCGTCACGCTTGCGCGCGGCGCGGGGCCCGCCTACCAAGAGCCAGATCAACCCTGCCCCTGATGAGGATCACGATGAGCGACACGGTTTTCCGCTTCCCCGCCCCCGGCCCAGAGCCGATCACCACCGACCTCGACGGCTGGACCAAGGTCGAGGGCAATCCGACGATGCGCTACTGGATCCAGCATACCTCGGCGGATGGCAGCATGATCTCGGGCACCTGGGAGGCGACGACCGGGACCTGGCGCGCCGAATATCAGTTCTACGAATTCGTCCATCTGATCGAGGGCCGCATCACCATCACCCCCGATGAGGGCGCGCCCGTGACGCTGAACCCCGGCGACGCTTTCGTGGTCGAGCCGACGTTCAAGGGCACGTGGACCATCGAAGCGCCGGTGCGCAAGCATTTCGCGATCAAGCTGAAGTAAGCGACCCCGCCCCGATATCCGTCCGGTGCCCGCGCGCCGGGTGCTTTCCAAAGGATGCCCAGATGACCACCGCCGATCTGATCCTGACCCATGCCCGCGTCCTGACCATGGACCCCGACCGGCCCCGCGCCGAGGCGGTGGCGGTGGCGGCGGGCAAGATCCTCGCGGTCGGCACCGCCGCCGAGATCGCGGCTTTCGCAGGCCCCGAGACGCGGATCATCGCGGCGCAGGGCCGCACGCTGTTGCCCGGCTTTTTCGAGGGTCATCTCCATGTCGGGCTGGGCGGGGCCGATCTGACCCATCTCCATATCGGGCATCTCCATGGGCCCGAGGCCGTGGGCGCGGCCTTTCGCGCCTTCGCCGCCGAGAACCCCGAGATGCCCGTCCTGATGGCGCAAGAGGCGCATTATGCGATCCTGGGCCATCCCGCGACGCGGCACGATCTGGACGCGATGATCGCCGATCGCCCGATTGCGATGATGTCGCCCGATCTGCACACGGTCTGGGCCAATACCGCCGCGCTTCAGGCGGCGGGCCTCTTGCATGGCGCGGTGATGCCGCATGGCCATGAGGTGGTGATGGGCGAAGACGGGCTCGCGACCGGCGAGCTGCGCGAATTCGAGGCCTTCGGGCCGCTGATCGCCGTGGCGGGCGAGGGGCGGATCAATCTCGGCATCGCGACCGGCGAAGAGCCCGAGCCCCGGCCCACCGCGCCCGAGCGTGCCGCCGATAAGGCGCTGCTCGCCAAGGGGATGATGCATTGCGCGGCCCATGGCGTGACCAGCCTCGTCAATATGGACGGAAACCGCTATACGCTTGATCTGCTTGCAGAAATGCAGGCAGAGGACAGGCTGCCGCTGCGCGTGAAAGTGCCCTTCCATTTCAAGCCGCATATGGCGCTCGAGGCGCTCGAACGCGCCTCGGCGATGGCTGCGGATTACGATGATGACTGGATCAGCTCGGGCTTCGTGAAGCTCTTCATGGACGGGGTGATCGACAGCGGCACCGCCTATCTGCTGCACGACTATCCCGACGCGCCCGGCCACCGCTCGGAGCCTCTGTTCCCGGCGGAGCGCTTCAACGCGCTCGCGACCGAGATCGACCGGCGCGGTTTGCAGATCGCGGTCCATGCCATCGGCGACGGCGCGGTGCGCGTGGTGATCGACGGCTACGACGCCGCCCGCGCCGCCAATGGCGCGCGCGACAGTCGCCACCGGATTGAACATATCGAGCTGATTGACCCCGCCGACCGCCCCCGGCTTGGCGCGCTCGGCATCACCGCGAGCCTCCAGCCGCCCCATGCGCCGGGCGCGATGGACTTTCCGCTGCAACCGACGATGTCGCGGATTGGCGCGGCGCGCTGGCCGGATGCCTATCAATGGCGCTCTCTGGCCGAGGCGGGCGCGCCGATTGCCTTTTCCAGCGACTGGCCGGTGGCCGATGTCTCGGTGCTGCGCGGGATCTCTGCCGCGCTGACGCGCCAGCCCTATGAGGGCGCGCGCGATGAGCGCCTCTCGCTGATGGAAACGCTGCATGCCTATACGGCGGGCGGGGCCTGGGCCGCGCATCGCGACCATGTCACCGGCACCCTGCGGGCGGGCCTTGCCGCCGATCTCGTGCTTTTGGGCGGCAATATCGAGGCGACCGACCCGGCCGGGATCGCCGATCTTGGCATTGCGCTGACGATCTGCGGCGGGCGCATCCTGCACGATCCCGAAGGGCTGGCCTGAGGCCTCTTTACTGGGGCAGGTCGGGGGCGGATCGGGGGGCGTTCAGCTTCGGGCGCGGCGCTGATGGCTTGGCGCGATGCCCAATTGATCGCGATATTTGGCGATGGTGCGCCGCGCAAGGCTTGCGCCCTCTCGGCCCAAAATCTCGGCCAAGGCGGCGTCATCCAGCGGCGCGCGGGGATCTTCCGCCGCGACCAGCTGCGCGAGCCGCAGCCGCAAAGCCTCGGCAGCGGGCAGATCGCGCGTCTTTTCGGTCCCAGCCGGGCGGCTGGAAAAGAGGCTGCACAGGCTGCGCAGACCATGCGGCGTCTCGACCAGCAGATCGCGCGCAACCCGCCCGACCGTGCTGTCATGCAGACCAAGCGCCACGGCGATCTCGAAGCGGGTGAGCGACAAAAGCCCGCGCGGCCCGTGGTCGAGAAAACCGCGCTGCCGCATCAGTACCGCGCGCGAGACCGCGAGCACGGTGCGGTTGCGCCGCTCGACCAGATTGGCAAGCCATTCGGCCTCGGCGCGGATGGCGCGCATCTCGCCGCCCATCTCCCTGTCCGTAACATTGGCCGTGACATTGGCCGGGGCAAGGCGCAGCTCGGGCAGGGTCGAGCGATTGAGCTCGATCCGCCAGTCCGGCCCCGCGCGTGAAACGATGACATCGGGCGCGCGGATTGGCGTCGCGCTGCTGGCGAAGGCCCGCCCCGGACGCGGATCGAGCCGCCGGATCTGCGCCAAAGCCTGCGCGATCTCGCCCGCCGCAAACCCGCTTGCCGCCGCCACCGCCGCAGCGGCGCCCGTGGCCAGCAAATCGAGACGGTCCAGAACCGCCGCAAGCGCCGGGGTCAGCACCTCGCGCTCGACCGCCTGAAGGCGCAGGCAATCGGCGAGATCGCGGGCAAAAAGCCCGACCGGCTCGACCGCCTGCTGCAGCGCGCCAAGCATCGCCTCGGCCGCCGCAAGCGAACGCCCGAGCCCGGCCGCGATCGCCGCAACCGGACGGTCGAGCCAGCCATTGCCGTCCAAAGCCTCGACGAAGGCGAGCGCAAGCGGCTCATCCTCGCGCGCAGCACGGATCAGCCGCAGTTGCGCGAGGACATGGGCGTAAAGCCCCTCCGCCGCGCTGGCGGGCTCGTCGCCGGCAAAACCGGGCGCGGCGGGCAGGCGCAGGCGCAAAAACGGGTTCGCCGCCGCGCGCCGCGCCAGATCGGCGGTCAGATCCTCATTCGAGAGCCGCAGCAGGTTCACCGCCTGAATCTGGCGAAAGCCAAGGCTCTGCTGCGGCCTTTGGATCAGGCGCGAGCGGACCGTCATCGCGGCAGGCTTAATGCGGGCTCATCGCGCCAGAGGCCTCGCCCGCCGGGTTGATCCGGTCGCTGGCGATCCAGCGCGCCGCGAGCACCAGCGTTCCCATGGCGAAATCCTTGCCATGAGCCGCGATCATCTCTTGCGAGATCTCGGCGATCCGGCCGAAAAACGCGTCCTTGCTGGCCTCTTCGGGGCTGAGCTCTCTTTGGGCTTCGGTCATATCCTGTCCTTTCCTCATTTGAAGATCTGTTCGGGCAAAGTCACCAGCGCCGCCTGACCCGAGGCGGTGCCAATCACCAGATGGAGCCCATCCGCCGACCAGCAAAGCGCGGTCACCGCGCTGCCATCGGCCTGACGCAGGGGCATATCCGCGCTCTGGCCGACGCGGGCGAGCGTGACCGCGCCATCGGCGGTGCCGATTGCAATCAGGTCGCGGCGCGGATGGGCGGCGATCTGTTCGATCAGCACAAGGCCCGGGCGGCCGGTTTTCAGCGCGCCGGTGGTCTCGCTTTCGAAAGGCGGTGTGGCAAGCGCCCAGCCCGCCGCGCGAAACGCACCCGAGGCAAAGACCGCGCCGCCTGCTGTGGGGGTGGCGGTGTTGGCGGTTTGGGTCGCGGCGAAGGCAAGGCTTGCGGGCGGGGCGCGGAACTTGCCGATCCGCGCGATCCGGCCATCGGCACGGCTGAGAAGCCAGATCCCGTCCTGACCATTCGCGCCCGCGAGCCAATGGCCATCGCCGGAAAAGACCAGCGCGCCGCGCCCGCCAAGCGGCAGGCTCTCAGGGCGCTCTTCGGGCATTTTTCCCAGAGAAAACAGCCTCAGCCCGGCGGCGCTCATCACCGCCAGCGTGCCGTCGCCGGGCGCAAAGGCCAGCGCGGTCGCCGGATCGGGTGTGGCCAGATCGGCCTGCCGGACCATGCCCTCTTCGGCATGAAGATCGACCCGGTCCGCCCGCGCCAGCGCAAGCCGCCCGGCCTGATCCGAGGCGATGGCGAAGATCGGGTCGCGCCGATCGGTCAAAGCGATGATCTGGCCGCGCGGCGTCACCCGATGCAGCCGCCCGTCGGCGCTGGCCGCGATGAAGCCGATCAGCCCCGAGACTGCGAGCAGCGGCGCGCCCTCGGCCAGGGCGGGCGTCAGGATCGGCTGGGCCACCGGCTTTCCGCGCGGGCGGATGGTGCTGCGCCCGGAATCGGCCTCGACCCGCATCCGCGAGAGGGCGGATTCCTCGTCCTCAAGCGCCATCAGCGCGATGCGGCCATCTGCAAGCGCGAAGGCTGCGGCCTTGCCTTGCCGGTCGAGCGCGACCGCGCGGATCGGGGCGTCAAGCGACCAGCTGCGCGCGAGAAGATCGAACAGCGCGGATTGCCCGGTCGGGGCGGGGGCATTTTGGGGGGGCACGGCGCGGGGCGGCGCCTCGGTGAGTGTCATGTCATCCTCCTGTGGTCGTTGTTGCGCGCGTGGCCCGGGTTGAGCGCGGCAAGCTCGCGCCCGAGGGCGGAGAGCTCGGCCTCGAGCCCGGCAATGGTCGCGGCGGAGATCTCGGCGATCCGGTGGGCTTCGGCCTCGGCGGCCTCGGCTTCAGCCAGATCGGATGCGGGGCCGTCCTCGGCCATCTGGCGCGCGAAGGCGCAGGCCGCGCATTTTTGCAGCAGGCGGTGATACTCGCCGGTCTGGGCGCTAATCTCGGCGGTGATGCGAAACTGATCGGCAAGAATCTCTTGCGGGCTGCGCGGCGCGTTTGTCATGGTGCCCCCCATTCGCCGCCCAACCGTCCCCGCGACAGGAGAAGCAGATGCAGGATCTGTCCCCCGAGCTTCGTTTTCTGCGCGCCGTCGCCGATGCCGCCACGGCGCATCTGGGCGCGGATCATGCGCTGAGCCTTGCCGCTGACGCGGCGCGCGACGGCGCGCGCCCCGAAAAGGCCGCCGAGGTCCATGAGGCCTTGGCCGCGCTGGATGACGCCACGCGCGAGGCGGTTCTGGCCTTGGCCCATCGCGCCATGCGCGAGGATCTGGCCGCGATCTGGAGCTTTCTGCCCGGCGCGGCTCAGGCAGGCGGGCGGCACTGAGCCCAGCATTGCTGAGCCCAGCACTGAGCCCCTTGCGGCGCTGCGGGCTCGGACCTTGGTGACTTGCGGTTGCGGGGACATCTGAAAACGCCTTTGACGGGCCGGCAAAAGGGCCGGGTGAACCCTCTCAGCCTAACAGGCGCGGGGCGGGGGCTGCAAAGAAATTAACCGCACAAGGCAATGATTATAAATGATAAAAATCGGATTTTGCCTTACGAATGTAACGTTTTGTTCCGCTCGGCCATTACAGTTTTCAGCCAGAGTTACATGCCGCAGCGCAGCAGGATTTTTCACCCTGCTGCGCCGGTCTCAATCGCGGCGGAAAGGCCCCGAATCAGTCCGGAATCACCCCGGAATCGGCGGTATCGCGGGGGGTGTTACAGTTGCGCGCAACACTGTCCGTGCGACGTGTAACACTTGTATCATTCTGGAACGCCCGGACGCTTCGCCCGATTTGGCCCACCCCCCGGCCCCGCGAAAAAATAAACGAAAAATAAACCTTTCCGTTTCAAACCATTACCGGAAAATTGCGGACCGTTTGCGCAAATATTCGGGCGCTTTCGCCGCTTTGGCACAGGTCCTGCATGTATCCCCTCCAACAATATGGCGCCTCACCGATCACCTTCAGATCGGGGCGAGCGCCTCAAGAACGAAGGACTGGGAGGAGACCCGGGGGTCCTCTGACGACGGCGGCAGAATGCGGTCGGTTTCGGAGACGCCCGATGCCCGCAACCTTTGCCGTGACCTGAACCGGCCTGCTGGCCTGACACCCCGGGCGGATGACCCGCCCACCGGCACGGACGCGCCCGTCCTGCCGTCAACATCAGGAGACTCATGGCATGACGCAACTCACGCTCAACAAGATCACCGCGCAGCGCGGGATCTCGGTCGGCGAAGCCACGAAGAAGATCTCGGATCTTGGCTGGAACCCCAGCTATGTCCAGGAAGCCGCGACCTTCCCGACCGATTACAAGATCGCCAAAGCCCCGCGCGATCCGATGAAACAGGTGCTGCGGTCCTATTTCCCGATGCAGGAAGAAAAGGACAACCGCGTTTATGGCGCGCTCGATGCGGCGCTGCGCGGCGATATGTTCCGCAATGTCGAGCCGCGCTGGGTCGAATGGATGAAGCTCTTCCTGGCGATCATCCCCTTCCCGGAGATCTCGGCCGCGCGCGCCATGGCGATGGTCGCCCGCATCGCGCCGGGCGAGGATCTGCGCACCGGCTTTACCATGCAGATGGTCGATGAATTCCGCCATTCCACGATTCAGATGAACCTGAAGAAATGGTATATGGAGAACTACATCGACCCGGCCGGGTTCGACATCACCGAAGAAGCCTTCGGAAAATGCTATGCCACCACGATCGGGCGCCAGTTCGGCGAGGGCTTCATCACCGGAGACGTGATGACCTCGGCCTGCATGTATCTGACCGTCGTCGCCGAAACCGCCTTCACCAACACGCTCTTCGTGGCCATGCCCTCGGAAGCGGCGCGCAATGGTGACTATGCGCTGCCGACCGTGTTCCTCTCGGTGCAGTCGGACGAAAGCCGCCATATCGGCAACGGCCACTCGCTCTTGATGGCCGCGCTGAAAGAGCCGGAAAACCACCAGCTTCTCGAGCGCGATCTGCGTTACGCCTTCTGGCAAAACCACGCCATCGTCGACGCCGCCATCGGCACGCTGATCGAATATGGCACCACCAACCGCGACAAGGAGAAAGAATCCTACGCGGAGATGTGGCACCGCTGGATTTTCGAGGATTATTACCGCACCTATATGCTTCCGCTCGAAAAATACGGCATCAAAGTCCATCACGACGATGTCCAGGAAGCCTGGAACCGCATCACGCAGAAGCATTACGTCCACAAGGTCGCGCAATTCTTCGCGGTTGGCTGGCCGGTGAACTTCTGGCGCATCGAGGCCCAGACCGACAAGGATTTCGAGTGGTTCGAGCAGAAATATCCCGGCTGGTATGCGCAGTTCGGCGAGTTCTGGAAATGGTATGCGAAGCTCTCGAAGCCGGGCTCGAAGGTCATCACCTTCAACGAGGAAACCGGCTATGTCTATCCGCATCGCTGCTGGTCGTGCCTCGTGCCCTGCGTCATTCGCGAAGATATGGTCGTCGACGAAATCGACGGGCAGATCCACACCTTCGCCCATGAGCTCGACCGCTGGACCGCCGTCGAGGCCTTCTCGGGCGAATATCAGGGCCGTCCGACCCCGGCGATGGGCCGCTTCTCGGGGCGGCGCGAATGGGAATCGCTCTATCACGGCTGGGATCTCGCCGATGCGATCAAGGACCTGAACTTCGTGCGCGACGACGGCAAGACCCTGGTGCCGCAGCCGCATCTGCGTTTCGACAACAAGGATATGTGGACGCTCGACGATGTGCGCGGCCATACCTTGCTGTCGCCGCTGACCTTGCTGCGCGAAATGACCCCCGAGGCGCGTGCCCAGCACATCGCCGAATACAAGGCGGGCTTCACCATCAACCCCTGCAACTGAGCGGGCCCGGCGGGGGCCAGACTGCCCCCGTCCTTCACCTGAATTGACTGTGACCAGCAAAGACTGGGGCGGCCCTCGGGCTGCCGAACTGACGGCGAGGAGGCCGGACAGAATGGGAGAGGTTTACACCGTAAGGCTGGAACCTGTGGGTGTGGAATTCGAGGTCGATGAGGATGAAACCGTCCTCGACGCCGCCTTCCGCCAAGGGATCGCGTTGCCCCACGGATGCAAGGAGGGGCAATGCTCGGCCTGCAAATGCGTCCTTCTCGACGGCGAGGTCGAGATGCTCAAATATTCCACCTTCGCGCTGAATGACGGCGACCGCGACAGCGGCCAGATCCTGATGTGCCGGGCCAAGGCTTTCGACAATCTGACGATCGACCTGCTGAACTATGACGAGGAGGTCCTGTCGAAATCCATCCCCGTCAAGCAGTTCGACGGGCAGATCACGGATTTCCGCAAGCTCACGCATGACATTCGCGGCGTCGAGATCGAGCTGAACGCGCCGCTCAAGTTCTGGGCGGGTCAGTATGTCGACATCACAGTCACCACGGAAGAAGGGGAGACGATCACGCGTTCGTTCTCCATGGCAAATCCGCCGAGCGAAACCCAGAAGCTCTCCTTCATCATCAAAAAATACCCCGAAGGAAAGTTCTCCAACGAGCTCGACAACGGAGGAATCCGGGCCGGAGCAAAAGTGAGCGTCGTTGGCCCCTATGGCATGTGCTTTCGCCGCGAGGGGCGCGCGGGGCCGGTGGTGCTGGTCGGCGCGGGCTCGGGCATGTCGCCGGTCTGGTCGATCCTGCACGACCATCTGACCAGCGGCGAGGATCGTCCGGTCTATTTCTTCTACGGCGCGCGGACGGAAGACGATCTCTTCCACCTCGACGAGCTGGCCCGGATCGTGGCCGACAACCCGTCGGTCGAGTTCATCCCGGTCCTCTCCCACGCCCCCGAAGACGGCGGCTGGAGCGGCGAGCGCGGCTTTGTCCATGAGGCGGTCGATCGCAAGCTGAAGGCGCTCGGGCTCGAGGGGCAGGGCGATGTCTATGCCTGCGGCCCGCCGCCGATGATCGACGCGCTGACGCCGACGCTCTTCATGCTCGATTTCGAAAGCGAGCGGATTTTCTACGACAAGTTCACCACGACTTCGGGCGCCTCCGGCCATTGACCCGGCCTGACCGCTTTCTGCGTGACACGGCTTTGTTGCGCTATCCCTCGGGTCGGCGGTTCATGTTTGTGAGTCAGCGGGTTAGATTGACCGTATGAGCAAGCCTGTCCCCCTTTTCCGCACGACGAACTGGTCCAGCTACAGTCAGGCTCTGAAGCGTCGCGGCTCCCTGATGGTGTGGTTTGACCCGGAGATGGCATGGTTTGCGGTGCCGAGCGGCAAGGCGGGTCATCCTGAGAGGTTTTCGGCAGCGGCCATACAATTCTGCCTGTCGATCAAGGTGCTGTTCGGGCTGCCGCTGCGGCAGACGACTGGGTTTGTGGAGAGCCTTCTTGCTCTGAGCGGGTTTGACTGGCCGGTGCCGGATTACACGACGCTCTGTCGCAGGCAGAAGCACCTGAAGGTGCAGATCCCATATCGTGCGGCGTCCGGGCCGCTGCATCTGCTGGTGGACAGCACCGGGATCAAGTTCTCAGGGGAAGGCGAGTGGCAGGTTCGTAAACATGGAGCCAGCCGCCGCAGGCAATGGCGCAAGATCCACATAGGTATCGACGCTGATACGCTGGAAGTGCGAGCCGTCGAGATGACCAGCAACCGTATCGGCGATGCGCCCGTTCTGCCCGACTTGCTGGCGCAGATCCCGATGCAAGAGCGGATCGGCAGCGTCACCGCCGACGGCATCTATGACACCAAAGGGTGTCACACCGCCATCGCAGCCCGAGGTGCCGATGCGATCATACCTCCGCGACGAAATGCCAGGGACTGGAAGGGCCATGATCCCGGCCTGCAGGCGCGAAATGAGGCGCTACGTGCCTGCAAACGGTTCGGTCGGGCGAACTGGAAGAAATGGTCCGGATATCACCGACGAAGTCGCGTCGAGGCCAAGATGCGATGCCTCAAACTTCTGGGCGAGCGCATCATGGCCAGAGACTTCGACAGGCAGGATGCAGAGGTTCAAATCCGCATCGCACTCATGAACCGCTTCACTTCACTCGGCACGCCCGAGACCTTCCGCATGCACTGAAGATATCTGGGAAAGGGATACGTGCGGCCTCGAGCCGAGTAGCGCAACAAAGCCGCGTGACACCAAAAAACCAAGGGAGAAAGACCAATGGCAGCAACCGCCAATCAAGTCGCATCCGGCGCCGCAGGCGCGGCGAGCTTTGCAAGCTCGACCAGCCGGAAATACAATTACTTCGAGCCGCGCGGCAAACGCGCGACCCATTACGAGGATGTGACGGTTGACGTGCAACCCGATCCCGAACGCTATCTGATTCAGGATTGGATCATCAGCTTTGGCGATGGCAAAGGCGCCTATGTCAAGGAAAGCACGCGGGCGCTGTCGTCGAATTGGCACGCCTTCCGCGCCCCGGATCAGGAATGGGAGCGCACCCATTATCAGCGCCAGTCGAAAATTGAATCGATGGTGCAAGCGGTGATTGCCAATGCGCGTAAAGCCGGCGGTCACCTGGTTTTCGATAAAGTCTGGCAGCGCGTGTTGCAGCAGCATCTCGGCGCGTGGAAACATGTGGAATTCGGCCTTGGCACCTCGCTGATGCAAGCGCAGCGCTATGGCTATACCCAGATGATCAACAATGCGACGCTGACCAATTCCTCCTATAAGATGCGGCTGACGCAGGATATCACGCTGTATCTCGCCGAGATCGGCATGGATATCGAGGGCTGGGACGATGAGCTTGGCAAACGCGCCTGGCTTGAAGATCCGATCTGGCAGCCTTGCCGTCTGGCGATTGAAACCATCATGGGCGCGGAAGATTATCTCGAGCAATATTTCGCGATCAACCTGATCTTTGAACCGCTGGTCGGCGAATTGTTCCGCTCGGGCTTCTTGATGCAGGCGGCGGCGGCGAATAGCGACTTTATCACGCCTCCGGTGATTTCGGCCGCCGAAGCGGATTACGAGCGCAATCTCGCGAATACGATCGACCTGATCTGGCTGCTTGCCCATGACGAAAAGCATGGCGAGCACAATCGTGCGCTGTTCCACGGTTGGGTCAAGAAATACGGCGATCTGGCCGATAAAGCCGCCGCCGCGCTTCAGCCGATCTGGTCGCAGCCCCATTCGAAACCCGTGTCTTTCGCCGATGCTCAGGCCGCCTCGCATGAACGGCTGGCGCATATCCTGAGCGAAATCGGCATGAGCCGCTAAGAGGAGAGATTTGATGTCAACCACAGCACGCGACAGCACGAAGAGCAATATCTTCAAGTCCATGAAAGATATCACCTTTGAGCAAACGATCTCGCATCAATGCGGCGTCACCATGAACGATTCGGTCGAGGCGCGCGCCATTGCCGAATATATGGATCAGGACCCGAAAGTCACTGTGACCTATAATCCGGCGACGATCCGGATTGATGGTGAGGGCAAGCTGATCTTCAAAATGGACGATATCAGCGAATATCTCGGCCGCGAAATGACTGCTGAGATTTTCGAGGTCAATACCTCGACCCATTATGGCCGGATGGTGCGGATCGACGACAATACCGTGATCCTCTTCGGCAATATGGACGAGGTCTTCGAATATATCTGAGCCACAACGGTCAGAGGCGCGCGCCGTGCCTCTGACCAAGGATGACCGACAGGGAAGCAGCCCGCCACATCGGGGCGTGCATCAGGGATCAGGGAGAAACATCATGTATAAGACGCCAGACGGAAAAGAGGTCTTCGTGCTTGATTGCCACACCCATTTTTGGGACGGCAGCCCGGAGAACCAGCGCAATGTGCATGGCAAGCAATTCATCGACTGCTTCTATGCCTATCACGCCGCCTTAAGCCCGAAAGAGGAGCTTTGGGAAAAGGCGCGGTTCGAGAAACAGACCGTGGATCAGGTTTACCGCGATCTCTTCATCGACGGGCCGGATGATATGGCGATTATCCAATCGACCTATCTCAAGGATTTCTACAAGGAAGGCTTCAGTTCGATCGAGCGTTCGACGCAATTGGCCGATGTCAATCCTGGCCGCTTCATCGTCAATGGCTCGTTTGATCCGCGTGATGGCGAAAAGGCTCTGGAATATATTCATTATATGAAAGAGACTTTCGACATCAAAGGCGTCAAGATGTATACGGCCGAATGGAATGGCGATTCCAAAGGCTGGAAACTGACCGATCCTTCGGCCTATCGCTGCTTTGAGCTGTGCCAGAAGCTCGGGATCAAAAATATCCATGTCCACAAGGGCCCGACCATCCGGCCTTTGTCGAAAGACGCCTTTGCCGTCGGCGATGTCGATGATGCCGCGACCGATTTTCTCGAGCTCAACTGGATCATCGAACATTGCGGCCTGCCGCGGCTTGATGATTTCTGCTGGATTGCGACGCAAGAGAGCAATGTTTACGGCGGTCTTGCCGTGGCTTTACCCTTCATCCATTCGCGCCCGCGCTATTTCGGCGAAATCATCTCGGAGCTTTTGTTCTGGCTTGGCCCGGATAAAATCCTCTTCGGTTCGGATTATGCGATCTGGACGCCGCAATGGCTGGTCGAGCAGCTCTGGGCCTATCAGATCCCCGAGGATATCGCGCAAGAACGCGGCGTGCAGCTGACCGATGAGATCAAGGAGAAGATCCTCGGGCTCAATGCGGCGCGGCTTTACGACATCGACGTGGCGGCGAAGCGCGCAGAACTGGCGCAGACCCCCGTCCGCATCGCGGCGGAGTGAGCCATGGGCGTGCCGCATATTCGTGGTGCGCAGGCGCGGGACCTGTGGCGGCGCCTTGGCGCCGTCACCGACCCCGAGCTTGACGAACCGATCACCAACATGGGCTTCGTCGAACGGATGGAGATCCGGCGCGGCGCGGTCGAGATCGCTTTCCGGCTGCCGACCTATTGGTGCTCGCCAAACTTCGCCTTTCTGATGGCCGATGGCATCCGCCGCGCGGCTTTGGCGCCCGATTGGGTGCAGGAGGTCCGCGTCACGCTGATGGATCATTGCTACGCCGAGCGCGTCAATGAGGCGGTCAATGGCGATCGCTCTTTCGATGCGGTCTTTGCCGAGATGAACGACGGCGCGAACCTCTCGGAAGTGCGCGAGACCTTTCGCGAAAAGGCCTTCCTGCGCCGTCAGGAAGCGGTGCTGCTTGGGCTCAAGGCTTTGGGTTGGAGCGCGGAAAAGATCACCGCGCTGACGCTTGCGGGCTTCGACCGGCTCGATCTTTCCGAGGCACCCGAGGCCGCCGCGCAAAAACCGCGTTACCGCGAAATTCTGGTCGGCGATGGGCTGGCGCTCATGCCCGACGACCCGGCTTTCGTGACCTGGGGCGGCGATGCGCTTTGCGTCGAGAGCTTTGCCGAGCATCTGACGCGCCTGCGCTCGATCCGCATCAATATGGAGTTCAACGGCGCCATGTGCCGTGGCCTTGCCGCCACGCGCTACAAGGAGGTTGACCGTTCGGGAGAGGAGCCCGAGCTGATCGACTTCATTCTGGGGCGGATGCCGCCCCCGGACCGCACGGCCAGCCCCGATACCGCGCGCTGAGCCACGTCAACCCACCACCATGAAGGGAAACCGGCGCGCCAGCGCGCGTCCGGTCACAAGGGAGGATACCCGATGCCGAATTTCCTGCTTCACGCGCTCGAAGCCCGTCGTGCCCTGGCGCGCGGCGTGGCCCGCCTTGCCGCCGCCGTCGAGCCGACGCTTGGCCCGAAGGGGCTGAATGCGATGATCGACCGCCCGGTCGGCACGCCGCTGATCACCCGCGACGGGGTCTCGATCGCCACCGAAATCGAGCTGCCCGACCGTTTCGAGAACATGGGCGCGCAGGTGGTGCGCGAGGTCTCGATGCAGACCAATGAGGTCGCGGGCGACGGCACCACCACCGCCATCGTTCTGGCCAATGCGATGATCCAGCAGGGCGTCACCCAGGCCGAGCGCGGCGCGCGCACGGTTGATCTCTGCCGCGGCATTGAGCTCGGCGTCGCCAAAGTCGTCGAGGCGCTGCGCGCGCAGGCGGTGCCGGTCAAGGACAATCCGCGCCTGCTGCGCTCGGTCGCCAATATTGCCGCGACCGATCCGCGTCTGGGCGAGATCGTCGCCGAAGCCCATGCCCGCGTTGGCGAGGATGGCATTATCACCGCCGATTTCTCGGTCACGGTCGAGACCACGCTCGAGGTGATCGAGGGCATGTCGCTCGAGCGCGGCTATATCTCGCATCACATGGTGACCGATCAGGACGAGATGGAGGCGGTGCTGGAAAAGCCGCTGATCCTGCTCACCGATCAGAAGATCCTCGATCCCTCCGCGCTCGATGGCGCGCGCAAGATCGCCGATGCGGAAGGCCGCGCGCTGCTGATCGTCGCCGAGGAGATTGCGCCCGAGGTCGTGGTCACGCTCTTGGAAGCCGCGCCTGCGGGCAAATATCTGATCGTCCATCCGCCGGAATATGGCCATTGGCGCAAGGCTTTGATGGACGATCTGGCGATCCTGACCGGGGGCGAGGTGCTCGCGCGCGATCTCGGCAAGAAGATCGAAAACGTCACCCGCGCGCAACTCGGCGCAGCGCGGCAGGTGCGGGCGTCGGCGGCACAGACCACCGTGATCGGCGGGGCAGGTGATCCCACCGCGATTGCCGCGCGCCGCTTGCAGGTCCAGCGCCAATATGACATCGCGCCGCCGAATATCGAGCAGGACAAGCTGCGCGAGCGGCTGGCCAAGCTCTCGGGCGGCACGGCGGTGATCCATGCGGGCGGGCTGACCCCGGTCGAGCAAAAGCGCAAGATCCAGCTCATCGAGGACTCGCTTTACGCGATCCGCGCTGCGGTTGAAGAGGGCGTGGTTCCGGGCGGCGGCTCGGCGCTCGCCCATACTGCGCCGCTTCTGGATCAGGTCGTTGCGGGTGCCTCGGGCGATGTCGCAGCGGGGGTCGAGCTGGTGCGCTCGGTCCTGACCCGGCCCTTAGCGCGGATTGCGCTCAATGCCGGCTCGGACCCGAATGCGGTGATCTCGGAGGTGGTGCGCTCGGCGGCGGGCATGGGCTTTGACGCCTCGGAAGGGCGTTTCCGCGACATGATCGAGGCGGGGATTGTCGATCCGGTGCGGGTGACTTGCTCGGCCTTGGCCAATGCGGCCTCGGTTGCCTGCCTGATCCTGACCACGGAAACCCTGATCGGTCATGCCGAAGATTATGTCGATCCGACCGCCGGTCCCGCGCTTGGTGGCGGGTCAGAGCGGCTGGGCCGCCAATAAGACCCCCTGACGATGAAAGGCCGGGGCTGGCGGCAGGGACCGCCCGCCCCTCGGCGATCGCTTTGACCGAAGGAGCAGGCCATGAAGGCTGCAAGACTTTACGAATATGATCCGGCGATGAATGTGAAGCTGGTGCTCGAAGACATTCCCGCGCCGACGATCACCGCGCCCGACGAGGTGATCGTGCGCGTCGGCGCGGCGGGGCTCTGCCGCACCGATCTGCATATCATCGAGGGCGTGTGGAAGCCGATCATGGACCCGCACAACACGCTTTTGCCCTATGTCATGGGCCATGAGAATGCGGGCTGGGTCGAGGATGTCGGCAGCAATGTCCGCACGGTGAAGCCCGGAGATGCGGTGATCTGCCATCCGTTGCGCACCTGCGGCGTTTGCCTGAGCTGCCATCACGGCCATGACATGTATTGCGACCATGGCCTGTTTCCGGGGCTGGGGCTCGACGGCGGGTTTGCCGAATATTTCAAGACGAACGAACGCTCACTCATCAAGCTCAACACCAATATCGCGCCCTTGGATGTCGCGCCGATGGCCGATGCCGGGATCACCGCCTATCGCGCGGCCAAGCGTGCCGCGAAGATGCTGCCGCCGGGCAGCTGGTGCGCGGTTCTGGGCGTCGGCGGGCTCGGCCATATCGCGCTGCAATCTTTGCGCGAGCTTTGCGGCGCGCGGCTGATCGCGATTGACCGTGAGCCGGGCGCGCAGGTCCTTGCCCGCGAGCTCGGCGCGGATGTGATCCTCGATGGCGGGCCCAATCTCATCGAGGAGCTGAAAGAGATCACCGGCGGCGGCGCCCATGTCGTGATTGATTTCGTCGGCGAGCTCGGCGTGGAAAACATCTGCTGGAAGCTTCTGCGCAAGGGCGGCGAATGCATCGTCGTCGGCTACGGCGGCCAGATCGAGGTGCCGACGCTGGAGCTGGTTGCCAATGAGATCAAGATCGGCGGCAGTCTCGTCGGCGATTACACCGAGCTCGTCGAGCTGATGGAGCTGAATTCCGACGGCAAGGTGAAGATGCATTACACCGCCTATAAGCTCGATGACATCAACACCGCGATAGACGATTTCAAGAACCGGCGCTTCACCGGGAGAGGCGTGATCGTGCCCTGAGATGGGGCGATCTAATTGAAATCATCTGGGAAAAGGCGCCATACTCCTCCAGGTGGCGCCTTTTTCTATGGCTGCGTCTTGCGCGGTGCTGTCGGTCGTGATCAGCGCCTATTCATAGGTGCGGCGGATGCCGTAGGTCTTCAGCTTGCGGTAAAGCGTCGGGCGCGAGATCCCAAGGACAAGCGCCACGCGCGTCAGATTGCCCGCCTCAGAGATCAGCGCGCGCCGGATCGCCTGTTCCTCCATCTCGGTGAGATTGGCCGGGGCGGGCTCTTCGACGGGCAGGGCGGCGGCCAGCGCCAGCGCGCCCGGCGCGGTGCGCAGCGCCATCGGCAGATCCTCGGCGGTGACCATCGCGCCCGTGACCATCAGATGCAGCCGCTCGAAGAGGTTGCGCATCTCGCGGACATTGCCCGGCCAGCCATAGACCGACATCAAGGTCGCCGCCTCATCCGACAGGACCAGCGGCGCGCGGCCAAGCCGCGTCGCGACCGCGCGGTTGAAGTGATCGGCGAGCGCGGGAATGTCGCAAGGGCGCTCACGCAAAGGCGGCACCTCGATGGTGATCGCGCCCAGCCGATAGTAGAGATCGCGCCGGAAGCGCCCGGCCTCGACCTCGGCGATCAGGTCGCGGTTGGTCATGGCGACCAATTGGACATCGACCTGACGCCGCTTGGCGCAGCCGATGCGATAAACCGCGCGCTGTTCAAGCACGCGCAGCAGGTAGGGCTGCAACTCGAGCGGCATTTCCCCGATCTCGTCGAGGCAGAGCACCCCGCCATCGGCCTGCTCGAACTTGCCGGGCTTGCCCTCGCGGGTCGCGCCGGTGAAGGCACCCGGGGCATGGCCGAAAAGCTCGGCACCGAAAAGCTCGGGCGAGATCGCGCCGCAGTTCAGCGTGACGAACGGCCCGCGCCCCTGATGGCCGCCCGAGGCATGGATCAGCCGCGCGAAAAGCTCCTTGCCGACCCCGGTTTC
The DNA here is from genome assembly GCF_000444995.1 of Paracoccus aminophilus JCM 7686. Classification (NCBI taxonomy): domain Bacteria; kingdom Pseudomonadati; phylum Pseudomonadota; class Alphaproteobacteria; order Rhodobacterales; family Paracoccaceae; genus Paracoccus; species Paracoccus aminophilus. The sequence continues at coordinate 229,773 of NC_022049.1, read as the reverse complement.
GCCTTGGACCAGCACGACCGAGGCCGCCGCCGCCGAGCGTTTCGCGATATCGACCGCGCCCACGAATTTCGGCGATTGGCCGATCATCAACAGCTCGTCGCGCTCGGCCCCGGCGCGGGGCGGGATGCGGACGGGCGCGATGGCTTTGGGCGCAGAGGCCGCCGTCATTGCGCCGCGCGGCGGCAGGATCAGCGCGGCGCCGCTGAACTGGCCATCGACAAACAGCCGGCTGATGCCGCTTGGGCGCAGATGGGCCGGGACCGCCTGAGCGATCTCGTGATCGCTCATCGAGCAGGTCAGCGGGATGAATTGCTGGCCAAGCAGCAGCTTCGGCGCATCGGGCTCGGCGCCCTCGCTGACCGAGGGCTGGCGGTGATACATCACCCGGCCGATGTGATCGAGGATGACCACCGCGTCGCGGCTGCTGCGCGCCGGGCCGCTGTCGAGGAAAACCTCGAGAAGCCGCGTGCGCCGCATCTCCTGACGCTCGGCCAAAGCCGCCTCGATCTCGCGCGCGACGGCGGCGATCATCGCGACATTATGGGGCCGGAAGATCGAGGAGGGGCCCGAGAGATCGACCACGCCGATGATGCGCTGATCGACCGAATCGCGCACCGGGGCCGCCGCGCAGGTCCAGGCCTTGATCCCCTGGCAGAAATGCTCGGACGCATGGACCACGGTCGGCCGCCCCGAGCGGATCGCGGTGCCGATCCCATTGGTGCCGATCGCGGCCTCGTCCCATTTCCCGCCCTGCACCAGATGGATGCCGCGCGCCGCGCTATGGGTGCGCAGATCGCCGGTCTGTTCAAGCACGAGCCCCTCGGCATCGGTCAGGATCAGCAGCGCATTGGTCCCGGCCAGAAGCGGCCCCATCTTCTCGAAAGGCGCATGGGCGGCGGCGCGCAGATCGGCGTTCTTCTGGCGCGCATCCTCCAGCAATTCCTCGGTTTCATCGAGCGGGGCAAGCTCGGCGGTGGCATCAATGCCGGATTCGAGGCTGCGCGACCAGGATTCAAGGATCTCGCGGCGCACGCCAGAGGTGCGGCTGTGGTCGATATCGCGATAGGTCAGGAAATCCTCCCAGGCGCGCATGGTGGCGCGCTGGTCGAGCCAGTCGTCGAACATGCCGGTCCGGGTGTGAAAGCCCGAAAGCAGATCGGTCATGCAAGTCCTCCCAAGGGGCTGGGGCGAGGCTGTCGCCCTTGCTAGGGTAAGCCGGTGAGGCGGGTCGGGACGCGGGTCTGTCAGGTCCGGCGGTTGGGTCCGGCAGTTGGGTCCGGTCGTTTGGCCGCCAATCGGGGTGCGACATCGGGGCAAGCGACGCCGCGCAGGGCGCGCCGCTTGCCGCGGTCGCGCCAGATTAGCTGAAGCCGAGACGGTCCGAGATTTCGCGCGTGAGCAGGCTTTCCGGGCAATTCTGGTCGATGATCTGACCATCAAGCTCGGCGATCGGGGCGTTCACTTCATCGGGCAGGCCCGCAAAGAAGCCATTCTCGCGCGAGGCCAGTGCGAAATAGCTGAGCCCGTCCTGACGGCGGATCTCGCCCAGCAGGTGAAGCTGCCGTCCCGAGCCGCTGTCATAGGCGACGACGCGGTTGTTCACGCTGATCTTGATCCGAATCTCGGCGCTGTCGGTGCTGACCGCCGCGCCCGAGGATACCGCATAGATGCGCCGACCTTCGGGCCCGGGCGGCATCTGCGCGGCCTGCGCCTGCGCGCGCTTCGAGGCGCTATAGCCGCCTTGGGTCAAATGGTCTGCGATCTGGGTGATCGCCCCCTGATTCGCTTTGATGAGGCGTCTCGCGCGCTCATCCTCGCGCCGGGGTCCGTCACGTTTTGAAATGATATCGACCATGGTCATCCTCCCAATGTCCAGTGATCCGTTTTCTGTGTCGCGACCAAGGCTTACACCGCGCCAGCCTCCCCGCTGGCCGCAACGTCGCCTCGTTGTTCTTCTGGGTCGCCGGGATGCCCCGCCGCCGCTTCTGAGCCCTTACGCTACAATCAAGATCCATCTTTTATCAAGAAATTCCGCAGGGCGGGGGACCGGGGCCTTTGACGGAAGACTTGGTCAGGGCAGTTCAGGAAGCGGCGCGGGTGCGCGGCGCCAGCCCGGCAGGCTGGTCAGGCCGCTGGCGTCGCGCAGGCCCAGACCGCAGTCGCGCACCACCTCGGAAATCTGCATGAGCTGGGCCTCCAATGCACTGGATTTGCGCCAGACCATGCCGATCGAGCGCAGCGGCTGGGGGTCGCGAAAGCGCGAGACCGCGACCCGGGCCGAGCGCGTCTCGATCGGCACCGCCATCTCGGGGATGAGCGTGACGCCCATGCCGACCCCGACCATCTGGACCAGCGTCGAGAGCGAGCTGCCGTCCAGCATGTCGCGCGGCTGGCTGGTCGGCATGTCGCAAAAGGACAGCGCCTGCGAGCGGAAGCAATGGCCCTCTTCGAGCAGCAAAAGCCGCATCTCGCGCAGCCGGTCGCGATTCGGCACGGGCTTGCCCGCATCCTCGGCCGGGCGGATCAGGACGAACCGCTCGGTGAAGAGCGCGATCTCGGTCAGCGCGGGTTCAGAGAGGGGCAGGGCGAGGATGGCCGCATCGAGCCGCCCGTCCAGCAGCTCGCCCATCAGGCGCGAGGTCGTGCTTTCGCGCAGGATCGGGCTGAGATCGGGGAAATCCTGTGCCAACCGGGTGACGACGGCGGGCAGCAGATAGGGCGCAATCGTCGGGATGACGCCAAGGCGCAGCTTGCCCGCAGGCTCGCGTCCCGCCGCTCGCGCCAGCGCATCGAGATCATCGACAATCGCCAGCATGGCTTGGGCGCGCTGATGCACCATCTCGCCAAAAGCGGTCAGCCGGATGCCGCGCGGGCTGCGCTCCAAAAGCGCATGGCCCGCGCTTTCTTCGAGCTCTTTGATCTGCATGGACAAGGCGGGCTGAGTCACTGCGCAAGCATCGGCGGCGGCGCTGAAGGTGCCAAGCCGGGCGAGGGCGTCGAAATAGCGGATCTGGCGGAGGGTGAGGTTGCGCATAAGGAAAGCTTATATGCCGCATCAAAATATTCAAGTTTCTCTGAAGGGCGGCCCGGCCTAAAACCAAAGCCAGATTGGCCGCGCCGCCTGAGGAGGGGCCCGGCCTGTGGCGGTTGATCCTCGACCGCTGTTCCGAGGGAGATCAGAATGGACGGAAACAATCCCGCCGGGCGCTGCCCGGTGATCCATGGCGCACGCCCGCAGACGACTTTGGGCGGACGCGGCAACAAGGACTGGTGGCCGAACCAGCTCGACCTGTCGATCCTGCATCAACATACGCCGAATTCAACGCCCGAGGGCGCGGATTTCGATTATCGCGCCGAGTTCCAGAAGCTCGATTATGCCGGGCTGAAGCGCGATCTCGCGGCGCTGATGACAGACAGCCAGGACTGGTGGCCCGCCGATTGGGGCCATTACGGCGGGCTGATGGTGCGCATGGCGTGGCACGCGGCTGGCACCTATCGCACGGCGGATGGCCGCGGCGGCGGCTCGACCGGCAACCAGCGTTTCGCGCCGCTGAACTCTTGGCCCGACAATGGCAATCTCGACAAGGCGCGGCGGCTGCTCTGGCCGATCAAGCAGAAATACGGCAATCGGATTTCCTGGGCCGATCTGATCTTGCTCGCGGGCAATGTCGCGATGGAGACGATGGGCTTCAAGACCTTCGGCTTCGCCGGGGGCCGCGCCGATATCTGGGCGCCCGAGGAGGATATCTACTGGGGTCCCGAGGCCGAATGGCTGGCGACCTCGGACAAGCCCGCGAGCCGCTATTCGGGCGAGCGCGATCTGGCGAACCCGCTGGCGGCGGTGCAGATGGGGCTCATCTACGTCAATCCGCAGGGCCCGGACGGCAATCCCGATCCGATAGCCTCAGGGCGCGACGTGCGCGAGACCTTTGCCCGGATGGCGATGAATGACGAGGAAACCGTGGCGCTGATCGCGGGCGGCCATACGTTCGGCAAGGCCCATGGCGCGGGCGATCCCGCTTTGGTTGGCCCCGAACCAGAGGGCGGCGCGATCGAGGATCAGGGCCTCGGCTGGCTGAACCGGCTGGGCTCGGGCAAGGGCGTCCATACCACGACCTCGGGCTTTGAGGGCGCGTGGAAGCCCAATCCGACGAGCTGGGACAATGGCTATTTCGACGTGCTCTTCGGCTATGACTGGGAGCAGGTGACGAGCCCGGCCGGGGCGATCCAATGGCGCGCCAAGGATTGCCGCCCCGAGGATCTGATCCCCGATGCGCATGATCCGGCGGTCAAACATGCGCCCTTCATGACGACGGCCGATCTCTCGCTGCGCTTTGATCCGATCTACGAGCCGATTGCCCGCCGTTTCCACCAAAACCCCGAGGCTTTCGCAGAGGCTTTCGCCCGCGCCTGGTTCAAGCTCTTGCACCGCGATCTGGGGCCGAAATCGCTCTATCTCGGCCCCGAGGCGCCGCAAGAGGATCTGATCTGGCAAGATCCGATCCCGGCGCGCGACCATGCGCTGATCGACGCGGCTGATATCGCGCAGCTCAAGCGCGACATTCTGGCGACCGGGCTTGGCACGGCAGAGCTGGTCGCGACGGCCTGGGCCTCGGCCTCGACCTTCCGCGGCTCGGACAAGCGCGGCGGTGCCAATGGCGCGCGCATCCGCCTTGCGCCGCAAAATGGCTGGGCGGTCAACCAACCGGCGCAGCTCTCGCGCGTGCTCGCGGCGCTCGAACGGGTGCAGGCCGGGTTCAACGCCGCGCAGACCGGAGACAAGCGGGTTTCGCTCGCCGATCTGATCGTGCTGGCGGGCGGGGCCGGGATCGAGGCCGCCGCGCAGGCCGCGGGCCAGCCGCTGGCCGTGCCCTTCACGCCGGGGCGGATGGATGCTCATGCCGATCAGACCGATGCAGAAAGCTTCGCGCCGCTTGAGCCCGAGGCGGATGGTTTCCGCAACTACACCAATGGCCGCTACCGCGTCTCGCCCGAGGAAATGCTGATCGATCGCGCCCAGCTTTTGACGCTGAGCGCGCCCGAAATGACCGTTCTGGTCGGCGGGCTGCGCGTGCTTGGCGCCAATCACGAGGCGTGCCAGCATGGCGTCTTCACCGCGCGTCCGGGGCAGCTGACGCAGGATTTCTTCGTCAACCTGCTGGATATGGCGACCGAATGGCGCAGCGTGGGCGAGGGCGCGGATCTTTTCGAGGGCCGCGACCGCAAAAGCGGCGCGCTGCGCTGGACGGGGACGCGGGCCGATCTGGTCTTCGGCTCGAACTCGCAGCTGCGCGCCGTGGCGGAGTTCTACGCGCAGGCCGACAATGCGGCGAGATTTGCCGCTGATTTCGTGGCGGCTTGGGTGAAGGTCATGGAGCTCGACCTTTTCGCCCACTAAGAGAAAGCGCAAAGCATCGCGCCGGACCGTCCCCGACCGGGGGCGGTTTTCGGAATTGCGGCGCGAGGGAGGGCAGGGCGTGCTGAGGAAGCAATATCACTTTCGCACCGTCGGGCCGGATGTGCTTGTCTGGGACGCGCATCGGCTGATCCGGCTGTCGAAATCCATCCCGCCCGCGCCGGTCGATCTGCGCGCGATCGCCGAGCTCGACGAAAACTGGTGGTTTCGCGATGGGGCGCTGCCGACGCCGCGCGCGCTCGCGGCCCATATGGCGCTGGTGGCGCAAGCCGATCTCGCTTTTCCGATCCTGCTGTGCGCAGAGGGCCGGGTGATGGACGGGATGCACCGGCTGGTCAAAGCCCTGCTGGACGGGAAAACCCAGATCTCCGCGATCCGCTTTGCGGTCACGCCCACGCCCGATTTCATCAATGTCGCCGCCGAGGATTTGCCCTATCCCGACGAGGACATCTGAGCCCCGGGCCGAGCTATCAGAGATGGATAATCCGAGTTATGTCATGAATATACCCCCCGACGAGGATGTCGCCGGGGGGTTGGTTGTGGCTTTGGTTGTCGGCTCTGCGGGGCTCAGAGCCCCATCACGCTTGGCAGCCAGAGCACGGTTGCCGGGACGAAGGTGATCAGCAGCAGGATGGCCAGCATGATCCCGAGCAGAGGAATGCTCTCTTTCAGGATCGCGCCCATTGGCTCTTTGGCGATGGCCTGCGTGATCAAGAGGTTCAGCCCCATCGGCGGATGGATCAGGCCGATCATCAGGTTGACGACAACGATCAGGCCGAAATGGACTGGGTCGATGCCAAGCGCCATGGCTGAGGGCAGCACGATCGGGACGATGATGATCGTCGCGGGCGTCGAGTCGAGGAAGGCGCCGGCCAGAAGCAGGATCACGTTGATCAGCAGCAGGAAGACCACCGGCGAGAGATGCGCCTCCTGGATCCAGCGCGACAGATCCTTCGGCACGCCATGGACCACCATGAGATAGGCCACGAAAGACGAGGTCGCGACCACGAGCATGATATTGGCGGTCTGCATTCCGGCATCGAGCAAGATCGCGGGCAGCTTGCTCCAGCGAAACTCGCGGTGGATCACCCAGCCGACGAAGAGCGCATAGACGACAAGAACCGCGCCGATCTCGGTGATGGTGAAAAAGCCACCGCGCGCGCCGACCAGCAGCAGGATCGGCATCGACATCGCCCAGACCGCGCCTTTGAACTTGCGCCAGATCTCGGCACCGCCCTGACGGCCACGGCGCGGCAGACCCTTTTTCGCGGCATAGAGATTGACGTAGAAGATCAGCGCGAAAGCCACCATCAGCGCGGGCAGATAGCCGCCGACGAAGAGCTTCATGATCGAGACATCGGCAATCACGCCATAGATCACCAAGGGGATCGAGGGCGGCAGGATCGGACCCAAAAGCGCGGCGGTCGCGGTCAAAGCGGCGGCGAAAGCGCCGCTATAGCCCTCTTTCTTCATCTCGGGGATCATCAGCGCGCCGGTGGCCGAGGCATCGGCAACCGACGAGCCCGAAATCCCCGCGAGGAAGATATTCGTGCCGACGTTGACGGTGCCAGAGCTGCCGCGCAGCCGCCCCATGAGCGAGCCCAAGAGATCGACGATCCGCGTGGTGATCCCGCCCGAATTCATGATCGCGGCGGCCAGGATGAAGAAAGGCACCGCGAGAAGCGGGAAGGAATCGATCCCGTTCACCATCTTCTGGGCCAGCACAAAGCCCGGCGTGCCCCAGATCAGGATGATCGCGACCGAGGCAATGCCAAGCGCGATGGCGATCGGCACCGCCAGAAACATCAGCGCAAAAAGAATGATCGCAAGTGTCAGAAGCATCAACATGGATCAGTCTCCGGCTTTGTCTGAGATGGCGCTGGGACGCGCGAAAAAGCCGGTGGTCACCAGCCGCTCGATCACGAAAAAGATGCCCGAGACGGCAAAGACCGGCAGCGCCAGATAGACCCAGCGGTAGGGAATGCCGGTTGCGGGCGCGTGTTTGATCGCGACCACATCAAGCAGCTTTCCCGAATAGCTGATCAGCGCGACCAGAAAGGCTGCGGTGCACAGATCGGCGAAGATGCGCAGGGTGCGCTTGCCGCCCCTGCCCGCCTGCGCGGAAAAGAAGTCGATGGCGATCAGATCGCCGCGGCTGATGAGCCAGGCCGATCCGGCAAAGACCAGCCAGATGAAGAGGAAGCGGGCAATCTCGGCCAGCTCGGGCGTCGCGGTGCCGGTCACATAGCGGGTGACGACCTGATAGAAGACGAGCACGACGATGAAAAACAATGCGCAGATGACGATCGCGGCCAAAAGTCCGCGCAAGGCGCTGCCGATAAGGGTCAGGGCTTTGGACAAGGGAGTTCTCCGGCGGAAAGGGTTGCGCCTCCGGGGGCGGAGGCGCGCGAGGCGGTTCACTCGACCGCACGGACCTTGTCGATGATCGGCTGCAGCGCCGGATCATAAGAGGCCGTCGCCGCCTTGGCGATGAAGGGCGCAAGATCGGGACGGGTGACGGTCACGCCTTCGGCCTCGAACTCGGCCAGAAGCTTCGACTGGCTGTCGGCGGTATAGCCGCGATACCAATCGGCGCTGTCGGTCGCGGCAGCCTCGATCGCGCCCCGGTCGGCCTCGTCCAGCCCGTTGAACCAATCGGCATTGCACATGAAGCCCATGGTTTCGGCCATGTGATTGGTCAGCGCGAGGTTTTTCACCACCTCATAGAAACGCTTGTCCTTGATCGCGGTCAGCGGCTGCTCGACCCCGTCAACGACATGGCTTTGCAGCGCGGCATAGACCTCTTCAAAGGCCACGGTCGCCGGGTTTGCGCCAAGCGCGCGGATCGATTCGATATAGGCCGGAATGCCCGGCGCGCGGATTTTCAGCCCTTCGAGATCTTCGACCTTGGTGATCGGCGCATTCGTCAGCATGTCGCGGAAGCCGTGGAAGGCCGGGCCGATCACGCGGAAACCGGCGTCATTGGCGATGGAATCGAGGATCTCCTTGCCGACCGGGCCGCGCCAGATGCGGAAGAAATGGTCCTCGTCGCGGTAGACATAGGCGACGCCTTCGATATTCGCCGCCGGGTGGAACGAGCCGAGCACGCCCACGCTTTCATACATGCATTCGAGCACGCCGCCCTTCACCTGCTCGACCATCTCGTCGACGGTGCCCAGATGCGAATTCGGGAAGAGCTCGACCGTGATCTTGTCGCCCACGCGCTCTTTCAGCTTATCGGCAAAGACCTCCATCGCCTTGGTGTCGGGGCTCGCATCCGAGCCCGCGCCGCCAATGCGCATGGTCACCTCCGCCTGAGCCGCTCCGGCGGCGAGAAAAGCGAAAAGCGATGCGGTGAGTATTTTTTTCATTGCTGCATCTCCTGTTGGTCAGTGTTTTTTAAGTGGTTTGTCGAGAGTGGTCTCGGGGTCTTTCTAGGGTCTTTCGTCAGCGTCAGGGTGCGGGCCGCTTATTCGGCGGCCAGCATCCGCGGCTCTTGTCCAAGAACAGTCAGAACCTCGTCAAGAGCGCCGGTCAGCGTGTCGATCTCGGCCTCGGTAATGATGAAGGGCGGGCTGATCTGGATGTGATCGCCGCCCTTGCCGTAATTGGCGCCCGGCACGCCGCCACCGACGATCACGCCCCGCTCGCGCATCATAGAGACGAGCCGCGTGGTGATCTGTTGCTCGGGGGCGAAAGGCGCGCGGCTTTGGCGATCGGCGACGAATTCGAGCCCCGCATAAAGGCCGCGCCCGCGCAGATCACCGATCATCTCATGGCGCTGTTGCAGCGCGCCCAGACGCTCGTGCAGATAGGCGCCGATGCGGCCGGGGCGGCGGAAGAGATCCTCGCGCTTCATGATCTCAAAGACCTTCTGGCCGACGAAACACGACATCGCATGGCCGCTATAGGTGAAGCCATGGACGAAGCGGCGCCGGCCCTCGCGGAAAAAGCCCGCGATCTTTTCCGAGACGATGACCGCGCCCAAAGGCGCATAGCCCGAGCCGATCGCCTTGCCGCAGGTGATCATATCGGGGGTGATGCCCCAATCCTCGATGGCAAAGGGCCGCCCGACCCGGCCATAGCCCATCAGCACCTCGTCGCAGATGAAGAGGATGCCGTAGCGGTCGCAAAGCTCGCGCACGCGGCGGTAATAGTCCGGCCCCGGCGTCACGCCCGAGGCGGTGGTGCCGATGATGGTTTCGGCAAAGAAGCACGAGATGGTTTCCGGCCCTTCGAGCAGGATGGTGCGCTCGAGTTCCTCGATGCAATGATCGGTGCAATCGCCCTCGCCGCCGCAGATCGTGCAGCGGTAATTATAGGGCGGCGAGACATGGACCACCGGCAGCATATAGGGGTCATAGGGCGCGCGCCACGAGGTCCGCCCCGACAGCGACAATGTCGCAATCGTCACACCATGATAGCTCTGCCAGCGCGCCAGCATCTTGTGGCGCGTCGGCTCGCCGCGCTCGACGTGATACTGGCGGGCGAGCTTGAGCGCGGTTTCATTGGCCTCAGAGCCGCCCGAGACGAAATAGACCGCCGACATGCCCTCGGGCGCGACCGAGAGCATGGATTTCGACAGCTCTTCCTGCCAGGGATGGGTGAAAGAGGCGGTATAGACATAGGATACTTTGGTGCCCTGCCCGGCCAGCGCCTCATAGATCTCGGTGCGGCCATGACCGATCCCGATCACCCCGGCGCTGCCCATCCCGTCGAGATAGCGCTGCCCGTCCACGGTCTGGATCCAGACGCCCTCGGCATGATCCACCAGCGGCATCTCGGCCGCGAAATCTCTGGAAAACACACCGCTCATTTCCGTCTCCTCGGGTCGTCAGTTGTTCTTTTCTCGATTAATGATTATCAATAATAAATGCAACGGGTCCTTTCTGTTCGTTTGGAGCCCCGACTTCGCAAGAAAATTCATCTCGGTGCCAAGTGACAGCCCGGGCGGCTGGCTCTAATCAGGCGCCGGACCACAAGAAGGCTGGGCCACCAGAAGCCCGGATCAGAACACGGCCGGATCAGAACACGGCCGGATCAGAACAAGGCCAGATTAGAACAAGGAATGCCGATGCTGTCAGATGAGGGCTTCAGTCTCACCCGCCCCAGCCTCGAAGCAGAGGCCGCCGCCACCTTGCAGGATGCGATCCTGACCGGGGTGTTCAAACCGGGCGAGCGTTTGGTGGAAATGGAGCTGGCCGAGCGCTTTGGCGTGTCTCAGGGCACGATCCGCGGCGCGCTGAAATATCTGCAGGCCGATGGTCTGGTCGAGCACCGGCCCCGGCGCGGGAATTTCGTGATCTCGGTCACCGAGGAAGACATCAGCGATATTTCCATCCTGCGCGACACGCTGGAATCGCTTGGCGCAGAGCTTGCGGCGCAGCGCATTGACGAGGCGGGCAAGGCGCGGCTTTCAGGGGTGATGGAACAGATGCGGCAGGCGGCAGCCGCGCGTCAGCGCCGCAAGCTTCTGGAGCTCGACCTGCTTTTTCACCGCACGGTCATTGCTTTGTCGGGCAGTCGGCGCTTGCAGGATCTTTATCGCAGGCTCGAGGGTCCGGCGCTGTTGTTCCTGCGCATGGCCGATGATTTCTATGACGAGCCGCAGGCAATCATCGACCTGCACGAGCCCTTGCTCGCCGCGATCTGCGCGGGCGATGCCGGGCGCGCCCATGAGATCGCGCGCCGCCATACCGTGCCCGATGCCCATCGCATCACCGGAAAAGACCGCGCCTGAGGGCGCGGTCTTTCGGTCTTGCGGATCGGCTGAGGCGCGGGCCGCTTACAGCTTGATATGGCCGATCTTGGCCTTCTCTGCCTCGTCCAGCGCCTCCTCATAGCCCGCATCGGCATAGCGGATCACGCCGATCGAGGTGTCATTGGTGATCGCGTGGTCAATGCGCGCCGCGGCCTCTTCGGTGCCATCGGCGACGATGGTCACGCCGCAGCTCGTCATATAGCCGGCATAGCCGCCGCCGCCCGAATGGATCGTCACGAGATCGGCCATCGACGAGCACATCAGCATCGCATCGAGAAGCGGCCAGTCCGCAATCGCATCCGAGCCGTCCTTCATATTCTCGGTCATGATATTCGGATGCGCCATGCCGCCCGCGTCGAGGTGATCGCGCGAGAAGGCGACCGGGCCTTTCAGCTCGCCGCTGGCCACGAGCTCGTTGACGCGAAGCGCAAGCCGCGTGCGCTCGCCATGACCCAGCCAAGCAATGCGCGAGGGCAGGCCCTCAAACGGCACGTTCTGGCGGGCAAGGCTGATCCAGTTCGTGACGATCTTGTTGTCGGCGAACATTTCGAGCAGCAGGTCGTCGATGCGGGCAATGTCGCTTTCCTCGCCCGACAGCGCCATCCAGCGGAAGGGGCCGATCGCACGGCAGAAGAGCGGGCGCAGATAGGCCTCGGTGAAGATCGGGATGTCGAAGGCGTTCGTGACGCCGCCCTCTTTGGCCTGCGTACGGATGAGGTTGCCGTTGTCGAAGACCTCTGCCCCGGCCTTCTGAAAGCCGAGCATCGCCTCGACATGCGGCACGATCGAGGCGCGCGACAGCGCCATCAGCGCGGTCGGATCCTCTTCGCGCATCCGGCGCACTTCCTCGAGGCTAAGGCCGCGCGGGACATAGCCGTAAACCAGATCATGGGCCGAGGTCTGGTCGGTCACGATATCGGGGATCACGCCGCGACGCAGGATCTCGGGGTAAACGTCCGCCGCATTGGCAACCAGCCCGACCGAGGTCGCGCGCTTTTCCTCGACCGCCTTGGCGATCAGCGCCAAAGCCTCGTCGAGATCGCTGGCGATGGTCTCGAGATAGCCGATCTCCTTGCGCATCTTGGCGCGCTCGGGGTCGATATCGACAACCAAGGTCGCCGCCCCGCCCATGCGCCCGGCCAAAGGCTGCGCGCCGCCCATGCCGCCCATGCCTGCGGTCAGGATGAAGCGCCCGGCGAGCGAGCCATTGAAGCGCTTTTCGGCGATGCGCATGAAGATCTCATAGGTGCCCTGAATGACGCCTTGGCTGCCGATATATTGCCAGCAGCCCGCCGTCAGCCCGCCCCAGCAGATCAGGCCCTTCTTTTGCAGGTCATAGAAATATTCGGCCTTGGCCCATTGGCCGACCAAGTTGCAATTGGCCATGATGACCAAAGGCGCTTTGGCATGGGTTTTCAAAAGACCGACCGGCTTGCCCGACTGGACAAGCAGCGTCTGATCCTCGCCCATTTCGGTTAGCGCCTTGACGATCCCGGCATGGGCCTCCCAGTTGCGGGCGGCGCGGCCAAGGGCGGCATAGACCACGAGATTTTCGGGGTCTTCGCCCACGGCGAGGACGTTTTCCAAGAGGCGCAGCAGCGCCTCTTGCCGCCAGCCTTTGGCGCGGAGTTCGGGGCCCGAGGGGATCGGGAAATTCGGGTGGCGCGGATTGGGACGCGGCATGGCGGTTCCTTTCACGAAAACGGGGGGCGGCCTGATGCGACCGCCCGGAAGGGTGGCTCAGTCGAGCGCGTAACGGGCGATCTCGATCCCCATGGCCTTTTCGACCGGCGGATAGACCGAGGCGTCGCGCACCGAGGCCGAGAGCGGGATGATCTCTTTCGGGACATGCAGCACGAAGATCTTCATGCCTTCTTGCAGCTGGCCGACGCTCAGCGCCTCGCCCTCGGGCGAGAGCGTGGTGATCACCGAGGGGAAGGTCGCAAGGCGCGTGCCCTCGGCGCTGTCGACGGCCATATATTCGTTCATCACATGCAGCACTTTCGCGCTGTCGCCCGAACCGATGGTGACGGTGCCCACGTCGAACGCCTCGGGCGTATAGACGACGGCTTTGCGGGTGATGACGCCCTCGGCCAGAATATGGCCGCCGGTGGTCTTGCAGATCGCGTCAATGACCGCGTGACCGCCGGATTTTTCGGCCTGAATGATCGCCTCGCCCAAAGCCAGCGCCATCGAAATCCCGCCAAGCGCCGCATTCTGGCGCACATAAGAGGCGCGCAGCGGATTGCGGCAGGAGGCGATAAAGCCGCCCGACATATCGGAGGCCGTGCGCAGGATCGGCGAGATCTTCGCGGTCGCGCCGCGCACCACCAGCTCGATATAGCGGTTCTCGGCGCGGTTGCCGCCGACGGCGGTCTGGATCATCTGCTCGGGCGAACCGGCCATCCCGATCGAGCCCATGTCTCCGGTCGGATGGGCGCGAATATCGCCGACCGCATCGACGACTTTCGTGCCAAGGATTGCCGAGGGCAGCCAGGCGTTCAGGGTCGAGCTTTTACCGTTCTGCCCGATGATCAGGCCCGCGACGCGCTCGCCCAAAGCGTCCTGCAGCATCTGCACCGCCTTGATGTAATCGACGCCGCGCATCTCCCAAGGCGTGGTCGAGGCAGGCGCGCCAATCGCCGCCGCCGTCGCGACCCAGTCCTGCTCGTCCAGCTCGTCGATGGAAACCAGCTCGGGCTGACCGGCATTCACCGCCGCAAGGCCCAGCATCCGGCCATGATCCGACCAGCCACCGCCGCCCGCCGCATAGATCGAGCCGCCCTTGACCGCAGCCTCGACATCTTTTTCGACCAGAATACGTCCCATGGCCAAACTCCTTTAAGCGATTACCGGGACCAGACGGTCCATTTCGATCAGCGTTTCCAGCATCACAGCCGCGCCAAGGGCGATATCCCCGGTCTCGGCCCATTCCTCGGGGCAATGGCTGCGCCCGCCCGCGCAGGGCACAAAGACCATCGCGGTCGGCGCGATCCGCCCCATCCAGGCGGCGTCATGCCCTGCCCCGGATACCATGCGGCGATGTCCAGCCCCAAGCTTTTCCGCCGCCGCTTCCAGCAGATCGCAGACCGCCGGATGGCTGGGTTTCGGGGGATTGTCGGAAAGCACCTTGACCTCGGCGCCGTGGCGCGCGCCCTCGGTGCCGAGCCAGTCCAGAAACGCCTCCATATCGGCGCGCTCGGATGCCCGCGCGTCAATCAGCATCTCGACCCGCGCGGGGACGACATTGGCGGCATTGGGCTCCATGCGGAACTCGCCCACCGTGGCGGTGAAATGGCCCGGACCTGCGGCCAAGGCATCGGCCTTGGCGCGGATCGCCAGCACCAGCTCGGCGGCGGGGATCAGCGCATCTTGGCGCGCGTTCATCGGCGTCGTGCCCGCATGATCGGGGCGGCCCGCGACGGTCACCAGAACGCGGGTGATCCCGGCAATCGCGGTGACAACGCCAATCGGCAGGCCCTCGGCCTCAAGGACCGGACCTTGCTCGATATGCAGCTCGAGAAAGCCCTTCACATCGGCGCGGGGCGTGGCCTCTTCAATCGCGCCGCCCGCCTCGGCAATCGCGGCTTTCAGATCGCGACCGTCCGCGATACGGCTCAGCCAATCCTCGGGAAGCTGCCCCGAGAGCCCGCGGCTGCCGACGCAAGACACGCCGAAGATCGAGACCTCTTCGGCCAGAAAATCCACGATTTCAAGGTCATGCGCGAAGGTAATGCCCTGATCCTGCACCGCACGCGCGATCTCGAGACCGGCGAGAACCCCCGCGATCCCGTCAAAGCGGCCGCCATCGGGCACGGTGTCGGAATGCGAGCCGACCATCAAGACGCCCGCGCCCGAGGTCTTGCCCGCCAGCCGCCCGATGAGATTGCCCGCCGCATCAATGCGCGTGGTCAACCCCGCCGCCTGCATCCGGCCCTCAAGCCAAGCGCGGCCTTCGAGGAATTTCGGCGTGAAGGCGCGGCGCGTCCACGGACGGCCCGGCTCGGTGATCTCGGCCAAAGCCGCGAGATCTGCGCCAAGGCGGGCGGTGTCGATGCGCAGATTGCTGAGCGCCGCGCCACTCACCGGCGCGCTCACGGGCGGCCTGCGTCGAAGGGGATGGCGCGGTCGGGGCGGATCCATTGGCCGCGACCGGGCTCGGCGACGACGCGGCTGCCGTCAAAGACCAGATCGCCGCGCGAATAGGTCGCGGCGACGCGCCAGGGCAGCTCCATCCCGTCGAAAGGCGACCAGCCCGAGACGCTGTTGCCGGTCTTGGCGGTATCGACGGTGAAGGGCTCGGGCGTCAGCACGACGATATCGGCGTCGCGCCCGACGGTCAGCGCGCCCTTGACGTGGTCAATGCGGAAATGGCGCGCGGGATTGGCAGCCATCAGACGCGCGGCCCAGGTCAGCGGCACGCCGCGTTCAAGCGCGCCTTTGACGAAAAGCGGGATCATGGTTTCCAGCCCCGGCAGGCCCGAGGCGTTTTTCAGCATGTCGGGATCGGTCTTGCGGTCCAGAGACCAGCTGACGTGATCGGTCGAGAGAAGCGTGACATTGCCCTCGGTGATCTGACGCCAGAGCCCCTCGACCTCGGCGCGCGGGCGCAAGGGCGGGTTGCATTTCGAGCGCCCGCCAAGGCGCTTGGCGTCCACCTCCTCGTCGAGCATCAGATAATGGATCAGACATTCGACCGTCGCCTGATAGCCCTGCGCGCGGTAGCTCGCCGCGATCTCATAGCCGCGTGGCAGCGAGCAGTGAACGACATGGGCCGGGCAGCCGGTATGGGCGCCGATCTCATAGATCTCGGCCATCGCGAGCAGCTCGGTCAGCGGCGGGCGCGACATGCCATGCGCGCGGTAATCGGTGACGCCCGAGGCCTTCACCTGATCCATCGCCCAACGCACATATTCGTCGTTTTCATTATGCACGCCAGCGGCCAGCCCGGTCTTGGCGACTTCGGCAAAGCACGCGGCCATCAGCGGCGCGGGGATGCGCGGGAAGCGTTTGGGATCGGTGCCGAAGGTCGAGAATTTGAAGCCCGCGACCCCGGCTTGCGCCTGTTCGGCGATGCGGGTCGGGCCTTCCTCGGGGTCGATCGTGCCGTAAAGCGCGAAATCGACGCGGGCCTGCGCGCCGGCGTGATCGGCCTTGCGGCGCACGGCTTCGGCCGAGCACACCAGATTGCCCTCGTCATAGGGCATATCGACGATGGTGGTGACGCCGCCTGCGGCTGCGGCGCGGGTCGACCAGATGAAATCCTCGGTGCCCTTCTGGCTCAGCGAATGGACCTGCGCGTCAATCGCGCCGGGCAGGATCAGCGCCTCGCCCAAGTCATGGCGCTCGCGCGCGGCGGGGGCAGAGCCCTGCGCGACCAAAGCGACCTTGCCGTCGCGCACGCAGACATGGCCGTTTTCGATTTGCCGCTCGGGCAGCACGACAGTTCCGGAAAGGACGAGATCGAAATCTGACATGGCATCCATCGCTTTTGCGGCCTCCAAGGCGGGCCGGATGGGAAAACGATAATCCCGGCCCTGTCTCTCAGGCATATCCCAAGTGCCGAACACCGTCTCGCGGGCTATCGCGCGGGCGGGTTCTCGGCCTCGGTCGCCTTGCTCGTCGCCTCATCGGTCAGCACCGAATGGCGCACCGCCTCGATCAGCCCATCGGGCAGGCCGCTGCGCCGCCAGGCCAGCACCAGCCGCTGGAGATGGTCGGGCGCAAGGCTGATGTGGCGGAAGGAAAACGGCAGCCGCACCAGCGAGGGCTGCGGCAGGATCGAGATATAACGGTGATCGGCCACGAGATTGATGATCACGGGGATCGAATCGACCTCGATGATCGGGATATTCGCGGCCTCGGGGCCAAGCGTCGCTTCCAAAAACCGCATCGCCTCTTGGCGGATGCCGCTTTGCAGGCTGGGCAGAGCCAGCGGATATTTCCGCAAGAGCTCTGGGATCGAGGGCTCGGACGCCATCACCCCGGCGTCGCCGACCAAGGCCAAAGGCGCGCTGGAAATCTCGGCCCAGAAGAAATCGCGCGGGATCTTCACATGGTCGATGACGACGAGATCAAAGCGCCGCGTCTTCAGCCCCAGCATCAGCTCATCGGCGGTATGGCTGGAGATCAGCAGCGGGTGGCGCGCCTGTTCGCGCGCCCAATGCGCGGTGAGATTGGACAGCATCCGCGCGATCGAGCTTTCATGACCCAAAGGCATCACCGTGCCCAGACGCCAGGTGCTGATGTCGCGCTTGAAGCGGTCCGAGGCGGCGCGCGCCATCGTCTCCCACCCCGTCACCACCGCCTCGGCATGGGGCAAAAGCGCGCGCCCCGTCGCGGTCAGGGTGACGCCAGAGGCCGTGCGCGCCAAAAGCTCGGCCCCGAGCCGCCGCTCGAAATCGCCCAATTGCCGCGTGAGCTGTGGCTGGCCGATCCCCAAAGAGCGCGCCGCGCCCCGGATGCTGCCGCGATGCGCGGTCACCGAAAAGCGGGTCAGCGCCTCGATGCTGATCTGCGGCACTTCGGCCCGACCCGGCGCGGCGGTTTCCAGCAGCGCCTGAATGCTCGCGACGGTCTGGGCCAGCATCGGCGCGCGGCGTTCCGCCTCAAGCGTCAGGATGAAGGTCGTGCCCTGTCGGCGGATCAGCGGCACGGCAATCGCCGCCTCGAGCCGCGAGAGCGCCGAGCTGACGGTCGAAGGCGAACGCCCCTCGGCCCGCGCGGCTTGGCGCACGCCACGGTTGCGGAAGATCGCATCGACGAGGGTAAGGGTCAGGATATCCATGAACTGCCGCAATGGTTGATCGGGATATATCATGGCCCGAACAGGGGCGGCGCAAGAGCTCATCTGATGTTCGGAAATATTTATCACTTTATTCGGAAGTCGCGATTTCACGCGCGCGCGAAATTGGGACAGTCTTAGCCCATGACCAGCGAGACCGCCTCTGATCCGCGCCCCTTTGCCGGGATTACCATCCTCGATTTCTCGCGGGTGGTGGCGGGGCCGTTTTGCACCGCGCTGCTTGCCGATCAGGGCGCGCGCATCATCAAGATCGAGCCGCCCGAGGGCGATGACCAGCGCCAGATGGGCGCGGCGCGGGCGGGCGAAAGCGTGAATTTCCACATGCTCAACCGCGGCAAGGAAAGCCTGATGCTCGATCTGCGCCAGCCCGAAGGGCGCGATCTGGCGCAGGCGCTGGCGCGGCGCGCCGATGTGGTGATCGAGAATTTCCGCCCCGGCGTCGCTGCGCGTCTGGGCATCGACGCCGCGCGGCTCTGCGCCGAGAACCCCCGGCTGATCCATTGCGCGATCTCGGGCTTTGGCCAAAGCGGGCCGCTCTCGGCCCTGCCCTCTTATGATGTGATCGCGCAGGCGATGTCCGGGCTGATGAGCGTCACCGGAGAGCCGGGCCGCGATCCGGTGCTGGTGGGCGATTCCATCGGCGACACCGTTGCGGGGCTTTATGCGGCGCAGGCGATTACGGCGGCGCTTTTGCGCCGCGCCCGCACCGGCGCGGGGGCGGCGATCGACATTGCGATGTTTGACGCGCTTTTCAGCCTGTTGCCGACCGCGCTTGCGGGCTGGCAGCAAAGCGGGCAGCGCCCGCAGCCAAGCGGCGATGCCCATCCGCTCTCGGCTCCTTTCGGCGCCTATCGGGCGCGCGACGAAAAGGTGATGATCGCGGTCGCCAATCGCGCGCTTTTTCAAACCCTTGCCCATGCGATCGCGCGCCCCGCGCTGCTGGACGACCCGCGCTTTGCCTCGGATGCCCTGCGCCGCCACCATGCCGAGGCGCTGCGCCTCGAGATCGAGGGCTGGACCCGCGCCCGCCCCGCCGCCGAGGTCGTGGCCCATCTGAGCGCGAAAGGCGTGCCCGCCGCGCGCATTCTTGGCGTCGATGAGGCCGCCCTCAGCCCGCAGGCGCAGCACCGCGGCCTTCTGACCCGGCACGACCATCCCCGGCTCGGCCCCCTGCTCATCCCCGAACAGCCCGCCCATTTCGCCGGTCTCGCGCGGGGAGAGACCGCGCCCGCGCCCGATCTCGGCGCGGATGGGCCTGCGGTTCTGGCCGATCTTCTGGGCCTGTCCGCCGCCGACATCACCCGCCTTCGCGCGCAAAACATCATCTGAGGAGAGACGATGACCCTGACCATCACCGAGGCCGATCGCGCCTTTGCCGCAGAGGCGGGCGCGTGGCTGCGCGCGCGCCTGCCGGCGGATCTCGCCCAGAAAGTGCGCCAAAACATCCGCCTGACCCGCGACGATCTGACCGGCTGGCAGGAGGTGCTGGCCGCGCGCAATTTCTACGCGATCGGCTGGAGCCGCGAGATGGGCGGCCCCGGTCTGACCCCGGTGCAGCGCTATCTCTTCGAGCGCGAATATGGCGCGATCCCGGCCCCCCATCCCTGTCAGTTCGGGATCAGCATGGCGGGGCCGGTCATTCATGCCTTCGGCAATGACGCCCAACGCGCGCGCTTCCTGCCCGATATCCGCGAGAACCGGACCTTCTGGTGTCAGGGCTATTCCGAGCCGGGCGCGGGCTCGGATCTGGCGAGCCTCAGCACCTCGGCCCGGCGCGAGGGCGATCATTACGTCGTCAACGGCCAGAAGATCTGGACGACCTGGGCGCATTGGGCCGATTGGATGTTCGCGCTGGTGCGCACCGCCAAGGGCGCGCGTCCGCAGGAGGGCATCAGTTTCCTTCTGATCGACATGAAGACGCCGGGCATCACCGTGCGCCCGATCAAGACCTTGGACGGCGAGGCCGAATTCAACGAGGTCTTTTTCGACGAGGTGCGCGTGCCGGTCGAAAATCTGGTCGGTACCGAAGGCGCGGGCTGGGGCTACGGCAAGTTCCTGCTGGAATATGAGCGGTTTTCGATGTCGGGCGCAGCGCGCTCGCGCCGGATTTTGGGCGAGATCCGCGAGGATGCGGCGGCAATGGGGCGGCTTGACGACATCACCTTCCTGAACCGCCTGACCCGGATCGAGATCGCGCTGCTGGCTTTGGAGGAGATGGAACTGGCGCTGCTTGCCGCCTCAGAAGCAGGCGGAAAACCCGGGCCGGAAGCCTCGCGGCTCAAGATCCGGGGCACCGAAATCGCGCAGGATCTGTCGCGGCTGCGGCTCGATCTCTTCGGGCGGCGCGCGCTCGTCCATGACGAGGCTTTCCTTGAGGGCGAGGCTCCGGGTGAGGACGCCCAAGCGCAGGGCGCAATGGCCGCTTGGCTCAATCTGCGCAAAGTGACGATCTGGGGCGGCTCGAATGAGGTGCAGCGCATGATCTTGTCGAAACAGGTTTTGGGGCTGAGATAGGGATGGCCGCGATGATGGAAAAAAGCGATCTCGAGGTGCTGGCCCGATCCGTGGCGCGCTTTGCCGATGAGGCCAAGGGCACCGATCCGCTGCCGGGTCTCGCCGAACTGGGGCTGATCGGCGCGGGGCTCTCTGAGGCCCAAGGAGGGGCGGAAGCTGGCGCGCAGGGCGAGGCCGCGATTGCGACTGAGATTGGCCGCGCGGGGCTTCAAGCCACCCCGGCGCTTGAGTGCGTTCTGGTGCCCTTGCTGCTCGCCGGGACCGATCTGGGCACGCAGGTGAGTGCGGGCGCGGCGCGGGTCGCGGTTTCGGGCAATCTGCTCGATGCCCGCCCCGATCACGCGGGCCTGCCCTTTACCGCGTTTGGTCCCGAGGGCGCCACTCAGGTGCTGATGCTTGACGGCTCGGGCGCGCTGCGTCTCGCCCCCCTGCCCGGCCCGGCGCGCCAGATGATCGATGGCCGCGCCATCTGGACCGTGCCGCCGGTCGATGCGGGCACGGTGATCGCGGGCGGGGCCGAGGCCCTGCCCTTGGCGCTCGCCCGCGCGCTTTCCGCCGCCGCCGCCGATGCGACCGGCGCGATGGGCGCGCTTTACGAGATGACTTTGGCCTATATGCGCGAGCGGCGGCAGTTCGGGCAGGCTTTAGGGTCCTTCCAGACGATCCAGTTCCGCATGGTGGATCTCTCGATCGCGCTGGAAGAGGCGCGCGCGCTATCCGGTGCCGCCGCCCGCGCGCTCGATGCCCAAGACCCGCGCGCGGCGCAGCTCGCTCATGCGGCTTGGGTGCAGGCGGTGACTTCGGGCGGGCTGATCGCGCGCGAGGCGGTTCAGCTTCACGGCGGCATCGGCATGACCGAGGAAAGCGCGACCGCCCCTTTGGTCAAGCGGCTGACCGTGGATGAGCAGGTGTTCGGCGGCGTCGAGGCGCATCTCGGGCGTTATCGCGCCGCCTGATCGGACGCGTCATCGCCAGCAAAAGCGCGCCGCAGGCAGGACAGCAAAAGCTGCTCTGCCTCGCCGAGACTGCGGTCGGTGGTCACAGAGGTCCGCAGGATCATCGCGCGCGCGGGCTGAAGCGCATGCGCGGGCAGATCCGGGGCCAAGGCGCGCGCCAGCCGTTCGGGCAAAAGCGTCGCGCCGCCCGCGCGCGCCAGTGCCGCGCACAGCGGCAGGCTCGCGCCCTGAACCCCACTGCGCAGACCGGAAAGCATCGCGATGCCCTCATCCTCGGCGGGCAGGACCAGCGCGCCGGTGCCGATCTGGCAAAGCCGCCCCAAAGCGCAAAGCCTTTGCCCCGGCCCGGCGCCTTCGGGCGCGTCAAAGATCGCAATGCCCAGCTCGCCCGCGCGCAGCATCAGATCGAGCCTGCGCGCCGGGGCCTCGATCAGCCGCAGCTTGACGCCGGGCAAAAGCCGCTGCCATTCGGCGAGCCCATCCGCCATTTTCCCTGCGATTTCAGGGCAGAGCATCGCCGCGGCGCTATGGCCGATCACCACCTCCTGGCGCTCTTGCAAGGCAACATGGCGCGCCTCTTGCGTGATGCCCGCAATGCGCGCGGCGATCTCGGCGATCAGATCAAGCGCGGGATCAACGGGGGTGACGCCACGACTGTGGCGGCGGAAGAGCGGGCGGCCAAGCGTTTCTTCGACCCGCGCCAAGGCGGCCGAGAGCGCGGGCTGGGTGATGTTGAGATGGCGCGCGGCGCGGGTGGTGTTGCCGGTTTTCGCAAGCCGATCCACCGCAACCAGATCGCGCAGGGTAAAGGCGGGGGCGAAAAGCTGCGGCTCGGGCGGCAGGTCGATGCGGGCGCGGATCAGGGCGATGAAGGCCTCAGCGGCGGCCATGGTCGCGGGCTCGCGGCTCAGCACCTGCGCCATGACTGGGCTCGTCAAAGGCGGCGTCAGGCGGTGAACCGGCAGCGCGCCCCCCGCGACGCCATGCGCCACCAGACTATAGGGCGCGAGCAACCATGTCCGCGCCCGCGCTTGGCCGAGCCGCGCGAGAACGCCGACGTCCTCCTCGACCGGGGCGGGATCGGGCAACCCGTTCGCGCGGCAATAATCGCGGATGCGCGCGCTTTCGCCCTCGGGCAAGGGCGGCAGCCAGATCTCGGGCGGGCCGTCGCCGGTGCCGCCCTCGACTGCGACCCAGTCGTCATCGAAGAGAAACACATCGCCCGGCGCGGTCAGATCGGCATAGGCGAGCCGCAGATCGGCATCGTCATAGCCCCCCGCGACATCGAGCCCCGCCGCATAGGGCGAGGCAAAGCGGATGCGCGGCAGGATCGCGGGGGATTGCGCATTCAGCGCGCGCGCCGCAGGCACCGAGGCGCGGTAGAGCCGCCCGAACATGAAGCGCAAAGGCGAGACGATGCGCAGGGGCTGCGCCGCGCCCGGGAAACGCGCCAAGGCCTCGATCAGGCCGAGCAGATCGGCGGCCTCCTGGAAAAGCCAGCGCCCCGCCGGGCCGGGCAGGATCGCGCGGCCACTCCGGCGAAAAAGCGTGAGGCCGAGCTCGGCCTCAAGCCCGGCAATCGCCTCGCTGAGGGTTGAGCGCGAGACGCCCGCCGCTAGCGCCGCCTCTTGATGGCTCGCGCATTGGCAAGCCATCAGGAATTGCGCAAGCTGGCGGGCCTCCATCGCCTCAGCTCAGGCGGTTTTGCAGCCGCGAGACCAGACGCATCACCGGCCAGAGCACGACCAGATAGATCGCTGCGGCGAGGATCAGCGGCGAGGTGTTATAGGTCAGCGAACGCGCCAGATCGGCGGAATGCAAGAGCTCGGGGACCGAGATCACGCTGGCCAAAGTCGTGAGCTTCACCAGCTCGACCGTATTCGACAACAGATCGGGCAGGACGTTTCGCACTGCTTGCGGGAAGGTGACGTAAATGAAGGTTTGGAACGCCGACAGCCCGGTCGAGCGTGCCGCTTCGCGCTGGCCCTTGGGCACGGATTTCATCCCCGCGCGGTAGATCTCGCCGTAATAGCTCGCGGAATTGAGCAAAAACGCCACAGCAATCGCCGCCATCGCCGGAACCTGCAGCCCGAGAAAGGGAATGCCGGAATAGACGAAAATGATCAGCACCAAGGGCGGGAAGGCGCGGAAAAAGTCGATGAAGACGATCGAGGGCCAGCGGATCCAGCGCCGTTCGGACGTGGCGCCGAGCATCGAGAAAATCCCGCTGATGAGGCCGATCGGGATCAGCATCACGCAGAGAAACGCGGTCTGCTTCAGCCCGGCGAGGATCATGGGCAGGACTTTGCGCATGATCTCGAGGTTGAAGAATTCCTGATAGAGCGTCTCCATCAGTGACCTCCCCAGGCATAGCGGCGCTCCAGCCGGCGCGAGGCGATGATGAGCGGGATGAAGATCAGCACGTAAAGTGCGGCCCCGATGGTCAAGGGCGTCGCATTCGACGACATCGACAAAGCGGCATTGGCGCGGCCAAGGATCTCGTTCATGCCGATGGCGCTGCCGAGCGCGAGGTTCTTCGTGATCGAGATCGTGCGATTGGTCAAAGGCGGGATCGCGAGCCGCACGGCTTGGGGAAAGATCACCCAGAAGAGCGTCTGCCCGAAGGTCAGCCCGGTCGAGCGCGCCGCCTGCCATTGCCCCTTGTTGACTGCGGTGATCCCCGCCCAGAAGACCTCTTCGCAAAAGGCCGCGAGCACGAGGCTGAGCGAGAGCCACAAGACGACGAAACTCGGCAGCATGATCCCGATATTCGGCAGGCCGAAGAAGAGAACGAGGATCAGCGCGAGCGGCGGGATCGCGCGGAAAATGTCCACATAGATCATGATCGGGACATTCAGCCATTTGCGTTCGAGCGACCGCACGGCAGCCAAAGCCGCGCCGCCGCCGATCCCGGTCACGACCACCGCGCCCCCGGCAAGCAAAGTGACGCCCAGACCGCTGGCGATTTCCACCCAATAGCGCGAGGCGACATCGGCGTTCAGAAAGGTGAAGACGAAACGGTCCCAGCCCGACATCGGCGCCGAGAGGGGCGCGGTGATCTGCTCCATCTCAGTGCCTCACCTGACTGAGGAAACGCCGCGTGCGCTCTTCGCGGGCATTGGTGAAAATCTGCTCGGCCGTGCCTTCCTCGACAATGACGCCGCCGTCGAGAAAGAGAACCTTGTCAGCAGCTTCGCGGGCAAAGTTCATCTCGTGGCTGGCGATGACCATGGTCATGCCACGGTCGCGCAGCTCCTTGATGACGGCCAGAACTGAACCAACCAGTTCAGGGTCCAGCGCCGAGGTCGGCTCGTCCATCAGGATCACGCTCGGCTCCAAAGCCAAGGATCGCGCGATGCCGACGCGCTGCTGCTGGCCGCCCGAAAGCTGGCTTGGGAAGCTGTCGGCCTTATGGTCCATGCCGACGAGCTTGAGGTTGGCCAGCGCGCGCGCCTCGGCCTCGTCGCGGCTCATTTTCAGCACCTTGCGCAGAGCCAAAGTGACATTCCCGCTGACCGTCAGATGCGGGTAGAGGTTGAAGCTTTGAAAGACCATGCCGATGCGCTGACGCATCTTGTTGATGTCGGTCGCGGGCGAAAGCATATCGACGCCCTCGACCTTGAGACTGCCGCCGGTCGGCTGTTCCAAGAGGTTGCAGCAGCGCAAAAGGGTCGATTTGCCTGACCCCGAAGGGCCAAGCAGAAAGACCAGCTCGCGCTGATGGACGGTCAGATCGACGCCCTTGAGGATCTCAAGATCGCCGTAGCTTTTGCGGATGCCGCGCGCCTCGATCAGCGGGCGCGCCGGATCGGCCCCGCTCAGCATTTCAGCTCGTGCGGGGTGGCGTCATAGCCGGGCGTGCCGGGGGCGCCATAGCCCGGGAAGATGGTGACGGTGGACGAACCCGCTTTCGGCGGCACCCCGAACCAATGCTCATAGATCTTGGTGAGCGTGCCGTCGTGCTTCATGCATTCGAGCGCGCCTTCCATCTTGTCGCGCAGCGCCACGCTGTCGTGGCGGAAAGGCATCGACCAGACCATGCCGGTCTCATAGACATAGGCATTCGTGAGGCGCGGGTTGTTCTTGACCGCCCAAGCCACCACCGTATTCGCCGAGATCGAGGCGTCGGCGCGGCCCGCGATCACCGCCTGAATGCCATCGGTCGAGGTCGCAAACGAAGTCACTTCCCAGCCCATCTCGGCGGCTTTGTCATTGAGGAATTTCTCGTAGATCGAGCCCTTCTGCACTGCGATCTTCTTGCCCTTGAGATCATCGAGCGAGGTGATCGGGGCTGCATCTTTCAGCGTGACGAAAGCGTAATCGGCGTCAACGAAGCCCTCCATGAACAAAAGCTGCTCGGCGCGTTCGGGGGTGATCGTGACCACGGCGGTCAGGAAGTCATAGGTGCCCGCTTGCAGCGCCGGGATCAGGCCCGCGAATTGCGCGCCCTCGACCTCGATCGGCTGGCCGATGCGCTTGGAGATTTCCTGCACCACGTCGATGTTGAAGCCTTCGAGCCCGCCCTCGATCTTGGGCATCGCATGGGGGGCGAAGGTGCTGTCGATGGCCGAACGCAGCGGCTTGGCATCTTCGGCCAGAACCGGCAGCGCGGTCAGGGCAAGGGCTGCAACCCCGGCGAGGGTCTTGCTCAGGAAGGTGCGGCGGTAAGACATGTCAAAGCTCCGTGCTGGAGAAAACTGCGGTGAGTTTGGCATGGTTTTCCCCATGCGCATTGCCAAAACCGGCCCGGAAAAGCCCCAGATGACGGTTTCGTGTCCAAGGACAATGATAGCCCTGTCTGGCTCTGGATATATCACATAACGCGAACAGAGGATTGCAATTCAGGGACGTGAGTCGCGCAATGGCTTTTTTCTCTTTTCGGCGTGGGATCTGCGGGAATATTCCCTAAAGCACGCTGTGTGGGTGCTGTGCGGGCGCTGTGCGGCAACCTGCATCACGGGTCCATGAAATCGGATATGCGCAGGCTTGCCCGCAAAGTGCTAGGCTCTCTCAAAATGCCGCATGCGCGCGACAAAACCGCCTCGCAGAAGGAAGCTCCCATGACCTCATCCTCGCCCGAAACCGCCACAAAGGGTCCGCTGCATGGCATCACCGTCCTTGATTTCTCGCGGATGCTGGCCGGGCCCTATTGCACGGCGATGCTGGCCGATCAGGGCGCGCGCGTTATCAAGGTCGAGGCGTTGCATGGCGATGACCAGCGCTATGTCGGCGCGTTCCGCGAAGGGGAAAGTCTGAATTTCCACTTCCTCAACCGCGGCAAGGAAAGCGTGACGCTCGACATGCGCCAGCCCGAGGGGCGGCGCATCGCGCAAGAGCTCGCTGCGAAGGCCGATTTCGTGGTCGAGAATTTCCGCCCCGGTGTCGCCAAGCGCCTTGGCATCGACGCCGAAACTCTGCGCGCCGCGCATCCCGGCCTCGTCTATTGCTCGATCTCGGGCTTTGGTCAGATCAGCCCGATGGCGGAAGCGCCGAGCTATGACGTGGTGGCCCAAGCGCTCTCGGGGTTGATGAGCGTGACCGGGATGCCCGACGGCGCGCCGACCTTGGTGGGCGATTCCGTGGGCGATATCGTCTCGGGCATCTCTGCGGCGCAGGCGATCACGGCAGGGCTGGTGCAAAAGGGCCTGACCGGGCGCGGCACGGTGATTGATCTGGCGATGTTCGACGTGCTCTTCAGCCTGCTGCCGACGGTGCTGGCAAGCTGGCAGAAAACCGGCGAGCGGCCTTTGCGCTGCGGCAATGAGCATCCGCTGTCGGCCCCCTTCGGCTCTTATGATGCGGCCGACGAGCCGGTGATGATCGCGGTCGCGAGCAAGCCTTTGTTCGCGACGCTGACCGCCGCGATTGGTCGGCCAGAGCTGGCCGAGGACGCGCGTTTCCTCACCGATGAGCTGCGCAGCCAGAACCGCCGCGCGCTTCGTGACGAATTGGAAGGCTGGACCCGCGCGCGCTCGGCCGCCGAGGTCGTCGCGGTGCTGACCGCAGCGGGCGTGCCGGTCTCGCGCATCTGGGCGGTGGATGAGGCCGCCAATAGCGAGCAGGCCCGCGCGCGCGGCCTTCTGACCGAGATCACCCATCCCCGGCTCGGCACCCTGCGCGTGCCCGAACAGCCCGCCCATTTCGCGGGACTCGCCCGCGGGCAAAGCGGCCCGGCCCCTGATTTGGGCGCGGATAGCGCCGGGGTCTTGGGCGAGGTGCTGGGGCTTTCCCCCGACGACATTTCCCGCCTGCGCGCAGGCAAGATCATCTGAGAAGGACGCATGCGATGAAACTCGACGGATCCGTGGCAATCGTGACCGGCTCGGCCACCGGCGTCGGCGCCTCTTGCGCGCAGATGCTCGCCGAAAAAGGCGCGCGCGTCGTCATCAACTACACCCGCAGCGAGGCCGAGGCCCATGCCACCGCCGAGGCCTGCCGCGCCACGGGCGCCGAGGCTTTGGTCTTTCGCGCCGATGTCGCCGATGACGCCGCCTGCCGCGAGATGGTCGCGGCGGCGGTCGCCAAATGGGGGCGGCTCGATCTTCTGGTCAACAATGCGGCGATGACGGTCTCGTCGGACCCGTTCGATCTCGAAACGCTGTCGGCGCAGGATTTCCAGAATGTCTTTGGCGTCAATGTCGTGGGGCTTTACCAGATGTGCCGCGCGGCGCTGCCGCATCTGCGGGAAAGCGGTCAGGGCGCGATCGTCAATGTCTCCTCGCATGTCGCCTTTACCGGCGGTGGCTCGTCCTTGGCCTATACCGCCTCGAAAGGCGCGGTGAATGCGCTGACCAAGGCGCTGGCGCGGACCTGCGCGCCCGAGGTGCGGGTCAATGCGGTCTGTCCGGGTCTGATCGACACGCGCTGGATGAGCCGCGCCATGGGTGACGCGGCCTATACCGCCTTCGCCACAGAGGCCGCAGGCAAGACGCCGCTTGGCCGCATCGCCACGCCGGAAGATATCGCAAGCGCGATCCTCTGGCTCGCCGAGGGCGCGAATTTCGTCACCGGAGAGCTGATTTCCATCGACGGCGGCGTCCAGTTGATGGGCGCGCGCAAGCCCGCCGGGGCCGCATGATGGCGCTGACGGCACAGGCGATCATGGCGCATGAGGGCGAGGAGATCCGTCAGGAGATCACCCCGCGCGACGCCATTCTTTACGCGCTTTCCGTGGGTTACGGCACGGATGACCTGCCCTTTGTCGCAGGCCCCACGCCTCGGATCGCGCCGGATATGGCGAATGTCCTGTGCCATCCCGGCTTTTTCATGCAGGCGGTCGGCGCGACTTGGGCGGGCGTCGTTCATGCCGAGCAGCGCGTCACTTTTCACGACCACCTGACCCTGAACACGCCCCTGATCGCGCGGACGCGGGCGACGGCGGTGGTCGATAAAGGCGAGGGGCGTGGCATGTTCACGACCTTTGCGCGCGAGATCCGGCGCGAAAGCGACGGCGCGGCGCTGGTCACGGTCAGCCAGACCGATGCCTGCCGCTTTGACGGCGGCACGGGCCAAGCGGGCACGCCGCCCGAGGCTTTGGCCCCCCTGCCCGAGCGCGCGCCCGATCAGACGCTGGCGATCCAGATCCCCGAACGCGCGGCGCTGCTTTATCAGCTCAACGGCGACACCAATCCGCTCCATTCCGACCCAGAGGTCGCGCGCGCCTCGGGCTTTGACGCGCCGATCCTGCATGGGCTGTGCAGCTTCGGCCATGCCGCCCGCGCGATCACCCGCGCCCATGCGGGCCGCTTGCGCGAGATCGCCGCGCGCTTTACCGCCGTCGTCTATCCGGGCGAGGCGCTCGAGCTGGATCTGTGGCGCGACGCGCAAGAGGTCCGCTTCCGTTTGCGCGTTCCCGCCCGCTCTGTCACCGCGCTTGATCGCGGCCTTGTCCGGCTCGACTGATGTCCGGGCGTCACTCTGGAGTATCCCCGCGATGAATTCGCACAAAGTCTTTCTTGGCAAAAGCCCGCTGCGCGCCAGCGATGTCTCGGCCATTGCGCGCGATCGCGCAGAGCTGGTTCTCGACGAGACCGCCGTGGCCCGCATCCGCGCGAGCCGCGCGCTGGTCGAGCGGTTTGCCGCGGAATCCCGCCCGGTCTACGGGCTGAACACCGGGCTTGGCGCGAGCGTGGACACGCCCTTGAGCGCCGCCGATATGATCGACTTCCAGCGCCGGGTGACTCATAGCCATTCGGTGGCGCTTGGCCCGATGCTGCCGACCGATGCCGTGCGCGCGCTGATGGTCTCGCGCATTTCGGGCATGGCTGCGGGCGGCGCGGGCGTGTCGGAAACCGTGGTGCGCGGGCTGGTTGCGGCGCTCAATGCCGGGCTTCATCCGCAAATCCCGTCCTGGGGCTCGATTGGCGCGGCCGATCTTGCGCCGCTGGCCCATATGGCAAAGGCGCTGCGCGGCGACGGCATGGCGGAAATCGGCGGCAAGGTCATGCCAGCCGCGAGCGCGCTGCTGCTCGCGGGGCTCGAACCCTTGGACATCCGCGAAAAGGACGGCCATGCCTTGGTCGTCGCCAACAGCCTCTCGACCGGCACGGCCTGCCTTTGTGCCGAGGACACCAAGAACGCGCTCGATTGGTCGCTGGCGGCGGTCGCGCTGAATTACGAGGCGTTTCGCGCCACGACCACCGCGCTCGACGCCGATGCTTTGGCGGCGCGCCCGGCCTTTGGCCAGCAGGAGATCGGCGCGCGGCTGCGCGAGGAACTCAAGGGCAGCGGGCTGTGGCAGCCGGGCGCTGCGCGGCGCTTGCAAGATCCGCTGAGCTATCGCTGCGTGCCGCAGGTCTGGGGCGCGCTGCTTCATGCGCTGAACGAGGCGACGCTTGCGACCGAGATCGAGCTGACCCATTCCGGCGACAATCCGGTGATCCTGCCTGACCGCGACAAGATCGTCTCGCATGGCAATTTCGACATGACCGCTTTCGTGTTGTCCTGGGAGCGTCTGGGTCAGGCCCTGGCCCATGCGGCGGCGGCGACGGCGAGCCGGACGATGAAGCTGATGTCGGCCTCGGTCTCGGATCTGCCGCGCTTTCTGTCGGCCAAGGGCCAGCATCAGGCCGGTTTCGCGGTGGTGCAAAAGCCGATTGCCGCGCTGGAGGCCGAGATCCGCCACCTCGCCAATCCGATTTCCTTGAGCCCGATGGCGGTTTCGGACGGGATCGAGGATCAATCCTCGATGGCGCCGCGCGTCGTCGCCAAAACCGCCGAGATCGTCGAACGCTTCCGCTATCTCGTCGCGATCGAGCTGATGGCGGCGGCGACCGCGGTCGAATTGCGCGGCGTGGTCGATCAACTGGGCGAAGGTCCGCGCAAAAGCTATGAGGCGATCCGCATCTTGTCCGCGCCTCTGGACGAGGATCGCGAGGTCTCGAGCGACATCACCCGCATCGCCGCCGTGGTCTCGCTGCCCAGACCGTAACATCTGCCGTAAATCGACCGGAACATCTGCCGGAACATTTGCCGGGCCGGGGGAGACCTCGGCCCGCGGCTTTTGGGGGCCGCCCGGCCTCCGCCTTTGGTCTGAGCCTTGATCCGACGGCCAAATCAGCCGCGAGCCGGGCGCGACTCGGAAGACGCGGAACCCTGCCCGCTCGCGCTTGGCTTGCGGCGACCGGACCGCGCAAAGCGCCGCTGTGCAAAATCACGTTTCCTCCGGTGGCGCGAAGAATTTTTTCTCTCGCCACGCCGCGCGAGCGGCTGGATTGACCAAATATCGCGGACCGCTTTCAAAGCCGTTGACCGCTTGCGGCTTCCTGTCAATCATACACTCAATAAGTAGACAATAAACCCCGGACACGGCGAAGGCCCCTCCCCGCATCCCCTTGGATGCGACCGGAGATCCCATGCCCTCCGCATCAGAGCCAAGGCCCACGACGACATGAAACGCAGAGATTTCCACCTGACCGCTTTGGCCGCGCTTCTGGCGCTTGGCCTGCATCTCGACCCCGCCGCCGCGCAGGAACCCAAGACCGGAGGCTCGCTCACCTGGGGGATCGAGACCGAGGCCGCGACGCTGAACCCCCATCGCAACGGGCAGGACAAGACCAAGCTTTACCTGCGCAACACCTATGAATCGCTCCTTTATCGCACGGCGGATGCGGGCTATGTGCCGTGGCTCGCGAAATCCTATACCGTCAGCCCGGACGGCCTAACCTATACGTTCACCCTGCGCGATGACGTGAAATTCACCGATGGCGAGGCGCTGAACGCCGAGGCCGTGGTCAAGAATTTCGAGGCCGTGCAAGACCCGGCCTATGCGCCCAGCATCGCTCAAGGCCCCGCCGCGAAACTCGCCTCGGTCCGCGCGCTTGACGAGCATACGGTCGAGCTGAAGCTCAAGCAGATCTACGCGCCCTTCCTCGATTTCGCGGGCAGCCTCGATATCCTGTCGCCGCAAGCCTTCGCCTCGGAGGAGCTGCAGGCAGGCGGGCCGAAGATCGCCGGGACCGGGCCGTTTATCCTGAAGGATTACCAGAAGGGCCAGCAGCTCCATTACGTCCGCAACCCCGATTATCACTGGCCGCCGGCGACCGCCGCGAACCAGGGCCCGGCCTATCTCGACGAGGTGACTTACCGCATCCTGCCGGAATCGGCGGTGCGTTCCGGCGCGCTGCAATCGGGCCAGCTTGACGTGATCGAGGGGATTTCCGGCAATGATGCCAGCATCTTCCGCGACGATCCTCAATTCACCTATCAAACCGCCTTCAACACCGGCACGCCCTATTCGCTGTTTCTCAATGTCGAACACGGCCCGACGCAGGACGTGAAAGTGCGCCAAGCGGTGCAGGCGGCGATTGATCTCGCCAGCGTCATTC
The DNA here is from genome assembly GCF_000444995.1 of Paracoccus aminophilus JCM 7686. Taxonomy (NCBI): domain Bacteria; kingdom Pseudomonadati; phylum Pseudomonadota; class Alphaproteobacteria; order Rhodobacterales; family Paracoccaceae; genus Paracoccus; species Paracoccus aminophilus. Next base: position 197,495 of record NC_022049.1, on the reverse strand, counting down.
CCTCGGTCTATCGCGGCGAGCGCACGCGCGCTTGGGGCATCACCACGCCGATCGACTCGCAGTTCTATGACGCCAAGATCGAAGGCAGCTACGGCTTTGACCCGGCGCGCGCCAATCAACTGCTCGACGAGGCGGGCTGGACCGCGCGCGACGCCGAGGGCTACCGCACCAAGGACGGCAAGCGCCTGACGATCGAGGTCATTCAGGCCCAAGCCACCGTGCGCGACCAGCGCGACGTGCTGCTGCAGGCTTTGCAGGCGCAGGCCAAGCAGAATGCCGGGATTGATCTCGCCATCGTCTATGTCGATGCGGGCACCTATACCGAGCGGCGCAAGACCGGCGTCTTCGGCGGCATCGCCAATTCGAACACGCCGACCGATGCGGTGGATATCGAATATCACTACCTGCCGCTCAGCGAAGGCGGCACGATCAACTATAGCCGCGCCTCGGACCCGGAACTCAAGGAGTGGCTGGTCAAGGCCTCGGGCACGCTCGACCAGAAGGAACGCTTCGCGCTTTACTCGAAATTGCAGGATTTCGCGCTGAAGGACCGCGCTCTGGCCCTGCCGCTTTACGTCCCCGAGGATCAGGTCGCCGCCGCAAGCTATGTCCAAGGCATCAGCTTCCGCCCGTTCAAGCAACTGCCCGAAAACGCGCAAGGCATCTGGCTGGACAAGTAATTCCCCAAGTGACGCGACTTTGCGGCCCCGCACGGGGCCGCGTTCTGGATCATCCGCTGGCTGGTATTTCGATGACTGACATTCTTCTGAGCGTCCCCTCTGACTCGCCCGAGGCCCGTCCGGTTTTCGCCGGGCTGGTCGAGGAATATGGCAAGCGTTACAACAAGGACGGCGGCCCGCCGCGCAGCGTGGAATCCGAGATCGCGGCCTATCCGCCCGCGCTCTTTCACCCGCCGCTCGGTGATTTCCTGATCCTGCAACGGGATGGCGAGACCATCGCCGGTGGCGCTTTCATGAGCCATGACGACGAGACGGTCGAGATCAAGCGGATCTGGACCCATCCCGGTCTGCGCCGTCAGGGCCTCTCGCGCCGGATCATGGCCGCGCTCGAAGACCGCGCGGCAGAGCTTGGCTATACCCGCGCCTATCTGACCACCGGCCACCGCCAGCCCGAGGCGCAGAAGCTTTACCTCAGCCACGGCTATCACGCCTTTTTCGGGCTTTCGGATGATCTGTCGCTTTACGGCTCGCTGCCCTTTGAAAAGCGCATTGGCCGCGCGGCGGGGCAAGTGCCCGAGCGCGCGCGCCGCATCCCCTCGGCCAGCCCCGAAGATGCCGCCGAAGTCGTGACCGCGATCAAGGCCGCGCAGGCCGAGCTGATCTTTGCCCGGCTCGCGCGCCATCAGGAAAGGAGATCGGCATGACCCGCCACCTTGGCGGGATCAACCATCTCGCCTTTCTGATCCCCGGCTCCTTCCGCCCGGAATCCCCAGCGGCGGGGCTTGAAGAAACCCTGCGCCTCTTCGCCTATGCCGAAGAGCTTGGCTATGACAGCGCCTGGGTGCGCCAGCGCCATCTCGAAAGCGGGGTCTCTTCGGCGGCGGTCTTTCTCGCGGCGGCCTCGCAACGGACCTCGCGCATCGGGCTTGGCAGCGCGGTGATCCAGCTTGATTATGAAAGCCCCTTCCGTCTGGCCGAGGATCTGGCGCTGGCCGATCAGCTTTCAGGCGGGCGCATTCATGTCGGCGTCAGCACCGGCAGCGCGCCGTTCGCGGGGCTTCTGGGCGATCTGCTGGCAGCGCCCGCGCCGGGGCCGCGCTATGCGCAGGCCGAGAGGCTGAAACAGGCGCTGTCGAGCGATATTCTGGCGCAAGAGGCGGTCGCGGGAAATGCGGCGGGCAGCCAGATCCCGCGCCTTCAGCCGCAATCGCCGGGGCTTTTGCAGCGGCTCTGGTATGGCGGCGGCTCGACCGGCTCTGTCACTTGGGCGGCGAAAGCGGGGTTCAATCTGCTCACCGGCAATATCGTCTCGGGCGAGACCGGCGATGATTTCCGCACCGTGCAGGCCGGGCTGATCCGGCAGTTTCGCACGATCTGGCAAAGCGCGACCACGCCGGGGGGCGCGGGGATCGCAAAGCCGCGCGTCGCTTTGGGCCGGGTGATCCTGCCGACCGACAGCGCCACGCCCGAAACCGCCGCGCGCTACCGCGAGTTCGCCGCCGCCCGCGATGCGCGCACCCACCAACCCGCGCAGAACGCCCGACGCACGCTCTACCTGCCCGATCTCGTCGGCCCGGTCGAGGTGATCGCGGCGCGGCTGCGCGAGGATGCCGCTTTGGCCGAGGTCAGCGAGCTGCGTCTCGAGCTGCCCTATGCCTTCCCGCCCGAGGATTACCGCCAGATCCTCAAGGACGCTTTGGCGCTGCGCCATCTTCTCGCCACCCCGGCCCTAGCCGCGAATTGAGGCTGTGACATGAGCTACCGTATCGGACTTCTCGATAAATCCCCGCTCGACGGCGCCGAGGCGCCCGAGGCCGCGCTGGCGCGCACCGTCTCGCTGGCCAAAACCGCCGAAAAGCTGGGCTATAGCCGCTTTTGGGTGGCCGAGCACCACAACAGCCCGACCGTTTCCGGCCCCGCGCCCGAGGTGCTGGTGGCCTATCTTCTGGCCCAGACGAGCCGCATCCGCATCGGCTCGGGCGGGGTCATGCTGAACCATTACAGCCCCTATAAGGTCGCCGAGGTCTTCCGCCTTCTGGCCGCCCTCGCGCCGGGTCGGGTCGATCTGGGCGTTGGCAAAGCCGCCGGTGGCGGGGCCGAGGCCAGCCGCGCGCTTCGCCAGAACCTCGACGAGGCCGATCTGCCTGATTTCCCGGCGAAACTCGCCGATCTCAGCCGCTATTTGCAGGACCGGGGCGAGAGCGAGGACGACAGCCTGCTCGCCCGTCCGATCCCGACCACACCGCCCGAGCGCTATCTTCTGGGCGCGAGCGAGGAAAGCGCGCTTTTGGCCGCGCGCCACGGCTGGCGGCTGGTCTATGCCGCCCACATCGACGGCGGCGAGGCGCGCTTTGCCGCCGTCACCCGCAGCTATCGCGAGGCGAGCGGGCGCGCGCCGATCCTTGCCTTGACCGCCGTTGCCGCCGCTGATGCGGCCAAGGCGCGCGCGCTTGCGGGCGACCTGATGCGCTACCGGTTGATCGTGCCGGGCCGCCAGCGGCTCAACTTCGGCTCGCGCGAGGCGGCGAAGAAACAGGCCGCCGCCCTTGGCGCGCGCGATTACCAGATCGAGGAGCTGACCCCGCAGGCGATTTTCGGCACCGCCGAGGACATCCACGCCCATCTCGGCGATCTGAACCGTCGTTATGGGATCGAGGAATTCATCGTCGATTGCCCGGTCAGCGCGGCCGAGGCGCGGCGCGAGTCCGTGATCCGGCTGGGCGAGGCCCATGCCGCCCAAGCGCCCGCCCCTTCCGTCGAAACGGTTTGATTTCAAAGGAGAAGACCCCGTGACCCTGACACGCCCGCACCGGCTCAAGACGCTTTTCGGCGCCCCCAGTTTCACCCATGCCGAGGCCGATCCCTCGCCCCGGACCGGCATCGACCGCGCCATCGAGCTCGCACGCAAGGCCGAGGCGCTCAAGATCACGGGCTTTTTCACCGCCGATCTGTTGCAGGCCGATCCCGAGGGGCTGGCGGGCAGCACGGGGGTCCAAGATCCGCTCATCACGCTGGCCGCGCTGAGCCAGCACACGCAGCATATCGGGCTGGTCGCGACGCTTTCGACGACCTTTTACGATCCGTTCAACATCGCGCGTCTGGTCGGCACGCTTGACCACGTCTCGGGCGGGCGCGCGGCTTGGAATGCGGTGACCTCTTCGGTCGGCGAGGAGAATTTCGGCACCGATCTCCCGAGCCCCGAGGCGCGGTATGAACGTGCCCGCGAATTCATCGAGATCCTGAACGCGCTTTATGACGCGAACCCGGGCTCGGTCGCGCGCCGCACGGCTTCGGGCTCGGTCGTGGTCGATCCGAAGAAGCTCGGGCGGATTGATTACAAAGGGAAATATTTCAACGTCGCCGGGCCTTTGAACATCGCGCCTTTGCCGCAGGGCCGCCCCGTGCAATGGCAGGCGGGCCAGTCCGAGGCCGGGATTCGCCTTGGCGCGGAGCTGGCCGAGGTCGTCTATACCTCGCAGCCGACGCTCGAACAGGCGATTGCCTTTGTCACCCGCCTGCGCAGTCTGGCCCGCGCGGCCGGTCGGGTCGAGGGCGCGCCCTTCATCATGAACTCGCTCCATTCCGTCATTGGCGAGAGCGAGGCTGATACCGCGCGCCGCCTGCGCGAGCGTGCCGAACGGCTCGACTATGACCGAGGCCGTTTGCGTCTGGCCGATATGCTGGGCGGCGGCGTCGATCTGCAGGGTCTGCCGCTCGATCGGCCCCTGCCCGCGAGCCTTTTGCCCGAGCTTGACGAGGTCAACCGTCGGCGCGGTCGCGTCGAAATTTTCCTCGGTTTCGCCAAACAGGGGCTGACCTTGCGCGAGCTCATCCAGCGCGCCGAGGACACCGGCCATTGGCATGTCGCGGGCACGCCCGAACAGATTGCGGCCAAGGTCGAGGAACGCTTCAACGCGGGCGTCGTCAATGTTCTGACGCTGCACGGCCTTGGCAATCCCGATCAAGAGGATCTGCTGGTCAATGGTCTGATCCCGGAACTGCGCAAGCGCAACCTCTTGGACGATGACTATATCGAGGGCGGTTTCCGCGCCAATCTTGGCCTTCCGGCCCTTCAGGACGCTCAGACATGGCACGCCGCCCGGACCGCCTGAGCCTCGGCCTCTTCCTGTTTCCGGCAGGGCACCATATCGCGGCTTGGCGTCACCCTGCCGCGAATGCCGGGGCGGGGGTGGATTTCGGCTGGTATCGCGACTTGGCCCGCGAGGCCGAGGCGGCGGCCTTTGACCTGATCTTCATCGCCGATGGCGCGGGCGCGCGCAGCGACGATCCCGAGGTGCTTTCGCGCACCGCGCATAGCTATGTCGCGCAATTCGAGCCGGTGACGCTGATCTCGGCACTGGCTGCGGTCACCGAGCGCATCGGTCTGGTCTTCACCCAATCGAGCAGCTTCAACGAGCCCTTCCATGTCGCGCGCAAGATCGCCTCGCTCGATCATCTGAGCGGCGGGCGCGCGGGCTGGAATCTGGTCACCTCAGCCTCGGATCACGAGGCGCGCAACTTCAACCGCGAGGCGCATTTCCTCCATGCCGACCGCTATGCCCGGGCCGAGGAATTCGTCGATGTCGTCCATAAGCTCTGGGACAGTTGGGACGCCGATGCCTTCCTTTACGACAAGGAAGACGGCCGCTTTTTCGACCCGGCAAAGCGCCATGTGACCGATCACGCGGGCGAATTCTTCAAGGTGCAGGGCCCGCTCAACGTCCCGCGCCCGCCGCAGGGACGCCCGGTGACGGTGCAGGCGGGCGCGTCGGAGGCCGGGCGCGCTCTGGCCGCACGCACCGCCGATCTGGTCTTCACCGCCCAGCAAACGCTCGAAGAAGCGCAGGCCTTTTACGCCGATATGAACGCCCGCGCCGAAGCCTTCGGCCGCGCGCCGGGTTCGATCCGCATCCTGCCGGGGCTTTTTCCCGTGGTCGCGCCCTCGCGCGACGCGGCGCAGGAAAAGCTCGCGACCCTGCAAGAGCTGATCCATCCGGCGATCGGGCTCGATCTTCTGACCGGCGGCTGGATGCGCGAGGCTTTGGCCAAGGCCGATCCCGACGGCCCGCCGCCCGATCTGCCCTTTGCCGGAAATGGCAGCCAAAGCCGGGTCCAGCTGTTGTTCGACAAGGCGCGCCGCGAGGGGCTGAGCCTGCGCGAGCTTTACCTGAAAGTCGCGGGCGCGCGCGGCCATTGGCAGGTGGTCGGCACGCCCGAAGACATCGCCGATGCGATCCAGGAGCGTTTCGAGGGGCGCGGCGCGGATGGGTTCAACATCATGCCGCCGCTGATGCCCGAGGGCCTGCGCGATTTCACCACGCTGGTCGTCCCCGAATTGCGTCGGCGCGGGCTCTTCCGCGACGGCTACGACACCACGACGCTGCGCGGCCATCTGGGCCTCGCGGCGCTTTCCTGACCCAGAGGTGCCCATGACCCAGACCCATGCCCCGGTTCCGCTCGCCATTGGCCTGACGACAGATCAGACCGCGTCTGGCCAGCCGCTGACCCCCGCCGACTGGCGCAAATTGATTGCGCGGCTGGATGAGGCGGCGGAGTTTGTGACGATTGCGGATGCCTTCGCCGCCCCCGGCCTGCAGGGCCCGGATGCGATCTTGCTCGCCAATTGGCTGGGCGCGCAGACGCGCAACCTTGGCATCCTGCCCGGGAGTTTCGCGAATTTTCACGAGCCCTTCCATATTTCGACCGCGATTGCGACGCTCGATTTCATCACCAAGGGCCGCGCCGGGTTGCTGCTGCAAGCGGCGGACTCCGATCTCGCCACCGAGGCGCTGGCCGCCATCGGCCAGTCCCAGCACTACCCGACGCCCGAGGGCGACGATCTGCGCGACGATCTCGCCGACAGCCTCACCGCGATCCGCGCGCTGTGGGACAGTTGGCAAGACGATGCCGTCATCCGCAATGTCCCCGAGCATCGCTATCTCGACGCCGACCGGCTGCATCACATCCATTTCGCGGGCAAGCATTTCTCGATTGCGGGCCCCTCGATCACGCCGCGCCCGCCGCAGGGCCAGCCTTTGGTCGCGCTGGCCGCGCGCGGCGCGGATGATCCGGCAGCCGCGGTCGGGGCGGATCTCTTGTTCCTGCCCTCGGGGCTGAATGCACCCGCCGAGGGCGTGATCTGGGGCGATCTCACCGTGGCTTATGGCGGCGAGGCTGCGAGCCGCCCCGGCCAATGGCAGGGCGCGCCGGGGCAGTTGACCGCCCATCTGCGCGAGCTGCATCACGCGGGGCTCAAAGGTTGGCGGCTCTCGCCCGCCGACCCCGCCCGCGATCTGACGCCGTTGCTGGCCGAGCTGCCCGCTTTGCGCGAGGCCGGTCTGATCGCCGCGCCACGCTCTGGCGATTTGCGTAGCCGCCTTGGCTTTGCGCCTGCCCCGAACCGCTACGCCTCCCCTCTGGTTGCTTGAAGGAGCCGCAAGATGAGCAAGAAACAGGTCATTCTCGGCGCCCAATTTCCGGGCGTGAACAATTTCACCGTCTGGAGCCATCCGCAGGCGGGCAGCCAGATCGCGATCGAGAGCTTTCTGCATTTCGCCAAGACGCTTGAACGCGGCAAGTTCGACTTCATGTTTCTGGCCGAGGGCCTGCGCCTGCGCGAGCAGAAGGGCCGGATCTATGAAAATGATGTCGCGGGGCGGCCGAATACGCTGGCGATCTTGGCCGCGCTCGCGGGGGTGACCGAGGGTCTGGGCTTTATCAACACGCTCTCAAGCACCTTCAACGAGCCCGCCATTCTGGCGCGTGAACTGGCGAGCTTCGACTATCTGTCCGGCGGGCGCGTCGGCTGGAACGTCGTCACCTCGCCCAATGATTTCACCGGCGCGAATTTCCGGCGCGGCGGGTTTTTGCCCTATGCTGATCGCTACGATCGCGCGCGCGGCTTTGTCGAGGCAGCTAGGGAGCTTTGGGCCAGTCCGGGGCAGGATTACGATCTCGGCCCCTATGGTCGCGGCCATTTCGGCCTGCCCAAAGACCATGATTACCGTCCGGTCATCGCGCAGGCAGGCGATTCCGATGCGGGCCGCGATTTCGCCGCGAGCCATGCCGATGTGATCTATTCGCGCCACGGCACTCTGGCCGAGGGGCAGGCCTTTTACCGCGATGTGAAGGCCCGCGTTTTGAAAAACGGCCGCGAGGCGGGCGCGCTGAAAATCCTTCCCGGCGCCAATGTCATTCTGGGCGGCACCGAGGACGAGGCGCGCTATAATCTGCGCCAGATCCGGCTTGCCCAGGTCAGCCCGCGCGCGGCGATTGCGCTGCTCGAACAGACCTGGAACCGCGATCTGTCCGCCTATGACGCCGAAGGCCCGCTGCCCGAGATCGAGCCTGATTTCGAGGGCGACAAGCTCTCGCAGGGCCGCACGCGCCAGCATGACGATGCACGCGAGACCGTGCGGCAATGGCGCGCCTTGGCCGAGGCCGAGGGGCTCTCGATCCGCGAGCTGGTCATTCGCGTGACCGCCCGCCAGCATTTCGTCGGCACGCCGGAAAGCGTCGCGCGCGAGATCAATGATTACGTCCAGAAAGACGCCAGCGACGGCTTCGTTTTCGCGCCCCATTACACGCCGGGCGGCTTTGACGATTTCGTCGATCAGGTCATCCCGATCCTGCAGGATTGGGGCGTCTTCCGCCGCGATTACGCCGAGCCGACGCTGCGCGGCAATCTGGGCCTGCGCGACCCGCTGCCTTTGGTCGCCTGACCCCCGCGACACGAAAAAGGGCCCGGATTCGACCGGGCCCTTCTGGTTTTGCCGACCCTCTTAGCGGTCGAGCCAAGTGTCATAGGCGCTCTCGATCAGCTGGTGATAGGGCCGAAAGCCCAGCCCCTGCACATGATCGCCCGCGCCGATCTGGTCCTCCGAGATATAGAGCGGCAGGTTGTAGCTCTGCTCGATCAGGGCGCGGTGTTGCAGCTTCGCATAGATCTCGAAGCGCTTTTTCGCATCGCTTTCGCCGCGCGCCTCGGCCAGCAAAGCGATGATCTCGGCATCGTCGGAATTCGAGGCATTGTTGCGCCCGCCCTTGTCGTAGGGCAGGTAATGGATGTCGAAACCGTAACCCTCGGCCGAGATGTTCGAATTCGCCAAGGCATTGTATTCGTTCGTTTTACGGATATTCGCGTAACTCCCCGCATCAAGCGAGCGGATCTGCAGCTCGACCCCGGCCTTCTGGCGCAACTGCGCTTGCAGCGCCTGAATCAGCACGTCGCGCTGATCGCGCAGCGTGGTCTGGTTCTGGATCAGCTCCAGCACCAGCCGCCGCCCGTCCTTGATGCGGTAGCCCTCGGCGTCACGCGCGCTCCACCCCGCCGCATCGAGCAGCTTGCCCGCCTTCTCGGGATCATTGCCATATGTCCCCTCGATCGAGGCGTCGTAAACCAGCCGGTCGACCGGGCTCGCGATCCCCCAGGCCCGCGTGCGCCGCCCGCGATAGACCGAGGCCAGCACCGCATCGAGATCAATCGCCGCGACCAAGGCCTGACGCAGACCGAGATCGGCGGTGTCCTGATGGGCGACGTTGAAGAAGAGCGTATAGGGCGTGCCGCCGTTCAGCGCCGAGAGGTAAAGGAACCCCGGCTGACCGTCGAAAAGCTCCGCGTCATTGCCGGAAATCCCCTCGATCGCATCGACCTGCCCCGATTGCAGCGCGCCGACCCGGACCGAGGATTCGGGCAGGAAGCGGTAGACCACGCGCTCGAGATGCGCCGGGCCCTGATGGGCGGCGTTTTCGGGCGCCCAGTTGTAATCGGGGCGGCGCGTATAGCTGATTTCCTGCCCTTTGACGTAGTTTTCCAGAAGAAACGGCCCGGTCCCTGCAACCGCTTTTCCGCCCGCTTTCAGCTCCTCGGCGTCGAAGGAGGGCGCCGAGATCAGCTCGAGCGCGGCGGCGAAGGAAAGGAAGGCCGCATAGGGCTCGGTCAGTTCCAGCTCGACCACATCGGGGGCGGCGGCGCGGGCCTCTTTCAGATAGGCAATCGGGCCGGTGCTGAGCGCGGCGGTGTAATCGGCGTCACCAAAGCGGCGGAAATTCAGCGCGACGACCTCGGCATCAAGCGGCGTGCCATCGCTGAAGGTCACGCCCTTGCGCAGAGTGAAGCGATAGGTCTTGCCGTCGGCGCTGATCTCATAGCCGGTCGCGAGCCAGGGCAGATAGTCGCCTTCCGCCGTGCGCGAGAGCAGCGGCTCGTAGACGTTGCGGATCAGCATTTTCGTCTTGGCGAGGTTGTGGATATGCGGGTTCAGCGTCTGAGGCTCATTCTCCAGCCCGAAGGTCAGCGTGCCGCCCGCTTTGGGTTCGGCGGCCAAGGGCAGGCCATAGCTTGCCAGCAGTGCCAGCGCGAAACCCCCGGCGCCAAGCTGGCGCCGCGTCATTTTGATCGTCATTCAAGGCTCCTGTGGTCTTTAGCTCAGCGTCGGGATCGCCGCGATCAGATCGCGCGTGTAATCGGCGCGCGGCGCGGCAAAGACGCGGGTGACATCGCCCTCCTCGACGACGCGGCCGTTCTTCATCACGATGACGCGGTCGGTCAGATGGTGAACCACGCCCAGATCATGCGAGATGAACAAAAGCGCCGTCCCGGACGAGGCCTGCAATTCGATCAGAAGATCAATCACTTGCGCCTGAATCGAGACATCGAGCGCCGAGACCGGCTCATCGGCCACGATCAGGCGCGGGCGCGGCGCGAAGGCGCGGGCAATTGCCACGCGCTGGCGCTGGCCGCCCGAAAGATCGCGGGGCCGCGCGCTCAGGAAACGCGCGGGCAACTGGACCGCGTCCAAGACCTCGCGCACGCGCTCGGCCCGCGCGGGGCCGGTGACGCCGACGGTATCGAGACTTTCGCCGACGATCTGCTCGACCGTATAGCGCGGATCGAAGGACGAAAGCGGGTCCTGCGCGATCAGCTGGACGCCTGCGCGCAGGGGGCGGCGCAAAGCCTCGGGCTGGTTCGAGAAAAGCTGGCCCTGCAGGCGGATCTCGCCCCGGTCGGGCTCGACCAGCCCCATGACCATGCGCGCGACCGTGGTCTTGCCAGAGCCGGATTCGCCCACGATCCCCAAGGCCTCGCCCGCCTTGAGCCGGAAGGACACGTCATGGACCGCGGTCACGCCCGCGCGAGCGTAATGTTTGTGCAGATCCTTGGCCTCGAGCACGACCGTCTCCGAAGGCACCGCGCGCGGCAAAGGCACGCGCCGCCCCTGCCCCGAAGTCGAGGTTTGCGGCGCCAGCCGATAGCCGCGCGACTGATCCGAGGGCACGGCGTCGAGCAATTGGCGCGTATAGGCGTGGCTCGGGCGGTGCAAAACCTCGCGCGTGGGGCCGGATTCGACCACCACCCCGTCGCGCATCACGAGCACCCGGTCCGCGAGTTTCGAGACCACCGCGAGGTCGTGGCTGATCAGCAAAAGCGCCGTCCCCGCCCGCCGCCGCGCCGCCAGCAGATCGAGGATCTGCTTTTGCACGGTCACATCAAGCGCGGTCGTGGGCTCGTCGGCGATGATCAGCTCGGGGCTGCGGGCAATCGCGGTCGCGATCAAGGTGCGCTGGCGCAGCCCGCCGGAAAGCTCATGGGGATATTGCGCAAGCCTGGTCTGAGGCTCGGGGATGCCGACCGAGCCCAAAAGCGTCAGCTCGGCATGAGGATCGCGCCGCCCTGCCGCATCGCCGAGGAGTTGCCCGACCCGGCGCAAAGGATCGAGCGAGGTCAGCGCATCTTGCAGCACATAGCCGATCTTGCCGCCGCGCACGCGGCGCCAATCACGTTCCGAAAACCCTAATGCGGGCTTGCCGTCGATGGTGAATTCGCTGGCGCGCACCTCGGCGCGCGGCCCGCTGAGGCCAATCAGGCTGCGCGCCGTCACCGATTTGCCCGAGCCGGATTCCCCGACCAGAGCCACGGATTCGCCTCGCGCGATGCTCAGATCAAGGCCGTGGACGACATCGCCGCTTGAGGGAAAGCCGATGCGCAGATTGCGGATCTGGATCAAGGGGTTGGTCATATCGCTTGCCGCCCCTCGAAGGCGCGCTGCCAGCGCCGACCAATGACCGAGGTCGCAATGACGGTCAGCGTGATCGCCAGCCCCGGCCAAGCGCCGATCCACCAGGCATTGCGCAGGTAATTGCGCCCCTCGGACAGCATCGCGCCCCATTCCGGCGTCGGCGGCTGCGGGCCCATGCCAAGGAAGGACAGCCCGGCCGAGCCGATGATTGCCGTGCCAAGCCCGATGGTGGCCAAGATCGGGACATGGGCGATGGCATGGGGCAGGATGTGGCGAAAGACCAGCGTCGCGCGGGAAAGACCAAAGGTGCGGGCCTGCTCGACATAGCCCGACTCGGCGATAATGAAGGTCTGGCTGCGCACCACGCGGGCAAAGCGCGGGATCGAGGCCACGCCAAGCGCGAAGATCAGGTTGAACGTCCCCGGCCCGGTGAAGGCGATCAGGACCAGCGCCAACAGCAGGTCGGGAAAGGCCGAAACCACGTCGAGAAAGCGCGTGATCGCCTCATCAACCGCGCCATGGGCAAGGCCGGAAATCAGGCCGAGCGCGGTCCCGACCGTCATCGCGATCAGCGTGGCCATCAGCCCGATCAGCAGCGAATAGCGCGCCCCGTAAAGCACGCGGGCGAACATGTCGCGGCCAAGATGGTCGGTGCCGAACAGATGCTGGGCGCTTGGCGGCAACTGGGCCGCCAAGGGATCGGCGGCAATCGGGTCATAGCCGGTCAGAAGCGCGGGCCAAGCGGCGGCGACCGCGACAAAGGTCAGGAAAATCCCGGCGATCAGCACGCCTGCCTCGCGCCGGGCGAGATCGACACCGCGCCGCAAAGGCAGGTTGGGACCGGGCAGTTCGACGCTGAGCTTGTTCTCTTGCAGGGTCATCGGGCTCACTTTCCGCCCCGGCGCAAGCGGGGATCAAGCAACAGGTAAAGGAGATCGACGATGGTGCTCATCGTCACATAGATCGCCGCCGAAAGGATCGCGGTGGCGAGGATCACGGGGATGTCCTTGGAGAGCACGGCATCGACGGTGATGCGGCCAAGGCCGGGGCGGCCAAAGACCTGCTCGGTGATGACCGTGCCGCTTAGAAGCCCGCCGATCAGCCAGCCCGCCAGCGTCACCGAAGGGATCGCGGCATGGCGCAGCGCATGGCGCAGGCGCAAAGTCGCCTCGGTCACGCCCCAGCTTTTGACGGTGAGCGCGAAGGGCTCTTCGAGTGCGCGTTCAAGGCTTTGGCGCAGGACCTGGCCCAGCACCGCGCCAAGCGAGAGGCCAAGCGCCAAGGCGGGCAGGACCAGCGCCGACAGCGAGCGGTCGCCCGCCACGGGGAAGATTTTCAGCGTGAAGCTGAAGACGTAAAGCAGCACGATCCCCAGCCAGAACGAGGGCGTCGAGACCAGAAAGAGCTCGATCCCGCTCGCGACGCGCCCGGCGACCGGGCGGCGTGCGGTCAAAAGCGCCATGCTCAGCGCAAAGACCACCGCGACCAGCACGCCCGCCATGGTCAGCTTCAGGGTCGGCCAGACCTGCGAGAGCAACAGCGGGCCGACATCGGCTTGCAGCATGTAAGAGCGGCCAAAATCGCCCTGCACCACCCGCCCGAGATAAGAGAAATATTGCACGATCACTGGCTGATCGAGCCCCCATTCCGCGCGGATGGCGGCCGCCACGGCGGGGGTCGGGATCTGATCGCCGACGATGATGTCAACGATATCGCCGGGCGCGATCTGGACCGAGAGAAAGGCCAAGGTGATCGCCGCCCAAAGCACGACCACACCCGAGGCGATGCGGCCCAAAACCTTACGGGCCAAAGCCTTATGGGCAGGGCCACCTCCGGGCCGGACAGAGGCGGCCGCGACGCTCATCCCGCCACCTCGCTGTCAAAGCGCACGCCATGCAGGCTGTCGGGCTGCTGGAAATAGGGCCGGAAACGCAGGCCGGTCAGATCGGCGCGGGCGGCAATCTGATCCTCGGGGACATAGATCGGCAGGGCATAGCCCTGCTCGCGCAGGACGAAGTCCTGCACTTTGGCGTAAAGCGCGTGGCGCGCGGCCAGATCGCTGGTCGCGGCGGCCTGAGTGAGCCAGGCCTTGACCTGCGGATCGGCGACGCGGGCATAATTCACGGATCCGCCCTCATCGAGCGGCAGATAATGATATTCGATGTCGATCCCGTCATCGGCGGGGGTGCGCGAGTTTGGGATCGAGCCGTAATCGCCCAATTTGCGCCGCTCGGCATAGCTTCCGGCATCGACATAATCGAGCTCGAGCTGGATCCCGGCATTCTGGCGCGCCTGCGCTTGCAGCGCGAGCAAGAGCACGTCGCGCTGATCGCGCACGGTGGCTTGCGCCTGCACGATGCGGATGACCAGCGGCGTGCCGTTCTTGGCGCGCAGCCCTGCGGCATCGCGCTCGGTCCAGCCCGCCTCGTCGAGCAGGCGGTTCGCCTCGGCGGGATCAAAGGCCCAGGCGTTTTCGATGGCGGGATCGTAAAGATCGGCCTCGATCGGCGAGCTGATCCCCCAGGCGCGCTGACGCTCGCCGCGATAGATCGATTGCAGCACCGCCGGAATGTCGATGGCGGCGCGCAGCGCCTTGCGCACGGCCTGTTCGGCGGTCGGCCCCGATTGGCTGTTCAAAAACAGCGTATAGGGCGTGCCGGTGTTGAAGGCGCTGATGTAGCTGAAGCCCTCGTCATCGCGGAAGAGCGCGACATCATTGCCGGAAATCCCCTCGATTGCGTCAACCTGCCCCGATTGCAGCGCGCCAACCCGCACCGCCGATTCCGGCAGGATGCGGAAGGTGACGGCCTCGAGATAGGCCGGGCCCTGATGCTCGGCATTGGCGGGCGCCCAGGCATAATCGGGATTGCGGCGCAGGCGGATCTCCTGCCCCTTGGCGATCGTGTCGATGAGGAAGGGCCCGCTGCCCGCGACCTCTGGCCCGCCCGATTTGAGCTGTTCGGAGCGATAGGCCGAGGGCGCCAGAATATCGACGCCCGCCGCAAAGCCAAGGAAGGGCGCATAGGGTTTGGCCAGCGTCAGGCGCAGGTGCAGGGGCGCGATCGCCTCTGCCTTGACCAGATGCGAGGCGGGTCCGGCGGCGAGGTTCGCGGCATAGGCGGGATCGCGCAGATGCTCGAAATTCACGACCAGAGCCGCCGCATCCAGCGCCTCGCCATTGTGGAAGTTGACGCCAGGGCGCAGGTGGAAATCGAAGGTCAGACCGTCCGCCGAGGCCTCATAGCTTTGCGCAAGCCAGGGCAGGTAGCCGCCCTTCTCGTCGCGCGCCAGAAGCGAGTCGTACAGGTTGCGCAAGACCACCCGCGCCTTGGCCTGCCCGTTCAGATGCGGATTGAGCGTCGTCGGCTCGCTTTCAATCGCGAAGGTAATGGCTTGGGGCGCGGGCGCGGCGGCCAGAAATTGCGGCAGGCTGACGCTCAGCGAGGTCAGGGCAATCAGCGATCCAAATTGTCGTCTCGTCAGCAAATCGCTGTCCTCTCGCAAATCTCTGGGCGGCTTTGCGCCCGTCCTGTTTCGACCTGCGGACGGCCCCGCAGGCATGTCTCATCACGCCGCATCCGAGGGATACGGGGGCAAACCGCCACTGGCGGCGGGGTTAATGTCCACTTGTTTTGTGTATAATTGACGGGCGCTGCGGGCCGGTCAATGGCTTTGCAGTGGCGCGTCACGATTTGGAGGATCCGCGCCTTTGCGCGAAGCCGCGAGAGAACAAACGCCCTGCGCCGCCAAGCCCGCAGAAAGCAGAGTTTCCCGACTCACTTCCAGCGCGGCCGCGCGGCGGGCCGAAACCGCGCGCCTCTGGCCGGGCAAAGCAGAACGGATCCGCGCCGGGTCAGGGCGCGGATCCGTGTTGGTCTCTTGGGTTGGCGCGCCTACCACGCCTTGCGCAAAACCCCCGCCAGCATCCCGCTGCCGTAAAGCACAATCCCAAGCGCCAGCGCGACATAGACCGCCTCGACCCGGCCGGTCAGCGCAAGGCCAAGCCAACCGCCGCCCAAGGCCACGACCAGCCGCACCACCGCGCAAGAGATCGGCAGCGCCATCTGGCGACGGCCCTGCGCGGCGAAGTAAAGTGCAAGGCCAAGCCCGATGAAGCCGTAAAACGGCCCGACGATGCGCAGGTAAGCGACGCCCGCCTCGACCGCGCCGCTCTCCTCGCTGAACAGCCGCAGCCAGGCCTCGGGGAAGAGCGCGGCGGAGAGGCCGATGAGCTCGGTCACGCCAAAGGCCAAGGCGGCACCCGTCAGCGCGATGCGGCGCGCGCGCAAGGTTTGCCCGGCGGCGAGGTTGGTTCCGACCAGCGCCACCAGCGGCGCGCCGATGCCGAAGACCAGCGGGATCAGCAGATATTCAAGCCGGATGCCGGTGCCAAACCCGGCAACCCCTTCGACCCCCAGACGCACGGCGACCAGCGCGGTCGCGCCCGCGATGATGACATTCGTCAGCACCGATTGCACCGAAGAGAGCGCGCCGACATGCAGGATATCCCCCATCAGCCGCCCGCTCAGCCGCCCCGCCCGAAAGCGCGCGGCGGCGCGCCCCGAGAGGATATAGCCGCCCAGAAACAGCGTGCCCGCCGCGTAGTAAAGCAGAAGCGCCAGCCCGCCCCCGACAATGCCAAGCGCCGGGATCGGGCCGTAACCGAAGATCAGAAGCGGCGAGATCGGGATCAGGAACACGACGCCGATGCAGGTGAATAACGCGGGCACGATCATATTGCCGGTGCCGCGAATGACGCTCGCGAGCCCGTTCATCAGCCAGACGAAGATATTGCCGGCAAAGACGATGTTGGAATAGGCGACGGCGGCGTCGAGCTCGCCCCCGGTGCCGCCAAGCGCGCCGTAGATCTCGCGCCCCCAGAGAAGGAAAATCGCGGAAAAGATCAGGCCGAGGCAAAGGTTGATCGCGACGGCGTGCAGCACCAAAGCATCGGCCTCGGCGCGTTTGCCTGCCCCGAGCGCGCGGGCGACGGCGGCGGAAATCCCGCCGCCCACCGCCCCCGCCGAGATCATCGTCATCAGCATGACCACCGGAAACACCAGCGCCATCCCGGCCAGAGCATCGGTGCCGAGCTTCGAGACCCACCATGTCTCGATCAGCCCGGTCGAGGCCTGCGCGAACATGATCAGCACATTCGGCAGCGCCAGCCGAATGAGCAAAGGCAGGATCGGCGCATCAAGCAGGCGCTGGGTGCGCGGATCGCGGACCGGGCTTGCGGCGGTGAAACGGGCGGTCGCAGTCACGCGTCACCTCGGCGGATCGGGTTGGTCATCATGGCTCCTTCAGGCGACGCTTTGCAGGGCATCATGGCTGCGCCCCGAGGCCGAGGCCGTGGGGGCGGCGCGCACCGGCGTGCTGATCTCGGTCAGCCGCGCGAGTTCCTCGGGGGTCAGCGCCACGTCGCGCGCGCCAAGGTTGCTCGTGAGCTGCGCGGGATTGCGCGGGCCGATCAGCGTGAAGGGACCGCGTGCCAGCACCCAAGCGATCGCGACCTGATCGGGGCTCACGCCGCGCTTCGCCGCGATGTCCAGCACCGCGTCGAGCACGGCGGTCTTTTGCGCGCTGTCTTCGGGCTGGAAGACCTTGCCGCCGAACGCCTCGGCCCGCCCTTGCTCGCCCCGGCGATATTTGCCGGTCAAAAGCCCGCCGCCCAGAGGCGACCACGCGACCTGCGCCAGACCCAGAGCCTCGGCCGCCGGGATCAGCTCGGCCTCGGCGTCGCGCAGGACCAGACTATATTCGAATTGCACCGCCGCGATCGGCAGGGTCCGCGCCATTTCGGCCAAAGTCACCGCCCGCGCGACGCGCCAGGCCGGGAAGTTCGAGAGGCCCGCGTAAAGGATCTTCCCGGCGCGGGCGAGATCGTCGAGACCGCGCAGGATCTCGTCCGAGGGCGTTGCATGGTCGGGATGATGGACCCAAAGCAGGTCGAGCCGGTCGGTGTTCAGGCGGCGCAGGCTCGCCTCGACCGAGGTCACCATCGCGCGGCGGCTGTTGCCGAGATTGAGCGCATTGGTCTGGGGCGAGGCGCCATTGGTGAATTTGCTGGCGAGAAAGATCTCGTCGCGCCGCCCGGCCAGAAGCTCGCCCAGAAACTCCTCGGACTGGCCGAATTGATAGACATCGGCGGTGTCGATGTGATTGCCGCCCGCTTCGAGATAGCCGTCGAGCACGGCGCGCGAGGTCGCAAGATCCGCACCATGCCCCCAGCCCGTGCCGAAGGTGCCGGTGCCGAGCACAAGGGTGGCGCTGCTGACGCCGGTGGTTCCAAAAAGCCGATGTTCCATGAAAGCGTCTCGCTCAAGGTTTCAGTTTGGATTACATGTATAATCCAAATAGCGGCTTCAAGGGTGGTGCGCAGAATTTCTGCGGCCCCCTTCGGGCGAACAGAAAAAGCCTCGTCGCACGGGAGGGCGGACGGGGCGGAGGGGCAGTGTCGGGCGAGTGTGTCGGGCGGTATCGGATCAGGCGGCGGGCGGGGACAGGATGGCGTCAGCCGAGGCGCGCAGGAAGCGTTCAGAGAGCGCGGGATCCTCGCTCAGGCGCGACAGGATCAGCGCGCCGACCAAGGTCGAGAGCGTGCTGGCCGCGCGGTCGCGCGCCGCCTCATCGGGCTGGGGCGACAAAACGCCTTCGAGCAGGTCGAGAAATGCGGTGAGCTCTTCGCTAAAAATCTCGTGCAATGCATTGTCATCGCTGCGAGAAACTTCGGGCGCAAGAGCGGCAAGCGTGCAGCCTTCGCCCGTCTTGTCGCGATGCTCGGGCGTCAGGTAATTGTGCACCACCGCGGCGAGCGGATCGTCCTTGGTGGTGGCGACAAGATTGGTATAGCGCTGCCGCCCGCGCGCCAGAGCCTGCGCCGTCGCTTGCTGCACCAGATCATCGCGCGAGCCGAATTTCTTGTAAAAGCCGCCATGAGTCAGCCCGGCGGCCTGCATCAACTCGCTGACGGCGACGCCGTCGAGCCCGCGCGCGCGGATCAGATGGGACGCCGCGTCGACGACGCTTTGGCGGCTTTCCTCGGCTTTGGCTTTGCTGACGCGCATGGGGCGGGCTCCTGTCTTGATGCCTGATAGATGATCATCAAGCGCCAAATCTTCAAGCCCGCCACCTTGCTCTCAGCCCATCGGCATCAGCGCGCCGCGATGCATGATCACCGCCGCCGCCTGCGCCTGCCCCGCCGCAACCGCCTCGACCGGGGTGCGGCCAAGGAGACGCGCGGCGAGATAGGCGCCGTTGAAGCTGTCGCCCGCCCCGGTCGTATCGACGGGAAGCGTGACGCAATCCGTGTCGATCCGCGAGAACTGGCCATCCGTCGCCAGCAGCACCGGGCCGCCCGCGTTTTTCACCACAACCTCGGGCACGCCCGCCGCGAGATAGCGCGCGACCGTGTCCTCGGGCGAGGCATCGCCGAAATGCGCGGCCTCGTCGTCATGGCTCGGCAGGATGATATCGGCATGCGCTGCGGTTTCGGTGATGGTCATGCGCAGGGTCTCGGCGCTTTCCCACAGGCTCGGGCGGATGTTCGGATCAAAAGCCAGCCGCGCGCCCCCGGCCCGCGCCTCGGCGAGATGGGCAAACAGCCGCGCCCGCGCCTCGGGGGCCAAAATCGCCAAAGTGATCCCCGAGAGATAGATCATCGCGGCGCCCGCAAAGGCGCGCTTGAGGACCGCGCTCTCATCGGCCAAACGCCGGGCTGCCGAGGCGCTGCGCCAATAGGTAAAGCTGCGCTCGCCGTCTTTCAGCGAGATCATGTAAAGCCCGATGGTGCGGGCGGGATCGCGCAAGACGGTTTCCGTCCCGATCCCGGCGCTTGCGATGAAGTCAAGCATCCGATCCGAGACCGCGTCAACGCCGACCCCGGTGTGGTAATCGACCCGCCAGTCGCCCGGCAGCGCGCGGCGCGCATACCAGGCGGTGTTGAGCGTGTCGCCGGCAAAGCCGCCGCGCCAGCTATCGGCTTCGGTCAGGGGCGAGAGCTCCAGCATGGCCTCGCCGACAGAGACGAAACGGCTCATTTCAGCTTGGCCAAAGCGTCGATGAAGCCACGGGCGCGCGCGCCGACTTCATCGGCCGACAGGCCCGGCTTGAAGAGCGCGCCGCCGAGGCCAAAGCCGTTGGCGCCCGCCTCGAGATAGGGCGCCATGCCCTCGGGGGTGATGCCGCCGACGGCCAGAACCGGCAGATCTTTGGGCAGAACCGCGCGCATCGCCTTGACCATGATCGGCGGAATGACCTCGGCCGGGAAAAGCTTGATCGCATCGGCGCCCGCACCGATTGCGGCGAAGGCCTCGGTCGGGGTCATGCAACCCGGCGTGCAATAAAGCCCGCGCGCCTTGGCCTCTTTGATGACGGAAACATCGGTGTTCGGCGTCACGATCAGGCGGCCGCCGACGCTTGCGACCTCATTGACCGCTTGCGGGGTCAGCACCGTGCCCGCGCCGATCAGCGCGGTCTTGCCGTAAGCATCGGCCAGCACCTTGATCGATTCCAGCGGACGCGGCGAGTTCAGCGGCACTTCGATCTGGCGAAAGCCCGCTGCGACCAGCGCGCCGCCGATTTCGAGCGCCTCTTCGGGCACCAGCCCGCGCAGGATCGCGACCAGCGGACAGGCGGCGAATGAGGTCTTGAGATCTGGGGTCATCGGAAGCGTCCTTTCACTTCTGAGCATCAAGAAGGCCAAGCGAGCGGGCGAAAAGCCACAGCCCCGCAGGCGCGGTATTTTCCAGCCGCACGACCGGCGGCAGGCCCAGATGGGCCATCGCGGCAAGGTAGCGCGCACAAAGTGCGCCCTCGCCGATCATCAGCAGCGCCTCGCCGCCGTCCAGCTCGCGCCGGGCCGAGGTGATCTCGTGGCCAATGATCAACCCCGAGAGGTAGTCGCGCAAGACATTCCCCGCCATGCGGCCCGTCAGCCCAAGGCTGCGCGCCGAAAAGATCTGGCGCGTCAGATCGCCCGGCCCGCTTTCGGACGCAAGATCAACGCCTTGCAGGAAGGCCATGTCGCGTTCGGCCTCGTCCCCCGTCCCGATCATCAGCCGCGAGAGCAGCGATTGATTGGACAGCAGATCAAAGACCTCGCCGGTCATATAGGTCGCGAAATCGGTGATGCGGCCCGCGCGCAGGCGCACCCATTTCGAATGGGTGCCGGGCAAGATGATGCGGCTCGCCTCGGCGCGCTCGGGGTGATCGCTGACCGCGCCGAGGATCTGGATCTCCTCGCCGCGCATCACATCGGGCAAAAGCCCCGGCGCGTCTTGGACCAGCCCCGGCGCGATATGAAGCCGCGCGCCGAGATCGGTTTCGACCGAGACCGAGAGCCGCGCGATGTCGGAAATCGCAGCGGGAAGCGGCACATAAGGTGCCTCGCGCCAGCCCTGCGCCGAGCCGACCATGCCGCCCGCAACCACGGGCAGGCTGGGCTCGGCCTCTAGCCAAGGGCCGCAAATCTCGGTGAAAGCGGCGTTGAAGCCCGCTTCGCCGCCCGGTTCGGGCAGCTTCTGGATGCCATGCGGGCTTTTGCGGGTCTCGATCACGCGGCCCTCTTCGATCAGGAAGGCGCGCAGGCTGGTCGTGCCCCAGTCGAGGGCGATCAATCGGGTCATTTCGGTCCTTCGCAATCAGGGGTGCTGGCCCAACCAAGGGCATTGGAAATGGCATCCGCCGCCTGCCGCACCACCGGGCCAAGCGCGCGCATCCGGTCTTCGGGCATGAAATTCAGCGCGCTCGAGACGCTGATCGCGCCCGCGACCGCGCCGCCCGCATCGCGCAAGGGCGCGCTGACGCAGCGGATGCCATATTCGTTTTCCTCGAGATCGCTCGCCCAACCGCGCGCGACGCACGCGCGCAGATCCGCGGCAAGATCGGCGAAAGCGCGGACGGGCGGGCTTTCGGGGCGCTCGGCTGCGGCCTCAACGGCGGCGGCATAAAGCGCGGGCCAGCGGCTTTCGGGCAGGGCCAGCATGATCGCCTTGCCGAGCCCCGTCGTCGCGACCGGCATCCGTTTGCCGATATGCGAGCGCATTTCGAGCCCGCGCAGACCGGGGAGTTTATCGAGATAAAGCACCTCTGCCCCGTCAAGGACGCCAAGATGAACGGTGTCGCGGCTGGTCGCGGCGAGCTCGTCAAGGATGGGTCGGGCAAGGCTGACCAGCGGGCGCTGCGCCCGGGCACGATCGCCCAGATGCACGAGTTTCGGGCCGAGAAAATAGCCGCGATAGGGCACGTTATAGAGATAGCCATCGGCGACCAGCGCCGCGAGCATCCGCGCCGCCGTGCTGCGCGGCACGCCAAGGCGCGCGGCCAAAGCCTTCACGCTGCTTTCGCCCTCGGCCACCAATTCAAGCAAAGCCAGCCCGCGCAACAGCGTCTGGGCGCCGGTGGTCTTCGCCGGGCTTTCGGTCGTGGTGGCGGGCAGATCGGACATGCTCATCTCGCGGGACGCGGCGTCCCTTTGCGTCACTTGGATCATATTTGGCCGGAATGTGTCAATTATGAACTTTTGTGACCATATAGTGAGACATAGGCCGCGAGGTATGAAAAAGCCGGGCGCTTTGGCAAGGGCCGGCTGGGATGTGGGTTCAATGGAGCCTTAGGTCAAACGGCGCAGCGAGACCGTCTCTGCCCCGGCCTTTTGATCCAGCAGCTTGACCAAAAGCTCGACCCGCGAGGCGACATCGAGCTTTTGATAGGCGCGCTTGCGGTGGGTCTTGACGGTCTCGGCGCTGACCTCCAGCGCGGCGGCGATTTCCTTTTCGGCGACGCCCGAGATCAATTGCCGCATCACCTCCAGCTCGCGCGCGGACAGGCTGCCGCCGCCGAGACGGTGCAGGGCCGCGAGGATCGGGTCTTGGCTCGCCTGCAAATGCCGGGTGCGGCTGTGCCAATGGCGCTGGCAGATCGCCATCAGCGAGGATTGGATCGGCTCGACCGCCGAGAGATCCGAGGCGCTGAAGCCGCGATTTCCGGTGCGGTAAAGCGCGACCTGAACCGTGTGGCGTTCCGACACCCGGATCGCAATATCCATTTCCTTCAAACGCTTGGGCCAGCCTGCGGTCAGATAGCCCACCTCTTCCTGCTGGTCGATTTCCAGCATTTCGGCCGCCGTCGAGGGCCGGCTGAGCGCCGGATTGCGCGCCATTTTCTCCATCAGGTAAAACCCGCTCGACATCTTGCGGCGGTGCATCTGGAAAAACGGGCTGTGCTGATAGGTATGGCCCGCATAGGAATGCAGCACCTCGCTTTCGATGCGCTCGGGTAGCGCGGCAGAGCTGACCTCAACCAGCTCCTTGTCCTGATAAAGCGAGATCATCGCCAGATCGAACGAGATCAGCTCTTGCAGCGTCTGGGTCAGATGCCGGTCGAAATCGGGCTGATCCGAGGCGAGAATAAGGCGCGCCAAAGCATCGTCAGAGCGGCGCGCTGCCAGAGGCCTGACCGGCAGGGGTGCCGTCAACCGCGACACGGATTTGAGGTTGGACGAGGACATTGCTTCTACCTTGTCTTCGATATCAGATCTTCTGGGTCAGGCCTTCGGGGTCTCAGCTGATTGAATAGCCGCCGTCAACGGGAATCACCGTCCCCGTGATGAAAGCGGCGTGAGGGCTGGCAAGGAAAAGCGCAAGCCCCCGCAGATCGTCGGTCCTGCCCCAACGCGCCATGGGCGTGCGCGCAAGGATCGGCCCGGCCCGGTTCGGATCGTCTTGCAGCGCCTGCGTCAAAGGCGTCGCAATCCAGCCCGGCGCAATCGCATTCACCCGGATGCCCTTGGGCGCATAAGCGATGGCAAGGGATTTCGTCAATTGCGAGATCCCACCTTTCGAGGCCGAATAGCCCGGCACCAGCCCGCCGCCAAAGAAGCTGAGCATCGAGGCGATGTTGATGATCGCGCCTTTCGAGGCCTCAAGCAAAGGCGCCGCCGCCTCGCAAACCCGCATCGAGCCGGTGAGGTTGATGTCGACGACCTGCGCGAAGACCTCGGCGGCAAGCTCTTCGCCGCGTCGGATGATGCCCGCGCAATTGACGACCACGTCGAGCGAGCCGAGCCCTGCGACAAAGCCGCGCACGGCCTCGGTGTCGCGCACATCAAGGAGGCTATGGGTGATGCCATGCGCGCTTGGCCGCGCGTCAGCCTCGGCAATCTCGCGCGGGGTGGCGCCGGTCGCGATGACCTCGGCGCCCGCATCGCGGAAGGCTTCGGCAATCGCGCCGCCAATCCCGCCGGTGCCGCCGGTGACCAGAACCCGGCGCGCCGCCAGCCAGTCTTGCGCCCAATCGGCCGAAAGCGTCATCTCAGCGGATGAATTGATCGACATAATCCGCTCCCAAACCCACTTTTTCGTAATGCGCGCGGCACATGTCGATCTTGGTGAACACGTCCTCATAGCCGATCTGTTTGTTCTCTTCGTCGAGATAGACCATGCAGCCCGAAATGTTGAAGAAGGTGATCATCTCGCTGCAATCCTCGGGGACGTTCAGCGTGTGGATCTCGCCCGGCGGCTCGTAGACGAAAGAGCCCTCTTCGGCGACCCAATCATGTTCGAAATAATGCCATTTGCCCTTCAGAACCATGCCGAAGACCGGCGCGGGATGGAGGTGGCGCGAGAGGATCCCCGAGCGCGTCACCTTCAGCAGATTGCACCATTGCCCGGTCAGCGTGTTGAGAAACATCGGGCGGAAAAACACGTTCCGGGCCTGCGGCACCCAGACGCGCTCGTCGTCGGGAATAGCCTTCAGCGCGATTTCGCTCGGGGCAAGCGGATGGGTCGAACCCTGCATATTCGCATACATGCGGATCTCCTTGGCAGTGTTGGGGATGGAGAAAGAGTGTTCTGGATCAGTCTATTAGGCGACGATCCCCGCCTCTTTCATCCGAGTTGTGGTGAAGGTGATGGTCGCGGTCATGGCGGCGCGAGCGGCATCCGCGTCGCGCGCGCGGATCGCGTCGAGAATGGCCTGATGGTTCGCCAGATTGGCGCGGAAATTCTCCATATGATTGGCCGCGACCGAAAAGAGGATGCCCAAGACGCCGTCAATCGCCGCGTCAAAGGCTTCGAGGATCGGATTGCCGGTGGCGCTGAGGATCGCGAGGTGAAAGGCGCGGTCGGCGGCAATCGCGGCCTCGGCATCGCCGTTTTGGGCCGCGACTTCCATGCGGGCGAAAGCGGTCTCGATCGCGATGAGCTGCATCCGGTCGGCGCGATCGGCCACCAGCGCGGCGGCAGAGGGTTCAAAGACCAGACGCGCCTCGTTGATCGCCGACATCAGATCGGCGGCATGGCCGCGGCTGGCCATGACCCAGCGCAAAACGTCGCGGTTGAGCAGGTTCCAGCGCCCGCGATCGGTGACCACCGTGCCGCGCCGGGGCGCGGTTTCGACGACGCCAAGGCTGCCCAGAACCCGGATCGCCTCGCGCACCGTCGAGCGGCCGACCTCGGCCAGAGCCATCAGCTCGGGCTCTGTCGGCAGCACCTGCCCGACCGGATAATCGCCCTTGGCAATCGCCAGCCCAAGCCAGTCCACCAGCTCGTCGGCGCGCTTTTCCTTGCTCATCTCGGTCCCGAATCCTGTGCTGGATTTCATGTCGATGATTCTTTCTAATCATCTGATGAATGTGTGCGCAAGTCCGATGATACACGCGCCGCGCGTGCAACCGAAACCCTCGCCGCAAGAAAGATTTTTTCGCGAAAATCGCGTGTTTTCCCGGAAAATCCAAGGATTCCAAGGCAGATAACCCCGACCCACGCGGCGCACTTGTCCCCCCCGGGGAGGATATTTGCCGGGAATCTTATCTGCTAAAGGAGCTGATCTTGATTCAACCGGGAGGAAGAAATGAACGCGAAATCCCTCGTGACCGCAGCTCTGCTGATCGCGGGTTCGAGCCTGGCCGCACAGGCCGCCGACACCATCAACGTCGCCACCAATATCGCCAACGTCCCCTTCGAATTCCAGGACGGTTCGGGCACGCTGATGGGCTTTGAAGTCGATATCATGCGCCTCGTCGGCGAAAAGCTCGGCAAGCCGGTCGAATTCCAGGAAATGCCCTTCCAGAGCCTCTTTGCCGCCGTGCAATCGACGCGCTCGGATGTGGCGATCGGCTCGATCACCATCACGCCGACCCGGATGGAGCAAGTCGCCTTCACCCAGCCGATGTTTGACGCCGACCAATGCCTGACCGTTGGCGCGAAAAGCGGCATCGAGGGCGTAGAAGGCATGGAGGGCAAGACCCTCGCCGTCATCACTGGCACGACCGGCGAAATCTGGGCCTCGGAAAGCGAAGGCAAGCTGAAATTCGCCTCGATCAGCCGCTATGACGGCAATCAGGACCCGATGATGGACATTGCGACCGGCCGCATCGACGGCTTCGTCCATGACTGCCCGATTGATGCCTATTACATCAAGGACAAGCCGCAGTTCAAAATCGTCGCGACCATTCCGACGAATGAGCAATTCGGCCTGATGCTGCCGAAAAACAGCCCGATCCTCGAGGGTGTCAACAAGGCGATCACCGAGCTGAAGGAAAGCGGCGAAATGGCGAAACTCCATGAAAAATGGTTCGGCATGGCCCCGGCAGAAGATTCCAGCACCGTGAAAGTGCTGCCGATGCCGGGTCTCTGAGCCCGTCCGTTCTATCCGAAAAAGTCCGGCTTGACCCTGCGTCAAGCCGGACGCAGATCCGAGGGGCCGCATGGACCTGATTTCGACATTCTTCAACATCGACGTGCTGAGGCAAGCCGCGCCGCTGCTTTTGCAGGGCTTTTGGCTCACGATCCTGCTGGGCGCGACCAGCCTTGTCATCTCGCTGACGCTGGGGCTTTTGCTGGTGCTGGTGCGGCTTTATGCGCCGCACCCGCTGCGCTGGCTGGCGATTGCCTATATCGACGTGTTCCGCGCGCTGCCGCTGCTCGTGCTGCTGATCCTTGTCTATTACGCTTTGCCCTTCGTCGGCATCAAACTCACCTCCTTTTGGGCCGCGACCGCCGCTCTGTCGCTGGTCGCCTCGGCTTATATGGCCGAGACCTTCCGTGCGGGCATCGAGGCCGTGCCGAAAGGCCAGTTCGAGGCCGCCCAGACCCTTGGCTTCAGCTGGCCGCGCATGATGTCCGATGTGGTCCTGCCGCAAGCCATGCGCCTTGTCGTGCCGCCGACCACCGGGGTCTCGATCGGGCTGATCAAGGACACCGCGCTCGCCTCTGTCGTGGCGATGCCCGACCTTTTGAAACAGGCGACGCAGACGCAGGCTTTCTACGCAAACCCCTCGCCTCTGGTCGGTGCGGCGCTGCTTTATCTGGCGCTTTTGCTGCCGATGGTGCGGCTGGTCAGCGTCCTTGAGAACCGCCAGAAGCGCAAGCGCTGATGCCTGCGACCCAGATGAGAGACCGGACATGAGCCAGAATTCCCCCAAATCGCAGGCAGCTGGATCGGGCAAGGACCCGATCATCACCATGCGCGGCGTCGAAAAGCATTACGGCAATTTCCACGCCTTGCGCGACGTGAACCTTGATGTCCGCCGCGGCGAGGTCATCGCGATCATCGGGCCATCGGGCTCGGGCAAATCGACGCTGATCCGCTGCATCAACCGGCTGGAAACCATCTCGGCGGGCGAGATCATCGTTGACGGCGTCAAGGTCGAGGACGGCAAGAACCTCGCGCTGGTGCGGGCAGAGGTCGGCATGGTCTTCCAGCAGTTCAACCTCTTCCCGCATATGAGCGTGCTGAAAAACGTCGCCATCGCGCCGATGCGCGTGCGCGGCACCGCCAAGGCCGAGGCCGAGACCCGCGCCCGCCAATTGCTCGAACGCGTGGGCCTTGCTGCCCATGTCGACAAATATCCCGACCAGCTGTCGGGCGGCCAGCAGCAGCGTGTGGCGATTGCGCGCGCGCTCGCGATGGAGCCGCTGGTTCTCCTGTTCGACGAGCCGACCTCGGCGCTTGACCCCGAGATGGTCGGCGAGGTTTTGGACGTGATGCAGAGCCTGGCCGCGACCGGCGTCACCATGCTCGTCGTCACCCATGAGATGGGCTTTGCCCGCCGCGTCGCCGACCGCGTCGTCTTCATGGAGGCGGGCCAGATCATCGAGCAAAACGCCCCCGATGCGCTTTTCGACACGCCGCAAACCGACCGGGCGAAAGCCTTCCTCAGCTCGATCATGCACGGCAATGCCGGCTGATGCCGCGCGCCTTAGATGAAAGTCACGCAAGATGAATGATACCGCAGCTTTCGCGCCCGAGAGCGCCTTGGCCCAAGCGCGCCCCGCCGTGCGCGCGCTCTCCTCCTCGCTCATTCGCGATGTGGCGAATGCAGGGATGGGCAAGGCCGATGTCCTGCCCTTCTGGTTTGGCGAATCCGATACGCCGACGCCCGAATTTATCCGCCAAGTCGCGGCCGATGCTTTGGCGCAGGGCGAGACCTTCTATTCGCAAAACCTTGGCCGCCCCTACCTGCGCGAGACCATCGCCGCCTATCTGAGCGATCTGCATGGCCGCGAGATTTCGGCCGAGCGCATCGTCGCGACCGGCTCGGGGATGAGCGGGTTGCAGATCGCCAACCAGCTGATCCTCTCGCCCGGTGATCGCGTCGTGGCGGTGACGCCTTTGTGGCCCAATATCGCTGAAGCGCCGCTGATCCTTGGCGCGCAGGTTGATCGCGTCTCGCTCGATGTCGAAAACGGGCGCTGGACGCTCGATGTCGACAAGCTGATCGCGGCACTGACGCCCGACACGCGCATGGTCGTCATCAACTCGCCGAACAACCCGACCGGCTGGACGATCGATGATGCGAGCATTCAGGCGATCCTTGCCCATTGCCGCAAACATGGCATCTGGATCTTGGCCGACGAAGTCTATCAGCGTCTGGTCTATGATCCCGCGCTTCGCGCCGCGCCCTCCTTCATGGATCATTACCAGCCGGGCGACCGGATTATCTCGGTCAACAGCTTCTCGAAAGCCTGGTCGATGACCGGCTGGCGGATTGGCTGGATGGTGATCCCGGAGAGCTTGGCGCAGGATGCGACGAAGCTCGTTGAATATAACTTCTGCTGCATCTTCGAGCCGACCCAACGCGCCGCTGCCGCAGCGATCCGCGAAGGCGAGGCCGAAGTTGCCCGGATGCGCGCCCATCTGGCGCGGACCCGGCAATTGCTGATCGAGGGGTTGAGCGATCTCAACCGCGTCAGCGTCCCGGATGCCGGGGGCGCGATGTATGCCTTCCTCAAGGTCGAGGGCTTCGACAATTCGCTCGAACTCGCCCAACGCCTCGTGCGCGAGACCGGTCTTGGCCTTGCGCCGGGCCGCGCCTTTGGTCCCGAGGGCGAAGGCTGGCTGCGCTGGTGCCATGCCACGAGCGAGGCAAAGATCGAGCAGGGCCTCGACCGTCTGCGCGCCTTCCTGCGCAAGTAAAACGCGAAAGAGGGGCGAAAGCCCCTCTTTTTTTGCGCGGCACGCAACCTCGCTGGGATCAGGGATTTCGGCCTGATCCCAAAGGCTTGGCCTTAAAGCCCGCCGATGCAGGTGTATTTGGTTTCGAGGAAGTCATCGATGCCCTGATGGCCACCCTCTTTGCCCATGCCGGATTCCTTGATGCCGCCGAAGGGGATCTCGGGGGCGACGATCAGCACCTCATTGATCCCGATCAGCCCATATTCGAGCCCGTCTTGCAGCCGGAAGATCCGCGCGAGATCGCGGGTATAGGCATAGGCGGCCAGACCGAATTCGGTGTCATTGGCCGCAGCAATCGCCTCGGCCTCGGTCTCGAACGGATAGATCGCGGCAATCGGGCCGAAGATCTCTTCGCGCGCAATCCGCATCTGCTCATTGGCTGCGGCAACCACGGTCGGCTCAAAGAAAAGCCCGCCGCGCGCATGGCGCTTGCCCCCGGTCGTCAGCGCGCCGCCATGAGAGAGCGCATCGCCCAGAAGCTCCTCCATCTTGGCAATCGCGGCCTCGTCGATCATCGGGCCTTGTTCGGCGCCGGGCTCGATCCCGGGCGCGACTTTCAGCGCGGCGACGCGGTCGGAGAAGGCTTTGACGAAGCGGTCATAGATCCCCGATTGCACATAAAGCCGGTTGGTGCAGACGCAGGTTTGCCCCGCATTGCGGAATTTCGCAATCATCGCGCCGCTCACTGCCGCCTCGAGATCGGCGTCATCGAAGACGATGAAGGGCGCATTGCCGCCAAGCTCCATCGAGACGCGTTTGACCGTGCCCGCGCATTGCCGGATCAGCTCTTTGCCGATCTCGGTCGAGCCGGTGAACGTCAGTTTGCGCACTTTGGGATTGGCGGTGATCTCGCCGCCGATGGCGCGCGCGCTGCCGGTCAGGATATTGACCGCGCCCGCGGGATAGCCCGCTTGCTCGGCCAAATGACCCCAGACGAGCCCCGAAAGCGGGGTCGCGGTTGCGGGTTTCACGATGGTGGTGCAGCCGGTCGCAAGCGCGGGCGCGAGCTTGCGCGCGAGCATCGAGGACGGGAAGTTCCAAGGCGTGATCGCGGCGACGACGCCGACCGGGTGGCGCGTGGTCAAAAGGCGACGGCCTGCCGTCGGCGCGGGAATGATCGCCCCATCGGCGCGGCGGACCTCTTCGGCAAACCACAGGACATAGCCCGCCGAGGAGGTGACTTCGGCGCGCGCCTCGGCCAAGGGTTTGCCCTGTTCGGCGGTCAGCATCGCGGCCATCGGCTCGAGATTGTCCATGATCGCCTGATGAAGACGGCGCAGCAGCGCGACGCGCTCGCCCAGAGCCATGCCCGAGAGGATCGGGAAGGCGGCATGGGCGGCCTCAATGGCGCGCTGGGTTTCAGCGGCGCCGCAATTCGGCACGCGCGCAATCACCTCGCCGGTCGCGGGGTTCGTCACCTCGACGGTGCGCCCGTCATCGGCCTGAACCCAGGCCCCGTTGATCAGGTTCGCCTCGCGGACCAGTGCGGAAAAATCGGTCATGGGAAGTCCTCGTCCTCGACGTTGTTGCGAAATCCGGCATGCGGAAACGGGCGGCGCGAGGGGCTCGCGCCGTCTGGGCCGACCGCAAGGATCGGCGGGACTTTGGGGCGGGCTTTAGCCGCCCAGAACCTCGGTCACGGCGGCTTTCAGGACCGCGACGGTCTGATCGACCTCGGCGCGGGTGAAGCACAAGGGCGGCGCAAAGCCGATGATATTGCCCTCGGGCATGGCGCGCGCCATGACCCCGCGCGCAAGCATCGCCGCCGAGATCTTCGGCCCGACCGTCATCGGCTCGAACCAGCGCATCGCGGCGGGATCCTCCATGAACTCGATCGCGGCCATCAGCCCGACGCCGCGGATCTCGGCGACATTGGCGTGTTGGCCCAGTTCGGCGCGCAGGCGCTCGATCAGGTAAGGCCCGACTTCGGCCGCATTCTGGACGAGGCCAAGACGGTCCACTAGATCGAGCGTCGCCACCCCTGCCGCCGCCGAAACCGGATGGGCGGAATAGGTGAAACCATGGGCGAGAACGCCATGCTCCTCTGATCCCGCGACCAACACATCCATCACCCGCTGCGAGATGATCGAGCCCGAGAGCGGCGCGTAAGCCGAGGTCAAGCCCTTGGCAATGGTGATGAAATCGGGACGCAGCCCGAATTTGTCGGAACCAAACATCGCGCCGGTGCGGCCAAAGCCGGTGACGACCTCATCGGCGATCAGCAAGATGCCGTGGCGGTCCAGAACCTCTTGCACGCGCGCCCAATAGCCCTCGGGCGGGGGCAGGATGCCGCCCGTGCCCATGACCGGCTCGCCGACGAAAGCGGCGATGGTCTCGGGGCCCTCGGCTTGGATCATCGCCTCAAGCCGCTCGATCAGCCAGTCGAGGAACTGCGCCTCGGACATCGATGCATCGGGTCGGCGCAGGTAATGGGGCGCATCGGTGTGCAGGAACCCCGGCAGCGGCAGGCCCATGCGGGTGTGATAGCCCGCGAGCCCGGTCATCGAGCCCGAGACGATCCCCGAGCCGTGATAACCGCGCCAGCGCGAGATCACCTTGCGCCGTTGCGGCTCGCCGCGCAGGATATGGTAATGCCAGGCCAATTTCACATTGGTTTCATTGGCATCCGAGCCGGCAAGACCGAAGAAGACCTTCGACATATGGGCGGGCGCGCGCTCCATGACCATTTTGGCCAGACGGATCGCGGGCTCGTTCGAATTGCCGCCGAAGGTGTGGAAAAACGCGAGATCCCGCGCCTGTTTGGCGATGGCATCGGCGATTTCCGTGCGGCCATAGCCGACATTGACGCAATAAAGCGCGGCAAAGGCATCGAGGAAGCGGTTGCCGTCGCGGTCGATGACGGTGCTGCCCTCGCCTCCGGTGACGATGCGCCCGGCCATGATGCCCTTCTGGTGATTGGCAATATGGGTGGTCGGGTGCAGGAAATGTTCGGCGTCCCAAGCGGCGAGATCGTCGTTGATGCGGGTCGTCACGGTCATATCAGGCTCTCCTGCCTCGTATTGGCGATCAGCTCGGGCACGCTTGCCTGATTGGGCAGTTTGAGCAGGAAGCTGACGATCTCTCCGACGGTCTCGGGGGTGAGGCGGTCGGCTTTCGGCGTGGTGCCGGGCAGATCGGCCACCATCTCGGTGTCAATCGCACCGGGGCAGACGGCGGTGGCGCGCACGCCATCGGCCCAAGCCTCGGCGCGGATCGCTTGGGTCAGCGCCATGACCGCATGTTTCGACATGGCATAGCCGACCGAGGTGCCGTTTCTGTAGCGCTTGCCATCGGTCGAGGCGATGTTGATGACCCGACCCCGGCCCGATTGGCGCAGATGCGGCAGCGCGGCGCGGATCAAATGGAAGGGCGCTTTGACATTGATCGCCCAAAGCGCGTCGAGATCTTCGTCGCTGCCCTGATCGACCAGATCGACCATGCGCAGGATCCCGGCATTGTTGACCAGAGCGTCGATCTGGCCAAAGGCCGCGGCAGTTGCCTCGACCCAGGCCTTGCCGCTCGCGGGATCGGTCGCGTCAAACGGCACCGCGATCAGGCGGCTGGGATCGGTTGCGAATTGCTCGGCCTGCGCGAGATCACGCAGCCCCAGTGAGAGGCGCCAGCCGTCGTCAAGGAGGCGCCGGGCAATCCCCGCGCCAAGCCCGCGACCGCCGCCCGAGAGCATCACCACGCCCGCCATCAGAAGAGCCCCTGATAAACGCCACCGTCATTGACGATGTTCTGGCCCGACATGAAGCCGCTTTGCGCCGAGCACAGAAACGCGATCAGATCGCCGCATTCCGAGGGATCGGCGAAACGACCCGCCGGGCAACCTTTGATGCGGTCGGCGACAATCGCCTCATAGGTGGTGTTGCCGCGCGCCGCATGGGCGTGAAGATTGGTCTGCAGCGCATCGGTGTCGAAAAGCCCCGGGCAGACCGTGTTGATCGTGACGTTATGGGGCAAGAGCTCGCGCACCATCGCCGCCACTGCGCCCGAGAGCGCCAGCCGCGCCGCATGGCTATGGGCAAAGCCCACCTGCGGGAATTTGATGAAGCTCACCGACATATTGACGATGCGGCCGAATTTGCGCGTGGCCATGCCGGGCGCGACCGCCTGGATCATCTCGATCGACGAGAGGAAATGATCTTCCAGCCAGCGGCGCCAGTCATCGGCGGTGATCTGGTCGTAAGGCGTGGGCGTCTGGCGCACGCCGGGGTTGTTGACCAGAATATCGGCCTCGCCGCCCGCCGCGGCAAGGATCGCCGCGCGGCCCTCGGCGCTGGTGAAATCCGCGGCAATCGGCGTCACCTTGACGCCGAATTCGGCGCGCAGCGCCTCGGCCGCCGCTTCGAGCGGGGCTGCGGTGCGGGCGTTGATGACGAGATCAACCCCTTCCAGCGCCAAAGCGCGGGCGGTGGCCAGACCAAGGCCACGGCTTGCCGCCATGACGATGGCCTTGCGGCCTTTGATGCCAAGATCCATTACGCGACCTTTCCATATTGCGCGAGCAGTGCGTCCATACCGGCGAGAAGTTCGGCCTCTTGCGCGCCGGTGAGCGGGCGCAAAGGCGGACGGGGGAAGCCGCCGCCGGGCAGGCCGAGGTGGTTCATCACGGCTTTCGTCGAAGGATAAAGCGTACGCCCGCCCGCGACGAACAGCTGGGTCATGGCGATGCCGATGCGCTGAAGCTCCCAAGCCTCCTCCATCCGCCCGGCTTTGGTGGCGTGCCACAGATCAAGGCAGCCCTTGTCCCAGACGTTGGGGAAACAGTCGATCAGACCATCCGCCCCCGCCAAGGTCGCGGCAACCCCAAAGACCGAGGAGGGCCCGCAATAGACCCGGATGCGCTCTTTCACGCGCAAGAGCGTGTCGTGGAAATTCGTCCAATTGCCCGAGGATTCCTTGATCGCCACCACCTTGTCGAGATCGGCGAGCCGGTCGGCAATCGCGGGGGTGATCGCATTCCCGGCATTGCCCGGAATGTTGTAAAGGATGATCGGCAGGACGGATTTGTCATTCACCGCCTCATAATGGGCGATGATCTCGGATTCGGTCAGATGGGCGAAATAGGGCGGCAGCACCAGAACGCCGTCGATACCGGCCTCTTTCGCGGCATGGATCTGCTCGATGACCTCGCCTTCGAGGATGCTGCCGGTGCCGAGAATGGCCGGGCCTTTGCCCTGGCAGGCGGTGGCGGTGAGCTTGGCCAGATGCGCGCGCTCGGCGAGCGACAGCGTCCAGAATTCGCCCGTGCAGCCGCCAACGACCATGCCGGTCGCGCCGGCGTCGAAAAGCCGCTCCATATTGGCGATCAGGCTTTCCTCATCAATGCTGTGATCGGCGCGAAATGGCGTGGTGACAGCCGGCATCGGCCCCGTCCAAGCGATGGAGGTACGGTTCATGTCTTGCTCCTTGAGATGTCTTGGCCTTCGCCGCAGCCAGAGGCCGGGGCGAAGGGCCGGGCTACCCCTTGGGGTCAGTCCCGGTTCAGTCTGGCGCCGTTGGGTCCGGTCTCGAAGACATGGACGCGGCGGGTGTCGATGCGCAGGGGAAGCTCTTCGCCCACGCGGTAGATTTCGGTTCCGGGGACGCGGACGATGAGGTGGTGACCCTCGCCCGCGATCAGAGTGATGATGTTTTCATGCCCGGTCTGTTCGACCAGAATGACGCGACCGCGCAGATCGCCTTCGCCCAGATGAATATCCTCGGGGCGGATGCCGTAAGCGGCGGCGCCGGGACGCGCCTTGTCGGTAAGCGCGGGCAGACCAAGCGAGAGGCCCGGCGCGCGGAAGGCAAGACCGCCCGCCTCCGAGACCAGCTCGCCGTCAATCAGCGTCATGCCGGGCGTGCCGATGAAGCTTGCGACAAAGCGATTGGCGGGCTTGGCATAGACCTCGGCGGGCGGCGCGAATTGCTGAAGATTGCCGCCTTCCATGATTGCGATGCGATTGGCCATGGTCATGGCTTCAAGCTGGTCATGGGTGACATAGACCATGGTGCGGCCAAGCGTGCGGTGCAGCTCGATCAGCTCGGCACGCATATGGCCGCGCAGCTTGGCGTCGAGGTTCGAGAGCGGCTCGTCGAGCAGGAAGACCTTGGGATCGCGCACCAACGCGCGGCCAAGCGCCACGCGCTGCTGCTGCCCGCCCGAGAGCTGGCGCGGCTTGCGTTTCAGCATCGGCTCGAGATGCAGCATCTCGGCGATGCGCGCGACCTTGGCGGGATGCTCGGCCTTGGGCACGCCGCGTTTCTTCAGCGGATAGGCGATGTTTTCTGCAACGGTCATATGGGGATAGAGCGCATAGCTCTGAAACACCATCGCAATGTCACGCTCGCCCGGGGCCATGTCATTGACCCGGTTCTCGCCGATGCGGATATCGCCCGAGCTCGGCGCTTCCAGCCCGGCAAGCATCCTGAGCGTCGTGGTCTTGCCGCAGCCCGAAGGCCCGAGCAGCGCCACGAATTCGCCCGAATTGATGGTGAGGTTGAGCCCGTTCAGCGCGGTATAAGCACCGAATTCCTTGCGGACGTTATCGAAGACGACTTTGGCCATAGGTATCAGCCCTTTACAGCGCCCGCGCCGAAGCCGCGGGTCAGATAGCTTTGCAGGAATGCGAAGACGATGATCAAAGGCACGCTCATCATCACCGAGGCGGCCATCAGAAGCGACCATTCGATGTTGAAGGCCGAGACCAGCATATTCATCACCCCGGTGGTCAGCGGGCGGGTGTCATCCGAGTTCACCAACACCTGCGCATAGAGATATTCGTTCCAGCTGAGGATGAAGGTAAAAAGCGCGGTCGAGATGATGCCCGGCAAAAGCTGGGGCAGGATCACATCCTTGAAGGCTCCCATCCGCGAGGCGCCATCGACCAGCGCCGCCGATTCCAGATCCTCGGGAATGCCCGCCATGAAAGAGCGCATCAGCCACAGCGCATAGGGCAGCGCGAAGGTGGTATAGGCGATGACGAGGCTGAAAATCGTATTCGAGAGCCCGAGATTCACCAGCATCAGGTAAAGCGGCAGGATCAGCACGACCGAGGGCAGCAAATAGGTGAAGAGCACCAGAAAGGCCAAGCTCTCGCGCCCCCGGTATTTGAAGCGGACCAGCGAATAGGCGCCAAGGGTGGCGACGACAATCACCAGCAGCGTGGTTGCCCCGGACAAGACGACCGAATTGCGGAAATAGGTCAGGAATTTCGTCTGAGTCAGCAGCCGCTCGTAATGCTCGAAGGTCCAGCTTTGTGGCAGCAGGGTCGGCGGGCGCTTGAAGAGCTCGGACTGGGGTTTGAACGAGGTGACCACCATCCAGAAGAGCGGGAATGCCACGGCAAGGATGACCACCCAGGCGGCGATATTGAACGCGATGCGGCGGATCATAGGGAGTCCTTCTCGCGGCTGCGGCGGATGTAGAAGACCATGAAAATCAAGAGGATCGCCATCATCGAGACGGCATAGGCCGCGGCCATGCCCAATTGGTTCAGCGAGAAGGCCTGTTTATAGACCATGAGCGGCAGGGTCTCGGTCGAGGTGACGGGCCCGCCTCCGGTCAGCAGATAGAGCAGGTCGAATTCTTTGAAGTCCCAGATCGCGCGCAGCATGATGATGACGACCAGCACGTCGCGCAATTGCGGCAAAGTCACATCGGTGAAGCGCGCAATCGGTCCGGCGCCGTCGATGCGGGCGGCCTCGTAAAGCGAATCCGGGATGGTTTGCAGCCGCGCCAGCACGGCGATGACGACGAAGGGGAAATATTTCCACGCCCCGACAATGATGACCGAGAGCATCGCATTCGGCATCACGCCAAGAAAGTCGATCGGCATCGAGATCAGCCCGCTTGAGATCAGCAGGTGATTGAGCACGCCGTAAAGGTCGTTGAAGACCCATTTCCACACCAGAACCGCAACCACGGTCGAGAGGAAATAGGGAAAGAGGATCAGCGAGCGCGCAAGCGAGCGGAACCACAGATTCTGGTGCAAAACCAGCGCCATACCGACGCCGAAGATGATCTGAAGGGTCAGCGTGCCGACGGTCCAGACCAGCGTGGCGACCAGGCTCCACCAGAAGGCGCTTTCGCTCAGCAGTTTCTGGTAATTGCCCAAGCCCACCCAACTGCTTTGCAGCGTCGGCGTGAAGACTTGAAAGAGGGAGAGGTAGATCGCTGACAGCAGCGGATAGACGATGACCGCACAGAAGATCAGAACGGTCGGCGCGATCAGCAGCAGACCCAATGCTGCATATCGGCGCTCGAGGGGATTGGAAGTGTGTCGGGACATCGGATTTCCTGATGCTAGGGCGAACCGCCAGCGCGGCGGTTCACCAATGCCATGCCTTGATCAGGCTTTCATGATGCCGTCGATCGCCTTCACGCAATCGGCAAGGGCGGTGTCGACATTGTCGTTGTTCAGGATGACGCGCTGAACCAGATCGGCGATGGCATTCGAGGCAATGATCTCGCCCGCCTTGGTGTTCGAGCGATGCGCCGCGCTTTCAAAGCCAAGGTTGAAGCCCGCCGCCGCCGCATTGGCCATCAGATCGACCTCGGCGCTGTATTTGCTGATGATCGGATCCTGCTTGTAAAGCGGGTTGTCATTGATCGTCTTCAGCACCGGCAGAACATGGCCCGGCGCGGCGTGCAACTGCTTGATGTAGCCTTCGGGCTCATAAAGGAAGGCCGCGAATTTTTTGGCCAAATCCTTGTTCTTCGACTTTGCGGGCACGAAAATCGCCGGGAAGTCGTTGAAGGTCCAAGGCGCGATCTCTTTCGACATGCGCGGATAGACGGCGCAGGTGATGTGATCGGCGATATCGGGGTTTTGCGCATTCACATTGGCCAGAACCCGGCCACCATAGATCCCGGTCGCGGTCGCGCCCGAGACGAAAGCGGTCAGGCTTTCGCCCCAGCTGTAGTTGGTCGAGCCCGAGGGGCAGAATTCGCGCATCGAGCGGTAGAACTCCAGCGCATTGCGGGTCTCGGCGCTGTCGAGCGCGATTTCCAGATCGGGGGTAAAGATCTGCCCGCCTGCTTGATGGATGAAGCCGATAAAGACCAGCGAAGTCATCGAGTTGCGCCCGAACGGCAAAGGCGCACCAAAGACGCCGCCGGTCTGCATTTTCTGGCAGGCCGTGCGCAGTTCGTCCCAGGTTTCCGGGATCTCGGCGATGCCCGCGTTCGCCATCAGATCGCGGCGGATCCACAGCATATTGGCGGCAGTGTTGCCGATGCCGGTCGCGCAATATTTGCCATCGGCGGCGCGGAAGACGTCATTGGCGCCGGGGAAATAATTATCCGGCCCGACCGCGGCGATCACATCATCCATCGGCTCGAGCAGGCCGTTCGCGTAATAGCTTTGCGCCGCGAAGGAGGGCAGATGGGTGATGATGTCGGGGACTTCTCCGCTCGAAAACGCGGCGGCGAGCTGGGCGGCATAGCCCTCGTCCGAGGTGGTCTCGAAAACGACCTTCACGCCGGGATGAGCGGCCTCGAATGCGGCGATCTGGAAGCGGTAGGCATCAACCTGCTCGGGTGCGGCCTGCGTCGACCACCACCGCAGGGTGGCATCCTGCGCATAGGACATGCGGGGCAGCAAGGTGACCGCGGAAGCTGCGGCGAATCCCGAAAGCACGGTCCTGCGGGATATCTTGTTCGGAAATGCGATCTCTTTCATGATTTTTTATTCCTCCCTGCGCACGTTTGTTCATATAGCGCACTCTTGTTCGCAATATTGCTTTTCACTACAGTCTGGCAAGAAGAAATTTGTGGCAGGGCCTTCGCTTCATGCGAAGCTCTTGTGGTAGTCAGATCGAGAGTTCGACCAAGGATGGCGTTAGGATGACGAAAAAGACCGATGGGGCTGAAGACGAGACCTCTCAGGCGGCAAAGCGCACGGGCCCGGCCCGTTCCGGATTGATGACGGCCGCACCCGATAGCGCGGATGACACCGAGGGCTCTGAACTAAGCCCCCGTGATTACGTCAATTCCTTGGCGCGCGGCCTCGACGTGCTGCGCGCCTTCAATCGCACGCGGCGCAAGATGACGCTTTCCGAGATGGCGGTCGAGACCGGCAACACCCGCGCGGGCGTGCGTCGGATTTTGCTGACGCTGGTTCACGAGGGCTATGCGGTCGCCGATGGCAAGCTTTTCGATCTGACGCCGCAGGTGCTTGAGCTTGGCTATTCGGTGCTGTCCTCGAAAGGCGTCTGGGACATTGCCCGGCCCTTCATCGACCATCTGTCGGAAGAGCTGCGCGAATCGGTCTCGGCGGCGGTGCTCGACCGATTCGATGTCGTCTATGTTTCGGGCACGCAATATCACCGCGTGATCAGCGTCGGCATCTCGGTCGGCTCGCGGTTTCCGGCCCATACGACCGCCACCGGCCGCGTCCTGCTGGCCGCCCAGCCGCCCGAGATGTGGCCCGGCATGATCCAGAATATCCCGCTGACGCGGATGACCGATTTCACCATCACCGACCGCGAGGCGTTCCGCCGCATCCTCGAAGATGTGCGCGACAAGGGCTGGTCTCTGGTCGTCGATGAGCTGGAAATCGGGCTGATGTCGATGGCCGTGCCGCTTTACAATTCGCATGGCAATCTGGTCGGCTCGATCAATGTCGGCGCGCCGACGGTGCGGATGACGCCCGACATGATGGTCGAATATATCCTGCCGAAATTGCAGGAAACCGTCGCCAATATCAGCCGGGCGCTCAAGCAGTAATCAGATCGCGAACCGCGCCGGGCTATAGGGCGCGGCGTCCTGCGGCGGGGTCTGCCCCGTCGCAATCGCCACTGCCATGCGCGCGACCAGCGGCCCAAGCGTATAGCCCGCATCTCCGGGCAAGGCCGTGATGATGCGCGGATGGCGGGGCAACCGCCCGATCACCGAGGCGCCGTCGATCGTCGTATTCATCCCCGCCCAAGTGCGGATCACGCGCAGCCCGCCAAGCGAGGGCACCAGCTGCGCCGCCAGCCCGACATTGCCCAGAAACGAGCCCGCGAGCACCCCCGGCGGCATCCCCCTGCCCCGATCCTCGGCCGCCCAGCCGCCACCAATGACGATCTGGCCCTGACTGAGTTGTTTCAGTGTGATCGAGCGTTCCGCGTGCTGGATCAAATGGCCGATCCGGGGCGCGGCGGCCTCGGTGATGTTCATATGCAGCGGCTCGGGTTTCGAGGGGATGTTGACGCCCAGACCCGCGACGACCTCGCCCGCGCCCCAAGCGGCGGCGACGATGACCTCGGCGGCCTCATAGCGCCCCGCCGCGCCAATCGCGCAGATATGGCTGCCGTGATCTTCAAGCGAGAGCACGCGGTCGGTGAGGATCGTCAGCCCAAGGCTCGCCGCATAGGCGCGCAGTTTCGCATTGGCAATCAACGGGTTGAGCTTGCCCTCATTGTGGCAGATCTCGGCCCCCACGATCTGATCGCCCAGAAAGGGCGCGATCTGGTCCAACTGGGCGCGGTCAAGGATCTCGACCGAGAGGCCAAGCTCTTCCTCGCGCCGCGCCTTCTTTTCCAGAAAGGCCAATTGTGCGGCGCCCTCGGCCACCATCAGCCCACCCTTGCGCACCAGCTCGAACGAGCCATGACGCGCATCGAGCGCGATCCATTCCTCGGCGGCGGCGGCATAAAGCGGCAGCGAGGCTTCGACCTGCGGCACCTGATCGGGATAAAGCCGCATGAACCGGCTTTGCATCTGCACATGCAGGCTGCCCGCATTGGCCCAAGTGCCCGCATTCTCGCCCGAATCGACCAGAGCGACGCGCGCCCCGCTTTCGACCAGATGGATCGCCGACATCAGCCCGGAAATCCCCGCACCAATGACCAGAAAATCAGGACGCATCGTTCAGAGCCTTTTCAGCGGCAAGAATGGTGGCAATCGCCACGGGTTTCACCGGCACGCGCGGCGCGAAATACGAGCGGTCTCCGACCGGCTGGCCGGTGGTCTCCGCGACCATCCGCGCCATCGTCGCCGCGCAATAACGGCCCTGACAGCGGCCCATGCCGACGCGGGTCGCGCGCTTCATATTGCCCGCATGTGGGTGGGCGGTGCTGGCCATTTCCGCGCGGATCTGGCCGAGCCGGATCTCTTCGCAGCGGCACAGGATGGTCTCGTCGGGCAGAGTGGCGACGGGCGGCGGCGCGATGTCGTGAAAGGCCCAAAGTTTGGCCTGAAAGCGCCGGTGCTGGGCCAAAGCGCGCTGATCGGCGGCGCTGTCGCTCGCGCTATGTCCCGCCGCTTGCGCCGCAGCCCGGCCCGCAATCCGGCCCTCGACCATGGCGGCTGGCGCGCCGCCAAGACCCGCGCAATCGCCGATGGCGTAAAGCCCCGCGACCGAGGTCTGGCCCTGCGCGTCGCGCTGGCAGCACAGATGCCCGCGCGCCGCGTCATAGCGCATCTCGGCGCCCAAAAGCCGCAAGAGCTCGTTCTGAGGATCAAATCCCGCATTCATCAAAACCGCATCGACCTGCGCGGTTTCGCGGCCATTGGCTGTGGTGACAGTGACCTCAAGCCCCTCGGCCAGCGGGTCGATCCGGGTCAGGCGCGCGCCGTAATGGATCGGCACGCCGCGCCGTTTCAGCCCGGCGAGCATCCGCAGCCCCTTGAGCGTCAAGCCGGGATCTGCCGCGGCCAAAGCCAGCGCTTGCGCGGGGCTCGACCAGGGCGCAATCCCCGCCTCGGCGATCAGCACGATCTCTGCCCCGCCCTGCGCAAGCTCTTGCGCAACCTGCAAATTCAGCGGCCCCGAGCCGCAGATCGCGATGCGTTTGCCGGGCAGCGTGCGATAGCTGCGCCAAAGCGTCTGCGCCGCGCCCGAGGTCATCACGCCGGGCAAAGTCCAGCCCGGCACGACGATCGGGCGCTCATAAGCGCCGGTGGCGATGATCGCGGTTTTCGGGCGCAGAAGCAGCGGCGTGCCGTTTTGCGCGGCGATGAAGAAGAGCCCCTCGAAGCCGCCCCAGACCTCGGCTTCCGAGATGATTTCGGCGCCGCTCGCTCGGGCGCGGGCGATCAGATCGGCCCCCGCCGCCTGCTGCGGATCAAGTGCCGGACCTTCGGCCGATTGCTTGAAAAACTGCCCGCCCGCGACCTTGCGCTCGTCCAAAAGCACGACCGAGGCCCCGCTGACGCGCGCGGTGATCGCCGCCGAAAGTCCAGCCGCGCCGCCGCCGATAATCAGCACATCCGGCGCGAGATGACGCGCCTCGGCCACAGGGGGCGTCGCGCGGGTCTCGCCAAGTTCGGGCAGCGCGATCTGCGTCTGCACCGCGGCCCCGGGCTTGGCGGGCGTCATGCAGGCGCGCTGATTGGGCTGGCCGTCGACTGTGACCAGACAGTCCTGACAGACGCCCATCCCACAGAAAATGCTGCGGT
Source organism: Paracoccus aminophilus JCM 7686 (assembly GCF_000444995.1). NCBI lineage: Bacteria > Pseudomonadati > Pseudomonadota > Alphaproteobacteria > Rhodobacterales > Paracoccaceae > Paracoccus > Paracoccus aminophilus. The sequence continues at coordinate 154,965 of NC_022049.1, read as the reverse complement.
TTTCGCCCTTGGCGGTCTCGCGGAAACTGCGAATGCCCGCCTCGGTCAGCGCGGCGGCAATCGACTGGCCCGAACGGATTTCGATCCGGCGGCCATCGAAGGAAAAACTCTTATCGCTCATCATTCGGCCCCATCAAAGCATCGCGTGCCGCCACCAGTTTCGCGACCGAGGCCGCGCGCCAATCCCGTTTCGCGGCGAGATCATCGGCGGCGACCATGGCGCGGCGCTCGGTCTCAACGCGCGAGATCAGCGCCTCGTGCCAATCAACGGCTTCGCCGCGCTCGGCCCCCATGCGGGCATAGGCCGGACCCATGCGCGCGGCATGGGCGCGGATGCCGCCGGGGGTGTTCAGCTCGGCGGTCTCGAACGGCCCCGAGAGCGCCCAACGCGGCGCAAGCCCCAGCCGCATGATCGCCTCAAGCCCCGCGACATCGACGACGCCCTCATCGACCAGCCGATAGGCCTCGCGCAGAACCGCGCCTTGCAGGCGGTTGAGCACGAAGCCCTCGATCTCATGGCCCAAAAGCACGGCGTGAAAGCCCGCCTGCGCGAAAAATTCGCCCGCACGTGCGGTGACGGCGGGGTCGGTTCCGGGCGCGGGGCAAATCTCGATCACGCGCAAGACCGCAGGCGGATTGACCGGATGGGCGACAAGACAGCGCCTTTGCTGGGCGGGATCAGGCAGAATCTGCGAGGCCGGAATCGCCGAAGAGGCGGTCGCAAGGATGCACTCCGGCCCGGTTTTCGCCAGAAGATCCGCGAAGATCTGCTGCTTGATCTCGAGCCGCTCGGGCCCGCATTCGATGACCAGATCGGCGCGGGCCAGCGCGTCCGAGGGATCGGCGGTAAAGGCAATTTCACCCGCGCCGCCGCGCAGCAGACCGGCGCTGGTGATCGCCGCGATCTGAAGAGCGATCCCCGACGCCGCATCGCCAAGGCGGTCCGCATCGGGATCGGCCAAGCTCACCGACCAGCCCGCATCGCGGAAAACCGCAGCGAAAGAGATGCCGATCGAGCCGGCCCCCAGAACCACGAGGTGACGCTTTCTCACAAGATGATGCTGTCCGGCATCGCCAATGGACGACATGGCACGACCTTTTGCTTGCGTTTGTTCATATTACGCACAACTGTGCGCGAATAGATGAACTCCTAACAAGAAGAAGGAAACCACGCAATGACTGCCGCACAGGATCTTGAAGGCCGCACCGCCGTCATCACCGGGGGAAGCCGGGGCTTGGGCCGCGCCGTGGGGCTGCGGCTGGCGGCAGCGGGTGCGCGGATCCATGTCCTTGATCTGCCCGGCACTTTGGACGATCTGCCCGAGGGCTGGCAGGGTCATGCGCTGGATCTGGCGCAGCGCGATGCGCAAGACAAGCTGAAAACCCTCGCCGCCGAGATCGGTCCGACCGCGATTCTGGTGGCAAATGCCGGGCTGGTGCCGCCGTGGCGCGCGATCGACGGGCTCGATTATGCAGAATGGCAGCGCGTGATGGATGTCAATGTCTGGGGTGCGGCGATCACCCTCGGCGCCTTTGCCGAATCGCTGGCGGCCTCGCGCCATGGTGCGGCGGTGCTGATGGCCTCGATCAATGGCTATCGCGCGGCGGCCCAGCAGGTGCTTTACACGGCGTCAAAACATGCCGTTGTCGGGATTATGAAGGCCGCCGCCCATGATCTGGGTCCGCGCGGCATCCGCGTCAATGCCGTGGCGCCTGGTCCGATTGCAACCGAGGCGCTGGTTGAGCGTTTGAAAACACGAGAGAAAAACGGCGGCGCGACCATGCAAGAGGCGCTCGACGGGCTGGCCGCTCAGACCATGATGCGCCAGATCGCGACCGAAGAAAATGTCGCGAATACCGTCTATTTTTTGGCTTCCGATGCCTCGACCGGCGTGACAGGCTCACTTCTGCCGGTCGAGGGCGGTTTGATCTGACTTAGCCGAGCGGCGCCCAGCCGCTTGCGGCCAGGATCGCATGAGAGGCCCGGATGTCACCATCCGGGTCAACGCCGGGTTGGCGCGCATCGGTGATGATTTCCATCACGGTCGCGCCTTGATAGCCGATCTCTTTCAGCGCTGCCGCCGCCGAAGCCGGATCGACCATGCCGGTGCCGAGACGGTCGTGCTTGAACTCGCCATAGCCCGAATCCGAGATATGGACGTTCTTGATCATGCTGGCATAGGTCCGGATCGCCTCCGCCGGGTCTTCCTTGATGAAGGCGGCATTGCAGATATCGAAGTTAATTCCAACCTCTGGGCCGATCATCGCAGCGACCTCGGCCACTTCTTTCGTGGTCGGAAGGAAGGCGAAAGGCACGTTTTCCAGCAGGATCTGAACGCCGGTGCCGCGCGCATGTGCGACGAGCTCGGTGACGCCCTCAACGAACCACTCCAGCATCCATTCGCGCGGCGGGTTGATCAGGCTGTTGACCGGGCCCGGGATGGCGACGACATAGGGGCACGAGGTTTCTGCTGCAAAATCAATCGCTTCCTTATAGCGATCCAAGGTATATCGACGCATCAGCTGATCGACGCCATTCGGGTTATTGTCGAGCAGCGGATAGCACAGCGAAGTCAGCCGCAGGCCCTCGCCTTTCAGCCAATCGGCATAGGATTTGCGCGTTTCGGCCGACATTTCGCGCGGCCAGCAATGGGGCGGAAAGATCATCAGCTCGAACTCGCGATAGCCGAGGCCGCGCAGATGTTTCAGCGCGCCAAGGCCATCATGCGAATAGAGAAAGGGAAAGGTGCTCGCGGCAACCGTCATCTCGGTCATGGGATGTTTCCAGTCTTGGGTCAGAATAAGGGGTTTGCGCACAGATGTTCACGAAACTGCCGCGACATCTGTGCGATGGGCGAGCCCTGCCCGCCCCTGAAAGCTTAGGCTTTGGCAGCGGCTCGCTTGCGCTGATAGGCGCGCCAGGTCATGGCCCACCGGCTGGGATCGTCGAAAACCTCGCCCTTCACTTGCGCGATCGGCTGGTTATGCGGCGCGGTCTTAACGAGTTCGGGTGTCTCGCGCGCCTCCTCGACAACCTTGGCCAGAACCGCGATCCAGAGGTCGATATCCTCTTTTGACCACAGCTCACCCGCCTCCGGCGTGAAAGGTTGCGGCACGAGCCACGGCTCATGGCTCATCCAATAGGGATCGATGCCATAATCGGCCATGCGGTTCGCGACCGCGAATGTGTCGACCCCGGTTTCCTCATAAAGCGGCTGAAGCGACCAGCGCGTCATCTCCATTCGGCGGAGGCTGATCTCCGGGTTCGAGCGCGCCAGCCCAGAAATTTCGCCGAGCTTTTTATCCATATAATTGTTGGCAACGACCGAAATATCTGACGCCAAATTGATCCCTTCGGCGCCCATGCCCCGCGCCCAGGCATAGGCTTTCACCACCTGAGGGACATTGCCCCAGAACTCACGGATCTTGCCGCAAGACTTGGGGCGGTCCTCGTCGAGCACATAGGTCTCGCCCGATTTGGCGATGATGGGCGCGGGCAGATAGGGCGCCAATTCGGCCGAACAGCCATAGGCCCCGACCGCCGGACCGCCACCCGCTTTGGGCGCGCCGAAGGTCTTGTGGAGCATGAACATACAGGCATCAAAGCCCAGTTCACGCGCCGAAAGCTTGCCCATGACGCCGTTGAAATTGGCATGATCATAGAAGCACAGCGCCCCGGCTTCCTTGGCAACCCGCACCCATTCCCGGATTTCCGGGTTATAAATGCCCATATCATCGGGATTATTGATCATGATCAGCGCGGTGCGCTCGCTGACCGCGGCCTTCAGCGCCTCAAGCGAGGGATAGCCGTTTTCCTCAAGCGGCAGGTTGATGACGGTAAAGCCCGCCGAGGCCGCCGTCGCCGGATTGCAGGGATGGGCCTGGATCGAGGTCACCATTTCGGTGCGCTGATGCAGCATCCCGCGATCCTGCCAATAGGCGCGCGCGACCGCGGCCATCGTATAGGCCGCATCCGCGCCGCCGCCCGCCTGAAAGATGAACTGATCCATGCCCGAAAGCGCGCGCAGAATCGCATCGAGATCATGCATGATCTCCAGAACACCCTGTAGCGTTTCGGGATGTTGATAGGGGTGAAGCTCGGCCAGCTCGGGGCGCAGCGTCGCAAACTCCGAGGTTTTTGAATTATATTTCATGGTGCAGGTGCCAAAAAGGCTCACCCCCATCATGCCAAGCGTCATCTGGCTGAGGTGGAGATAATGGCGCTGTACCTCGAATTCAGTGAGCTCGGGAAGCGCGGGACGATCGCTGCGCAACAGCGCTTCGGGCAGAGCGGTATCAACCCCGCTCTCTGGATCGGGCAGCGTGAAAAGCTGGCCGCGCGCGCCGGGGCGGCCCAGCTCCATCACCAGCGGTTCGTCCCATTTCGCGGCGTGAAATTGCGGCAAACGGGTCATTTCAGCACCTCTTTCAGCGTATCTGCCAAGCGAAGCAGATCGGTGGTCGTGTGGATCTCGGTCACGCAGAAAAGCGCGGATTGTCCAAATCCGAGCCCTTCGCCTGATAGATCCTTACCGCCAAAAATCCCCTTGGCGCGCAGGCGCGCGTTGATCTCCGCGACGGTCTGGCCGGTGCCATCAAATCGGACGACGAATTCCTTGAAGCCCGAGGCCGGCCAAAGGATCTCGACCCCCTCGATTTCGGCGAGCAGCTTTTCGGCAAGACGCGCGCGCGCAAGGATCAGGCGACCCAATTCCGCAAAACCTTCGGGGCCAAGCAGGCTCATGTAAACCGCGCCCGCAATCGCCCAAAGATAGGTCGAGTTTCCGGTCCAATCCTTGCCGTGCTCGCGCGAACCGTAAGAGTTCTGATGCGAGGAGGCTAGGCCGAAGCCGAATTGGCCCGGGGTGAGCGTCTCGGCGATAGAGACGAGAAAGCCATTATATTCACGGACATAGCGCTCTTCGTCGCGGGTCGCGATAAAGCCGCCAACTCCACCGCCGCAGTTCATATGCACGCCAAGCGGCTGGACCGGACCGGTCACGATATCCGCGCCATAATCCCCCGGCGCCTTGACGATGCCGAGGCTTAGAGGATCGACGCCGACGATGGTTTCCGCGCCCGCAGCACGCGCGAGCCGCGCAATTTCCGCAGCATTCGCTTCAAAATTACCAAGGTAAGCGGGATTTTCGAAGTAAACCGCCGCGACATCAGGCCCAAGTTTGGCGATCAGATCTGCCAGATCAATTTGGCCGGTATGGGTCGAGTTGGCGAGGCAAATGATCTCGATCGCGCCTGCAAGTTCCAAAGGCTGGCAATAGCTGTGCAGGACGCTGAGACGCTCAGGGTCCATGAATTGCGGCACCAGAATTTTACGCCTTCCGGTCAGACGAGCCGCCATCCGCGCCGCATGGCCAATCGCGCAACCCCATGAATAGACGGGTAATTGCACGACATCGAGGTTCAAAAGTGCACCGAGTTGCGAGGCAAATTCGAACCAAGCCTGATTGCGCCCGTGGTCCGATTGATAGCTGCCCCAGACATTGGTCGCGAATTCGGTGCGGCCGATAATCTCGTCGACAATCGCCGGGACATGGTGCTGCCAAACGCCCGCACCAAGGAAGTTGAGATTGTCCTCGCAACTCTTGTTCTTCTTCAGCTTACTCAGAAGATCGCGCTTGAGCTCGATCTCAGAGCCCAGCTGTGGCGGCAAATTTAGCAGGCTTTTTCGGAAATGATCCTGCGGGATTTGCTCAAAAACCTCAGCGACGCTGGCCGCGCCAATCTCGCGCAACATGTCTTCGATGACACCCGGCGCGGAACTTCCCATCCACGGGTGAGCGCGAACGCTCGCTGCCATAGTGGCCTCCCCAATTCACTTTGATTCGGAGGCAATATCGCACATCTGTGCGATTAGCGCACATTAATTCGCTTTGCGCACGCGCATCATCAAGCGGCGACCGGCACCCGTACGGATCTGAGCAAAGCCCTCCAACTCCGCGTCGAGCGTCGGATCCCCGGTGTCGACCCATAAAGCGGGCTGTGCGAGGGCGAGTAATTTCGGCTCTGACGCCAGAACGATCAGGCCTTTAAACCCCGCGCGAGCAATCAGTTCCGGGCTGATCTGCTGATTGCCGCGGCCAAGCAAAAAGCCCTGCCGCCCGGTAATGCCGAGCACGATCCGAACCTCACCCTGCCCAGCCAGAGCCTCTAGCTCACCGCGAGAGGCGTCGCGGGCAACAAGTCTGCGGTTCCGAATGGCGTCGACGCCAAGGAGGGTCGAGCGCAGGGCAAGCGCCTCTGGAACCGCCATCGCGCTGGTTCCCGGGCCGATGATATAGAGCGTCTCCGGCTCCATCTCGGCGGCGATTTCCGCGGCTGCGGAATGCATCATCTGCGACCAATCCTGCCGTGGTCCGCCCTTCGACGCTTGCATGCGATTGCGCGCGATAGGAACGCGGACGTGTGAAAAGATGCGAGGTGACAGGCGCCCGAGTCGCAAAGAACTCTCATCAATATCAACTATTTCTGCGTTATTCATCCAGTCGATTTGGGATGGGTTGGTCTCGATTTCAGCCCAGATTCCCCCCGCCGCTTCTGGCGAAATCGCAAAGACGGCAGAGTGCATCTTGACCCCGCTTGGAATGCCCAGCAGCGCGAGCTCGGGCGGGGCGATTGCCGCAATGTCACGAGCTGTGCCGTCGCCACCGGCAAAGACAATCAGCTCGCAGCCAGCCGCCAAAAGCGTACGAACCGCGTCGCGCGTGTCTTCAGCCGTGCCGGTTGAGATTGCCGGATTCAGCACTGTTGTCGTCAGGTCGAGCCCGTCCAGCCAGTCCGCGCCAAGTGCGCCCGGTATCGTCACGACCTCGGATTTTGGGGCGCGCGCAGCAAGCACTCGCAAGGCGCGCCGAGCCTTGGGTCCAGCGACGGGGATTGCGCCCTGCGCGCGTGCGATCGCCAGACTTTGCCCATCCGTCCCCTTCAGGCCGAGGGCCCCTCCCATGCCCGCGAAAGGGTTCACGATCAATCCTATCCGCATCGCGCCAATCTCCTAGAGTGTCGATATAGCGCACGTTTGTGCGATAATGACGAGAAAGTCGATGCCGAACTACTTAGCCCGCGGAGCCTGCGGGATGTTGCGGCGACGGCGACATATCGCGGGAGCGATGACGGAAATCTTCGCATTGTGTCTGTTGCAGAGCAGCGCGGATGACGGCCGATCCAAATGTTGACCGATGCTTTGGTCGGCCATAGTGTTGCGGATAAGCAGGCTGAAAACTTTCGATATTCCGGAGATGTCCTAAGCGCGCTGGATCGCCGATTTTTCATTGAAAGGTTTGTGCGACATGACAAGAGATCACGCGATTCAGATCGGAGTTTTATTTTCATCCTCCGGTTCGACCTCGGTCACCGAGCAAACCATGCTGTCAGCGACCAAGTTTGCGATTGATGAAATAAATGGCGGTGGCGGTATTCGCGGTCGTGCACTCGCGCCGATTTATTGTGACCCGGAAGGAGAGCCCGAGCTTTATCAGCAGCAAGCGGAAAGGTTGCTGACAGATAGCAAGGTGCGGGTCATTTTGGGTTGTTACACATCCCGACAGCGTAAGGCGGTTTTGAGCGTTCTTGATCGGGCTTCGGGTCTACTTTGTTATCCCGCGCAATATGAAGGCTTTGAATATTCCGAGAATGTCATCTATTTCGGTGCGGTTCCCAATCAAAACAGCCTGTTTCTCGCGCAATATCTTCTTCAGAAAGAGGCGCCGCGCCTTTTCATTGTTGGATCGGATTATGTTTGGCCGCGCGAATCCGGAAGGATCATGGCGGATTTGATCAAATCTGGAGGTGGCGATGTCTTGGGGCAGTGCTATCTGGGCGATGATGCGACCGAGCATGAATTTGATGCGTTGATTAAGCGGATCGAGGCCGCTAAACCCGATTTCATCTTCAATAATTTTGTTGGCCGGTCGAATGTCCAATTCTACCGAGCCTATGTCGAGAATGAGCTCGATGCGGGACAGATTCCGGTTGCGAGCCTGACCACGAGTGAATCCGATATCAAGGAAATTGGCGCCGCTGCGACTGTTGGACATATCACCGCGGCCAGCTATTTTGCGACGCAAAGCAACAGATCCAACCTCGCTTGCCTTGAAAGATACCGCGATTTGCGCGGCGCTCGTCCGGATGCGAATATGTGCTGGGATGCGGCTTATACGCAGACCCATGTCGTGGCGCAGGCCATGCGCGAGAATGATCCCGACAATATCAATGCGATCCGGTCGGGCATTCTCGGGCGTTCTTTTGACGCGCCGCAGGGTAGGATTTCGATTGATCCGCTGAACGCGCATTGCTGGGTTTGGCCGAAAATTGGCATTGCCCGCGCGGATGGCCAATTCGACATTGTCGCCGAAACCACGCAAGCGATAAGACCAGATCCCTATCGCACAACCTATGCGATGACGGAGGGAGATGAGCCGCTGATGCAGCCGTCTTTAAGCGCATCAGACGGGTCTTATGGGCTGAGGGTTCGCAGATAATCGCACAGATCCGGAGATGGGCGTTGACCGAAATAAGTCTTGGACGGCACATTTTCTTGAGCGAAAAGGACCTGACATGCGACCCGGACGAAGCGAGCCCTTTGTAAGCGAAAAAGAGCAGCCTTTTCTCATTAAGGATCTGCGCTCGCTCAAGGTGCTGCTGGTGCAACCCGAGAATAACGATGGGGTGGCGCTGCGTTCACATCTTGAGCGGATCGGATGTCACGTGCAAGAAATCTGGCCGCCGCCGCCGTCTTATTCCGACGAGATCGATATTGTGTTCGTCATGGTCGATCGAGTGATCGAGAATAAGCAGATCTTTCATTGGCAGGTCGAAAACCCTTCCGCGGTTTTGATCGCGGTCATCGATTATGAAAGCCCTCTGGCAATTGACCGGCTTTTGCAGATGCGGGTCAATGCGGTTATCGGTTTGCCGATCCGGCCTTTTGGTATTCTCACAAACCTTTTGGCGGCTGTCAACAATCACCGCCGGGAACAAAGATTGCGGCTTAATCTCGATCGGCTTCAGGCCAAGCTCGAATCCTGCCAGGTGATTGAACGCGCCAAGCTGGCGATTATGCTGACCGCGCCGCAATCGGGCAAAGAGGCCTATGGGATTTTGCGCCAGCTTGCGATGAAGCACCGCACCACCGTCGAGGCGGTGTCCAGCGAGATCCTGTCCGGGCTTCATGCGCCTGAGGGGGACTGAGCGCGGCGGGGCTCAGCCGACAAGCCGGCTCGCGCGGTTGCGCCACAGAAGCAGCGCGAAGACCGGGGTGCCGATCAGCGCGGTCAGGATGCCGAGGGGGATTTCCGACGACGAGAGGCTGCGCGCCAGATTGTCGACCATCAGCAGAAACAGCCCGCCGAGCAGCGCCGAAGCGGGCAAAAGGCGGCGGTGATCGGCGCCGACCAGCATCCGCGCGAGATGCGGCACGACCAGCCCGACCCAGCCGATCATCCCCGAAACCGCGACCTGCGACGAGACCAGCAGCGCCGTCAGCACCAGCAAAAACCAGCGCAGCGCCGTGACCGGCACGCCAAGCGCGCGGGCATCCTCATCGCCCATCGCCAGCAGATTGATGCGCCAGCGCAGCAACATCAGCAGCGTGCCGCAGACCAGAACCGGCCCGGTGAGCAGCAGGGCCTTGGCGCCATTGGCGGTCGCGAAACTGCCCAGAAGCCAGAAGACGATCACCGGCAGCTTGTCCTGACTGTCGGCGAGAAACTGCACGAGGCTGACCAGCGCGCCGAAAAAGCCCGAGACGATGACCCCGGCCAGCACGAGGACGAGGATATTGTTCTTGGCGACGAGCTCGCTCATCAGCCAGACCGTCACCAGCGCCAGAAGGCCGAAAGCGAAAGCCGCGCCGATCAGCCCGGCCTGTTGCCAGCCAAAGAGGATCGCGAGCGTCCCGCCAAAGGCCGCGCCCGAGGTGACGCCGACCACCTGCGGGCCGACCAGCGGGTTGCGAAACACCCCTTGCAGGGCCGCGCCCGCGACGGCCAGCCCTGCGCCCGCAAGCACCGCCATGACGATGCGCGGCAGGCGCACCACGACAACGACGCTCCATTCGGCGGGGGAGACCGGGACGCTTGGCGCGATCCAGGGCGAGGCGAGGATCTCGACCACGCGCAGGAAGGACAGATCGAACCGCCCGATCCCAAGCGAGGCGATCGCGGCGAGCCCGAGCAGCAGGGCAAGCACCGGGCTCACCCCACGCGCGCTGATCCCGCGCGGCTGCGCCGCCCTGCCCGCCAGTTCAGCCGGGCTCACGGCTTATAGGGCACGCGGTAGAATTCCTTGTAATAGGCATCCGCCCGCGCCTCCATGTCGATATCCTTGAAGCGCTCGGGGTAAAGCGTCTTGGCCATCCACAATTCGCCCAGAGCCATGGCTTCGGGCATCGGATAGCCCCAGGCCTTGGCATATTCCGGCATCAGCCAGACCCGGTCGTTCTTGACCGCGTCGATCGGCGCCCAAGCGGCATCGGCCTTGATCTCGCCCACGACCTCGGGATAGCGGTCCTGCACGAAGATCACCTGCGGGTTCCAGCCGATGATCTCTTCCATCGTCACCTGCTTATAGCCCTTGATCGTGGCCGCCGCGACATTGAGTGCGCCCGCGCGCTGCATCATCAGCCCGGTATATTTGCCGCTGCCATAGGTGGTCAGCTCGGGGTTGGCCATATAGGCGCGGACCCGGTCCTGTTCGGGCAGATCAGCCAGACGTTCCGCGACCAGCGCGCGCGATTCCGTCGCGGCCTTGATCAAAGCCTCGCCCGCCGCATCCTTGCCAAAGACCTCGGCGATCAGATGGACGCCGTCCTTGAAGCCTTTGTCATAGGCCTCGGCCTCGTTCTTGACGCTGGGGCTTTGCTTGACCGCCTCTTCGGGCGGCACGTCGAGCAGCGAGATTGCGACGACCGGCAGGCCGACCGCCTCGATCTGCTGGCGCATCTCTTCGGGGGCGTAATTGGTGACGAAGACGACATCGGGCTTCAGCGCGAGCAGTTCCTCGATATTGACCTTGGTCAGCCCGCCCGGCATCGCCAGCTTCTCGATACCGGGATCGAGCCGCGCAAAGCCCGCGCCGAGCTGCTTTTTCCATTCATCGAGCACGCCGACGATCTGGTCTTGCGCGTCAAGCTGGACCGCGATGTTCAGCGTCTGGTGCTGCAAGACCACCGCGCGGCTGATGTGGTCGGGCAAGGTGACCTGTTTGCCAAGCTGGTCGGTGACGACGCGCTCGGCCAAAGCGGGCGAGAGCATCCCCAGCGCAAGGGCAAAACCGAAACCCGAGACGGTCCGGCCAAGCTGGCGCAAGAGGCGGTGATCGAGATGGGACATGAAGCTCCTCTGCCCTGTTCGGGGCCGCGAAATCGTTATATCAGCCGAAGCATATCGTAGGAATTGGACCAAGGTAAATTCAGAAATGACGCAGATCCTGCTCGCCGTCGCCGGCAGCCTTTCCGGCGCGATCTCCGAGCTTGCGGCGCGCGTGACCGCCCGGACCGGGCAAGAGATCACCTTGCGCCACGGCCCGGCGGGCAAGCTGGCCGAGCTGATTTTTTCGGGCTTTCCCGCTGAGGTCTATGTCTCGGCCAGCGCGACCGGGCCGGTCCAGCTTTACGAGGCCGGGCTCTTTTCCCTGCCCCGGGTGATCGCCGGGAACCGGTTGGTCGTGATCGCGCGGCCGGGGCTTTTGGATACCGGGCGTGCCGATGCGGGTCAGGCCGCGCTCGATCTGCTCGCCCGCCCCGATCTGCGCATCGGCATGTCCACCCCCGGCGCTGACCCAAGCGGCGATTACACGCTGGCCTTTCTCAATCGGCTGGCGGGCACGGATCCGGCGCGCTGGCAGGATCTGCCCGCGCGCGCGCACAGTCTTTACGGCGGCGATCTGCTCCGGACGGAGGATTTCGGCCGCAGCCCCGCGCTTGAAGCCTTGCGGGCGGGCAAGGCCGATCTGCTGATCGGCTATGGGACCAGCGCGCAGCGCATCATCGCGGATCTGCCCGGCGCGCAAAGCCTGCCCCTGCCCCTCAGCCTCGCGCCGCCGACCGAGGCCTGCGCCTCGTTTCGCATCGGCGCGAGTGGCGCGGCGCAGGCCTTTTGCAACGAGCTGTCCGGGGCCGAGGCCGCCGAGATCTTCGCGCGCTTTGGCTTCTCTGTGGTCTGATCTCCTGCGGCCTGATTTTCGGCGGCCTGATTTTCTGCGGTCTGGCCTTTGCGCGGAATTGCCATGGCTGGTTAATGTCTATAGGGCTGGTGGTCATTTAGCCTCTGCCGGCCCGCCGGGCCAGAAATGAACCCCGAGATGACCTCTGCTTCCGGCCCGCTTGGCGATGCGCGCCCGCCCGCGACGCGCCCGCTCACCCCCGCCCGCGCGCTGGCCGCGCTCGCGATCACGCAAAATATCGGCTACGGGACGATCTTTTACTCCTATGCGACGCTCAACCGCGCGATGACCGCCGAATTCGGTTTCGAGACCTCGGCGGGCTTTCTGGTCATCTCTGTCGCGATGCTGCTCTCGGGCCTCTGCGGTGCGGGCTTCGGGCGTCTTCTCGATCGCGGAGACCCCGCGCGTTATATGCTCTGGGGCAGTCTGGTCACCGGCCTGCTCTACGTCCTGCTCGCCGCCGCGCCGAGCTATTGGGTCGTCGCCGTGGCGATTGTCGCGCTGCAGATCTCGGGGATCGCGGTGCTTTACAGCACCTCCTTTCCGCTCCTCTCGCGCTTTCCCGAAGCCGAGGCGCGCCGCGCCATCACTCGGCTGTCGCTGATCGCAGGCTTTGCCTCGACGCTCTTCTGGCCCTTGGTGATCTGGGGCACGGAAACGCTTGGCTGGCGCGGGCTCACGGCGGTTTATGCCGGGCTGCATCTCGGGGTGGCGCTGCCGCTGCATCTGTGGATGGCACGCCAAAGCCTGCCCGCGCCGCGCCTCGCGCCGGTCAGCGCCAGCCCCGAGACCGATCGCGCCTTGCGCCAACGCCGCTTCTGGCCGCTGGCGATTTCCTTTGCCGCGACCGGCTTTATCGGCACGGTGCTGATGGTCCATCTCGTGCCGCTCCTTGAAGGCCTGCGCATGGGCGCGGCGCTTTATCTCGCGACCACGGCGGTCGGCCCGGCCATGGTGCTGGCGCGCATCGTCAGCGCGGTTTTCTGGCCCGAGGTCCATCCGCTGAAGCCCGCTTTCGTCGCGGCGCTGCTTTTTCCCTTTGGCATCGTGCTCTTGCTGATCCTGCCCCAGCCGGTCGCCGCCGGGATCGGACTTTGCATCGCTTACGGCATCGCGCATGGGCTTTTCGTCATCATCGGCGGCACGCTGCCGCTCGCGGTGTTTGGCCCCATCGGCTACGGCGAGATTCTGGGCCGGATCAACCGCGTGCGCATGGTCACCGGCGCCTTCGCGCCCGCGCTTTTCGCCTATGCGCAAAGCGGGCTTGGGCCGAACGCGGCGCTGGTCCTTCTGGTCGGAATCGGCGGGGTCGGGATCTTGTGCCTGATCGACCTCGCGCGCCAGATCCAACCCGGCAGAGAAGGAAATCCCCCGAGCGGCGCTCTGGCGTAAGCGATTGATCTAGAGGCCGGGCCAGCTTCGGAATTAAACATACACAGGTTTAGTGTATGAATGAGAAATCCCTTATTCCGAGCCTGACTGATGAGCCAAGACACATCCCGCCCCCTCGCGCCCCGCCTTTCCCGCCGTTTCCTGCTGCAATCGGCGGCCCTGACCGCGCTGGTCGGCGCCTTCAGCGGGCTCGCCTCGCCGCTCCGCGCCGAAGAGCCCCGGCGCGGCGGTTCGCTGACCATGAACATCGGGACCGAGCCGCCGGTTCTGCTGCTTCTGGCCCATACCGCGGGCGCCGCGACCTATATCTCGGGCAAGACGACCGAGGGGCTGCTGACCTATGATTTCGACTTCACCCCCAAGCCCTTGCTGGCGACCGAATGGACGGTTTCGCCCGATGGGCTTCGCTATTGGTTCCGCCTGCGCGAGGGGGTGAAATTCCACGACGGCACGCCCTTCACCGCCGAGGATGTCAAGTTCTCGATCGAGACGCTGAAAGAGCATCACCCGCGCGGCCGCGCCACCTATGCCCATGTGACGGCGGTGAATGTGCTCGGCCCGCATGAGATCGAGCTGCTGCTCGACCAGCCCGCGCCCTATCTGCTGACCGCGCTTGCCTCGTTTGAAAGCCCGATCGTGCCCAAGCACATCTATGAGGGCAAGCCGATCCTTGAAAACCCCAACAACAGCGCGCCGATTGGCACCGGGCCCTTCCTCTTCAAGGAATGGGTGCGCGGCAGCCATGTGCTTTTCGTGCGCAACCCCGATTATTGGGACGCGGGTAAACCCTATCTCGACCAGCTTGTCGTGCGCTTCGTCGGCGATGCCGCGGCGGGGGCAGCGGGGCTCGAGACCGGCGAGATCCAGCTTTCGGCCAATGCGCCGGTGCCGCTTTCGGACATCGCCCGGCTTCAGGAAAACCCGCGCCTCGGCTTCGAGACCCGCGGCTATGCTTTCACCAATTCGATCTCGCGCGCCGAATTCAACTTCGAGCGCCCCCATCTCGCCGATCTGCGCGTGCGTCAGGCCGTGGCCCATGTCGTTGACCGCGATTTCATCGTCGCCGCTGCCTATCAGGGCCATGCAACGCCGCTTTACGGGCCGGTCAGCCATACGCTCGAAAAGTTCTTTATCCCCGATCTGCCGCGCTACGAGATCGACACCGCCAAGGCCGAGGCGCTGCTCGAAGAGGCGGGCTATCCGCGCGGCGCCGATGGCTGGCGCTTCTCGCTGGTGATCGACCCGACCCAGCCGGTCGGGCCGCCGAAGCTCTCGGCCGATTACATTGCGCAGGTCCTGCAAAGCATCGGCATCAAGGCCGAGGTGCGCACGCAGGATTTCGCGACCTTCGTCAAGCGCGTCTATACCGACCGCGATTTCGACATTGCGGTCGAGGGCATGGCGAACCTCTTTGACCCGACGGTCGGCATCCAGCGGCTCTATTGGTCGAAGAATTTCAAGCCCGGCGTGCCTTTCACCAATGGCGCGAAATACGCCTCGGAGCGGACGGACAAGCTGCTTGAAGAGGCGGCGGTCGAGATTGATCCGAAGAAGCGTTTCGATCTCTTCGCCGAGTTCCAAAAGCAGGTCATCGCCGATCTGCCCGCGCTCGATCTGGTCAGCCCGACCGCCTATACGATCTATGACAAACGCGTGCACAATCACACGATTGGCGCCGAGGGGCTGAATGCCAATGGCGCCGAGCTCTGGGTCGCGGAAGGCTGAGGCCGCCCCGAAATGCACAAGGCCCGGAGTTTTCTCCGGGCCTTTTTGCTTGCCGCGGCGGGGTGGCGTTAAAGCTCGGCCCCGCGCCAACCGGCCTTGCGGGCGGCGCGGCGTTCGGCGATGCGGAAGGCGTCGTTGATCAGGATCGCGAGCAGGCCGACGATGAGGCCGCCTTGCAAAACGAACGCGGTGTTATTGGCCATGAGCCCCGCCATGATGACCTCGCCCAAGGTCTGCGCGGCGACGGTCGAGCCGATGGTCGCGGTCGCCAGCGAAATGATCGTCGCGAGCCGGAGCCCCGAGAGGATCGCGGGCAGGCTCAGCGGAAGCTCGATCTGCCAGAGCCGCTGGCCGCGCGTCATGCCGGTGCCGCGTCCGGCGTCGAGAACCTGCGCGGGCAGGGTCGAAAGACCGGTCAGCGCGGTCTCGAAAACCGGCAGCAGCGCGTAAAGAAACAGCGCGATCAATGTCGGTTTTGAGCCAAAGCCGAAGATCGGCACCGCAAGCGCCAGCACCGCGACCGGGGGGAAGGTCTGGCCGAGATTGGCGATCGAGCGCGAGAGCGGCAGGAACTCGCGCCCCGAGGGCCGCGTCGTCAGGATCGCGAAACCGACCCCGGCGATGCCCGCCAAAGTCACCGCGATCAGCACCAGCCCGAGATGGTTCAGCGTCAGCTGCCACAGCGGCGTCTGCGTATAGATCGCGGGCTGGCCGTTCTTGGTCAGCCAGTTGAACAGCCAGCCGAAGCGTTCGGGCGCGGCAAGCAGCGCCAGAAGAAAAGCCAGCAAAGACAAACGGATAAGCGCGCCTCCTCGGCTCATCTCTGCGCCCCTTCAAAGTTGTCGAACCGCGCGGCGCGCTCGATTTCCGAGCGGCGGATGCGGCCGATCAGACGGCCCTCCGAGGTGATCGGCAGGGTCTCACGGCCCGACCACAGGCATTCCGCCAAGGCCGATCGCAGCGAGGTCGCCGCGTCAATCGGACTGCCTTCGGCCTCGCCCGGCTCGATCAATTCGGCGACATCGCGCAGCGACAAAAGCCGCAAGGCGCGGTCGCCGGATTCCAGAAGCTCGCGCACGAAAGGCGTCGCGGGATGGGCGATGATTTCGGCCGGTGTCGCAAATTGCTGCAATTGGCCCTTGTCCATGACCGCGATCCGGGTGCCCAGACGCATCGCCTCATCCATGTCATGGGTCACGATGACGACGGTCGTGCCGTAGCGGCGCTGGATCTCCAAAAGATCGGCCTGCGCCTTGTCGCGGATGATCGGATCGAGCGCCCCAAAAGGCTCGTCCATCAGCAAAATCGGGGGTTCGGCGGCCAAAGCACGGGCAACGCCGACGCGCTGCTGCTGCCCGCCGGAAAGCTCATGCGGCATCCGCTCGCGAAAGATCGCGGGGTCGAGGTTGAAGATCTTGAGCAGCTCGTCAACCCGCGCCTTGATGCGATTTGCGTCCCATTTCAAGAGCTTCGGGACAGTCGCGATATTCTCGCCCACGGTCTTGTGCGGGAAGAGCCCGTGGCCTTGAATGGCGTAACCGATGCCGCGGCGAAGTTCCTCGGCGGGGATCTCACGGTTGTCGCGCCCGTCGATCTTGATCGAGCCCGAGGACGGCTCGACGAGCCGGTTGATCATCCGCATCAGCGTCGTCTTGCCCGAGCCCGAGGTCCCGACAATCGCCACGATCTCGCCCGCGTTGATCGCGAGCGTCACGTCATTGACGGCAATATTCGCGCCATAGATGCGGCTGAGGTTCTGGATCTCGATCATGACGAACGGCCTTTTTTGCGGCTTTTGCGCGAGAATTCAATGAGGGCGTCCAGCACGATTGCGGCGGCGAAAGCCATGACCACGGTCGGAAGGGCGCCGAGAAGGACAAGATCGGTGGCGGTCTGGCTGATGCCTTGGAAGACGAAAACGCCCAAGCCGCCGCCGCCGACAAGACCGGCGATCACGGTCATGCCGATGTTTTGCACCAGAACGATGCGCACGCCGGTCAGGATCGCGGGCAGGCTCAGGGGCAGCTCGACCCCCCAAAGCTTCTGGCGCGGCGTCATGCCCATGCCGTCCGCCGCATCGAGCACATCGGCGGGCAGACCGGCAAGACCGGCGAGCGTCGAGGACACGATCGGCAAAAGCGAATAGGCGAGGAGCGCGATAAAGGCAGGCGCGGGGCCGATCCCGGCAATGCCAAGCGCCGAGGCGCCGGGCAGATGCGCCGCGATCCACGCCAAAGGCGCGATCAGAAGGCCGAAGAGCGCCATCGAGGGGATGGTCTGAATGATGCTCAGGACCGGCAGCAGCGCATCGCGGAGCGTGCGGTTGCGCGCGCAGAAGATGCCAAGCGGCAGGCCGATGACGCAGGCGGCGAGCAGCGAGCCGACGGCGAGGAAGAGATGCGTCTTGAACTCGCGCGCGAAAGCATCGGCCCGGCCCGCATATTCCTTCATGATCGAGAGGTTTGCCCAAGTGCCCGACAAGAGCAGCGCGGCCAGTGCGCCAAGCGCGAGGGCCAGCACCAACAGCCGCGCGCCCGGACCCAGACGCAGCCGCACCAGAGCGTCGCCGGTCGACAGCGCGAAAGCCGCGAACAAAAGCCAGGCGCCGCCGCCGACCGAGACGCGGGCAAAGCGGTTATCCGGGGGCAAGAGCCCGCCCGCCGCCCAGCCAAGCGTCAGCGCGACCAGAACGATCCCCGCGACCGAGGCAAGGAGCCTGCGCGAGACCGGCCCTTTCAGCGCGAGCACTACGGCGAGCGCCGCGAAAGCCGCCGCCAATGCCCAGCCCTTGATCGAACCCGGCCCGAAAGCCGCGCCGATCTGGACCGGCTCGGCCTGCGCAATCCGGCTCATCCGCATCAGCAGATAGGGCAGGAACACCAAAGCCGACAGGATCATCACCGCAAACAGACTGCCGATGCGGTCGAGGGGCAGAGAAGCCCTCTCAGCGATCTCTTCGCTCAGAGACACGTCCATCTTACCTCCCTTATTCTTTTGGCCCGGCCCCCGTGGCGCAAAGGCAAAGCGGGGGCCGGACGGTCTTTCTTACTTCACGAAACCGTTCTGGGTCAGGAAGTCATGGGCGACGGCGGCGGCGGGCTCGCCCTCGACCTGAACGCGACCGTTGAGATCCTGCAAGGTCACCATGTCGAGCTTCGCGAAGATCGGGTCGAGAATGGTCTCGATCTGCGGATATTCCTTCAGCGTCGCTTCGCGCACGATCGGGGTGGGCTGATAGACCGGCTGGACGAATTTATCGTCCTCCATCACCACCAGACCGCCCGGCCCGATGCCGCCATCGGTGCCGTTGATCATCGCCGCATTCGCGCCCGAGGTCTGCTGGGCGGCTGCCGCGATCGTGGCCGAAGTGTCGCCACCCGAAAGCGTGATCAGCTGGTCGGGCGAGAAGGTGAAATCATAGGCTTTGTAGAAGGCCGGAAGTGCCGCCGGAGAGGTCACGAATTCCGCCGAAGCCGCCAGCTTGACCGTGCCGCCCTTTTTCACATAGGCGCCGAAATCGGTCAGCGTGTGCAGATTTTCCTTTTCCGCCAGATCCTTGCGGACCGCAATCCCCCAGGTGTTGTTGGCGGAGGCGGGCTTCAGCCAGACGATCTTATTGGCCGCGTAATCGAGCTCTTTGGTCTTTTCCCAAGCGGCTTGCGGGTCTTTCCAGATCGGCAGATCGGCCTGATTGAAGAAGAAGGCGCCATTGCCGGTATATTCGGGATAGATATCGACCTGCCCCTGAATGATCGCCTCGCGCATGATCGGCGTGGTGCCAAGCGAGACCTTGTCGACCACCGGAATCCCGTTCGATTTCAGCGCTTCGAGGATGATATTGCCCAGAACGCTGCCCTCGGTGTCGATCTTCGAGGCAACGGTGACATCGGCCAAGGCGGGCAGAGCTGCGAAGGCCGACAAGGCCACCGCCGAAACCAGAGCTTTGATCTTCATTCCCAGTCCTTTCCAGAGAGAATGTCGCGAAAGAGCGGCAGTGGGCGCGGGGTGTTGCGGCAGGAATGTGACGACCTCGACCGAGGCTCTGGCCCTGCGGCCGCCTCTGGCAGAAGGCATGTCCTATCCTTGTGCGAACCCATGCCGATGACGCCCCCTTACGCATGGATTTCATCATGGAAAACGCTAGCATGCACCAAAAATTCGCGCGTATATCCCAAACTGCGAACAGATGATCGTCCCATTCTCCGCCTGATTGAGAGAACAGCGACCTCGCGCCCTGCCAGAAGCGAGAAGATCCGCCGCGCGATGCGTCGCACGGGTGGCGCGGAGGGTGGTTTGAGCGGGGGTCCGCGCAGAATCGCCGCGTGCAAAATCTTGGGTGAGATTCTTGGTGCAGGCCCTTGACGCCGCATGAAAAAGGGCGCGCCCAAAGGTGCGCCCCTTTCCGTTTTTGCGCGGGTCAAAGGCCGCGATGTCTCAGCGCGTCTCCGGCTCGACCACGAGCTGGGCCAGACCGTTCGAGGTCTTGGCGGGCGAGATCCCGTCGAGATCGACCACCGCCCGGATCTGGCGGCGGAAGTTCGAGAAATGCTCGGATTCGACCACATCCACCGCCTCGTCAAAGCGGATCGTGACCTCGTAATTCTGCCCCATGACGGCGATCGCAATGATCTCTCCGGCGAAGGGCTGGCCAAGATAGCGGCCGCGCACGCGCTGGTTCAGGCGCAAAGGATCGGGCGTGTTGCGCATCAATTGCGCATGAAGCGTGTTCCAATCCCGCGCGCCGTTTTGCTTGGCGACCATCTCAAGCGACTGGGCATGGTTGATCGCCACGCCCTCGGCCTCAAGCGCCGCACGCAGCGCCTTGGCCTGTTCCTTGGCTTCCGCAACCGATCTCATGGCTGGGCTCCTTGCAGCGTGGCCGGGGCCGCGCTGCGCGAGTTGGCGCTGAAGACCAAGCCTGCAATGACCGCGATGACCGCATCCACCACCGGATAGATATACCAGATCCCGGTGGTGCCCCATTGGCTCGCGGCAAGCGCGATCCCGGCGGGGACGAGCAGATAGGGCTTCACCAGCGTCAAGAGCGCCGCCTGAGCCGGTTTGCCAAGCGCCTGGAAGTAGAGCGCCAGAACCAGCACCGGCCCGGTGAAGAGATAAAATCCCGTCATCGGCCGGATGATCGTGCCGACCATGGCGACCACCGCCGGATCATCGACAAAGGCGCGGCCAAGGCTTTCCCCGGTCAGGAAAAACACGATCTGGACCGCCAGCGAATAGACGAGCGCGGTGCCAAGCGCGATGCGCAAGACCTGCCGCACGCGGTCCATCTGCCCTGCCCCGGCATTGTTGCCGACGATGCTTTGCGTGGCCAAGGCCATGGCCATCATCGGCAGGAAGACAAAGCCCATGAGCCGGGTGACCAGACCGTAAGCCGCGACCGTTTCCGCATAGGCCGCGCCCGCCGTCAGCCGGATCGCAAGGATCGCGCTGAAGGCCGACAAAGCCACGCCGATGAAGCTGAGGCTCAAGGGCGCGCCGAGGCCTGCAATGGTCTTCCAGCCGCCGCGCCACGAATGGCGGCCAAGCGCCGTGATCGGCAGCCGAGTCCCGGCGCGCTCGCGCAGGAAGACCAGCAGCGACAGGCCAAAGATCTGCGCGACGGTCGAGCCCATGGCCGAGCCCGCAACCCCCCAGTCGAAGACCGCGATGAACAGGTAATTCAGCGCGATATTGGCCAGAGTGACGCCAAGCGACATCATCGCCATCATGCCCGCGCGACCTTCATTTCGGCAGGTATCGGCATGAATTCCCAGCAGAAACTGCACCGGGGTCGTCAAAACGACGATGGTCAGGAAGGCATAGGCCATCCGCGCGATCACCGGATCGCCGCCCGAGAGAGCATTGATCATGCTGTGACCGAAAAGCAGTTGCAGCGCGATCAGCACGGCGGCAATCGTCAGCGCCAGACCATGGGCGCGGGCGAAGGTGGTCTCGGCCGCGTCCTGCGCACCGGCGCCAAGCTGGCGGGCCATCAGGCTCGACATGCCGCCGCTGACCAGCGTCGACAGTGCGATCAGGATCATGGTCAAGGGAAAGACCACGCCGATCGCCGACATCGCCTCGGCGCCGACGAAATGGCCAAGGAAAGCCGCATCGACGACATGCAACATCCCGTTCATCAACATGATCAGGATCATCGGCACAGCCGTCTGGGCAAAGATCTTTGCAGGCGGGGCCTGCAGAAAACGGTTTTGGGGCGATTGTCCTTCAGACATCACTCACTCCTCATCTGAGGCATTTCAAACTTGATGGGTGCCCGCATTGCCACCAACGAAATGCATCGAGGGTGAAGTCGTCTCAAACCCGAGCTTCACCATGACTTGCGTCGGCAGGCGGCAGGTGCTCGGAACCTTGCCGCCTCATATGCGCCGGTCGCGGGCTGCGTCAATCCGCCGCGCGATCATTCTTTTGTGAAGCCGGGCCCTGCGCCGCCGGAGCCGCGGGCGGCGTGACGGTCCCGGGCAGGGTCTCGGCCAGCGCCGCAATCGCGCCCATCACCCGGTCCCAATCCTCGGGCGGAAGATCGAGCATCCGGAAGCTCTTGAGATAAAACGCCCCTTCCGCCGCCAGAAAGGCCAAAGCGAGCTGAAGCCCCTCGGGCGTGGTCAGGTCGAGCCGCGCGAAATAGCTGCCATACCAGGCGCGCGAGATCTCCATATCTTCGGGGCTTTGCAGCAAGGCCGTCATCATCGTGGCCGAGCGCGCATTCTCGGCCTCGTCGGCATCGCGCTCGGCGGCGATATGGGCGCGGATCAGGCCCTCGATGCTGTCGTCATCGCCCTGATGGGCCGCAATCGCCGCGTCGAAGCTTTCGCCCCAACGCGCGATCATCGCCCGCAGCAGGTTGCCGCGCGTGCCATAGCAATATTGCACGCCGCTTTTGGTCACGCCCGCCGCCTTGGCCAGCGCGTCAAAGGTCAGCCCGGCCGCGCCATGCTGCGCGACGATTTCCTCTGCCGCATCCAGAATCTTGTCGCGGTCAATGCTTCTGGGACGTCCAGACATTTCGCCTCTTTCATTTCAATACGAACGTATTTATATGCCTTCTCAGCTTTTGCAATCCTATGCCTGTATTTGAGGATGATTCCCATGTTGCCCCGGAGCCGCTGGCTGATGCTGGCCGTGATCTCGAGCGCGCTGTTCCTGATCGTGATCGATATGACCGTGCTTTACACCGCACTGCCGCGATTGACGCGCGAGCTGAATGCGACGGCCAGCGAGAAACTCTGGATCGTCAACGCCTATCCGCTGGTGGTGGCGGGGCTTTTGCCGGGGCTTGGCACGCTTGGCGACCGCGTCGGCCACCGCCGGATGTTTCTGAGCGGGCTCGTGGTCTTTGGCATCGCCTCGACCATCGCGGCCTTTTCGCCGACGCCGGCCGTGCTGATCGGCGCGCGCGTCCTCCTTGCGGTTGGCGCGGCGATGATGATGCCCGCGACGCTGTCGCTGATCCGGCTGACCTTCACGGACGAGCGCGAGCGAGCGCTGGCGATTGGCATCTGGGCCGCGGTCGCCTCGGGCGGCGCGGCTTTGGGGCCGGTCGTCGGCGGCGTGCTGCTGGAGTTCTTCTGGTGGGGCTCGGTCTTTCTCATCAACGTGCCGGTGGTCCTGGTCGCGATTGCCGCCGCCTGGACCCTGATCCCGCATCGCCCGGGCGAATCCAAGCGGCCCTGGGATCTGATCGCCTCGGTCCAGATCATGGTCGGGCTGGTCGGCGTGGTCTATGCGATCAAGGAAATCGCCAAACGCGAGCCCTCGCTTCAGGCGCTTTTGATCGCGCTGGTGATAGGTCTGGGCGGGCTTGCGCTTTTCGTGCGCCGTCAGGCGCGCAGCGCCCATCCGCTGATTGATTTCTCGCTGTTTGCCAACCGTCGCTTTTCGGCAGGCGTGATGGCGGCGCTGACTGCCTCGGCGGCGCTGATCGGCTTTGAGCTGGTCTTCAGCCAGCGCCTGCAACTGGTGCAAGGCTATTCGCCGCTGGAGGTCGGGCTGTTGTTGCTGCCGATCCCGCTGGCCTCGTTTATCGCGGGTCCGGCGACCGGGCTGGTGCTGCCACGTCTGGGCGCCGAGCGTCTGGTCAGCGGCGGGCTGTTGATGTCGGGGCTGGCGCTGGTCGTCTATCTGCTGAGCGAGGGGATTTCGCCGGTGATCTGGCTCGCGGCGCTTGCGGTGATGGGCTTTGGCGTCGGCGCGTCAATGACGGCGGCCTCAAGCGCGATCATGCTTTCGGCCCCCGCCGATCGCGCGGGCATGGCGGCCTCGGTCGAGGAGGTTTCCTATGAGCTTGGCGGAGCGCTTGGTGTGGCGATTCTCGGCAGTCTGATGTCGGCGCTTTATACGACCGGGCTCAAGATCCCGGCCGCGATCCCGGCCGATCCGACGAGCTTTGACAGTCTCGACGAGGCACTGATCCATGCCGCGCGCCTGCCCGCCGATCAGGCCGCCGAGGTCAGCGCGCTGGCGCGCAGTGCCTTCGAGGGCGCCTTTGTCGGGGTCACGGCGGCGGCCGCCGCGATGCTGATCGCTGTGGCGCTGGTGATTATCTGGCGCCGCCGCGTGCCCGTTGCCGCCTGATTGCGAAAGGCCGCCCTGCGGGGCGGCCTTTCCCTTTGGTTTCAAGGATGTGCCTTGATGATCTCGACAGAGGCGAGGGCGCGGGAGCTGCGTGGCGCGGCGCTTATGCCCCAGCCGCCCCGAGGTTTTTCTCAAAGAAAAGATCAGGATAGGGATCGTCGTTGAAGCGTGGGATCTCGGCCCAGCCAAGGGCGCGATAGAGCGCGACCGCCTCGGGGAGCGCGCTGTTGGTGTCGAGCCTGAGACAGCTGATGCCAAGCGCCGCCGCCCGCGCCTCGAGCCCCGCCATCATCTGCCGTGCAAGCCCGAGCCCGCGCGCCGATGGGGCGACCCAGACGCGCTTGATCTCGGCATAACCCTTGTCGGTGCCCTTGAGCCCGGCGCAACCGATCACCATCCCATCCGAGCGCGCCACCAGAAAAGCGCCGCGCGGCGCGGTCATGGCCCCGGCCTCGGGATCGCAGGAAAGGTTCACGTCAAAACCTTGTTTCAGGCGATGGCCGAGCTCGGTGTAATAGGCGTGAAGCGCCAGCTGCGCCTCGGGCGCGTCAGGCGGGACTTCGTCCAGCGCGATCCGCGTCCGGCCAAGCGCCGAAGCCACGAGATCCATCGCCGCCAAAAGCGCATCGGGCCGGGGATGGGCTGCGAGAATGGTCGTGGCCTGCTGGTCGGACAGCGCCTCATAAATCGCGACTTCGGCGGCACCCGAGTCTGTCAGCCGCGCGCGGCGCTTGCGGCTGTCCCCAGGATCGGCATCGAGCACGATCAGCCCCTCGGTTTCAAGCCCGCGCAAAAGGCGGCTCATCAGCCCGGAATCGAGGCGGAGATAGGCGCGGATTTCACTGATTTCGCGGATCCCCTGCCCGATCGCATTGAGAACGCGCGCGGGCCCAAGCGGACGGCCGCGGCCCAGAAACGAGGCATCGAGCAGGCCGACCTCGGTGGTGACGGCGCGGTGAAAGCGGCGGATGCGGGCGATGTGATCGGCGGGGATCTCAGCTGCGGATTTTGGGGTCATGGCGGGCCTTTGGGAATACATCTGACTTATGTCAGGTATAATTCGCGACAGCAAGAGGGTGCTTGGCGAGGGGGTGTTGGCCCGTGGGGGCGCGCAATTGGCCGCGCCTCGCGGATGGCGGGGCCGGATTTGGGTATTTGGATGATGAAGAAAGCGCCTGGGCCGGTTTTGCGGCGCGGGAGGTTTGTGACAGAGATGCGACGATAAAGCGCTTTACAAGCGTCGCGCGGTCTTAGTAAATCGGTTTACCGACGGGAGGCGGTGTGGATTGGCGAATCTGAAGCAAGTGGCAGAGCGGGCGGGCGTCTCTTCGGCGACGGTCTCGCGTTACCTGAACGGCTCGCTCAGCCTGCCTGAGGCGACGCGTTCGGCGGTGGATGCCGCGATTGCCGATCTGAACTATCGTCCCAATCCTTTCGCGCGCTCGCTGAGCCGGGGGCGCACCGATCTCATCCGCATGGTCGTGCCCGAGATCAAGGCGCCGTTTTTTGCGGCTTTGGTCGCGGCGGTCGAGAATGAGGCGTTTTTGCGCGAGCAGGAGCTTGCCTTGTCGGTCACGCTGAACCGGCCCGGGCGCGAGAGCCGCTATCTCGACAGCGTCTCCGACCGCCATGTCGATGGGCTGATCTTTGTTACCAACCATCCCGATGTCGCGCCTTTGACCGGGCGGATCACGGCGGCGCGCCGGGTCGTGCTGCTGGACGAAGATGTCCCGGGGGCGATTGCGCCGCGGCTCTTTTGCGACAATGACGGCGGCGGCTATCTGGCGGGCGCGCATCTGGCCGCACATGGTCATGCCTGCGTCGCGGTGATTGGCGCGGGCGATGAGATGCATTCCGGGGCCGAGCGCTTTCGCGGCTTTTCGCGCGCCATGACCGAGGCTTTTGGCGCGGATGTCCAGATCACCCGCAAGAGTGGCAGCTATTCGCGCGAGGATGGCGAGCGTCATTGCCGCGAAATATTGGCCGAGGGCCTGCCGGTCACTGCGATCTTTGCCATGTCCGACGAGCTGGTGATCGGCGCTTTGGATGCGCTGATGGCGGCGGGGCTTTCGGTGCCTGCCGATGTCTCGCTCATCGGCTTTGACGATATTTTGCCACTGGATCATTTCGCCACCCCGATCACCGCGATCCGTCAGCCGGTCGAGGCTTTGGGCGTGCGGGCGGTCTCGATCCTGCTGGATACCGATTGGGAGGATCCTGCGGCCCGCAGACGGGTCGAGATCTTGCCCGTGACCTTGGTCGACCGGAGTTCCGTTGCCTCCGTCGCCAGCCTTCAAACCGCAACGGACCCTCAGGAGGAACACAGATGAAACTTGGAATGACCCGGCGCGGCCTTCTGGCCGTCACCGCCGCCGTAGCGGTCTTTGGTGCAACTGCCGCTTCGGCGCAGGAAAAGACCTATGCGCTGATCCAGATCAACCAGCAGGCTTTGTTCTTCAACCAGATCAATGAGGGCGCGCAGAAGGCTGCGGATGCCGCAGGCGTCAAACTGGCGATCTTCAACGCCAACAACGACCCGCAGGCGCAGAACTCGGCCATCGAGACCTTCATTCAGCAAAAGGTTGACGGCATCGCGGTTGTCGCCATCGACGTGAACGGCATCATGCCCGCCGTCCAGCAGGCCGCTGACGCCGGTATCCCGGTCGTCGCCATCGACGCGATCCTGCCCGAAGGTCCGCAAAAGGCTCAGATCGGCGTCGACAACACCAAGACCAGCGAAGATTTCGCGAAATTCGTCCTTGAGCAGCACAAGGATCAGGACGTGAAGATGGGCGAAGTCGTGGCCCTGAACTCGTTCATCCAGAACGTGCGCAAGGATGCGTTCAACGCCGTGCTGAAGACCGATCCGAAGGTCACCGTCGCCAGCGAAGTTGACGGCCAGAACGTGCAGGACGTGGCTTTGGGCGCGGCGGAAAACCTGCTGACCGCGAACCCCGATCTCACTGCGATCTATGCCACGGGCGAGCCCGCCATGGTCGCCTCGGTCGCGGCTGCCGAAAGCCAGGGCCGTCAGGACAGCGTCAAGGTTTACGGCTGGGATCTGACCTCGAATGTCATCGACGGCATCGACGCGGGCTTTGTCGGCGGCGTCGTTCAGCAGGATCCGGCTGGCATGGGCAAAGCCGCCATCGAGGCTCTGGTCAAGGTTGCCGCCGGTGAGAGCGTCGAGCCGGTGATCTCGGTCCCCGCCACCATCGTCACCAAAGAGAACGTGGACCAGTTCCGCGACCTGTTCAAATGAGTGAAGCTTCTCAAAGCTTGGAGCGGGGTGGAGCAATCCACCCCAATTCCGCCACGCCTCTCGTATCGCTGCGCGACATCCGGCTGACCTTCGGCTCGCATCAGGCGTTGCGGGGGGTGGATCTGGATATCATGCCCGGCGAATGTCTGGCCCTTCTGGGCGACAATGCCGCCGGTAAATCGACCCTGTCGAAGGTGATTTCGGGCACCTATATCCCGGACAGCGGCACGATTTCGGTCGCGGGCGAAGTGGTGCGTTTCTCGGGTCCGAATGATGCGCGCTCGCGCAATATCGAGATGGTGTTCCAGGATCTCGCGCTTTGTGATCACATCGACGTGGTGGGCAACCTCTTTCTGGGTCGCGAGCTCCATAAGGGCCCCTTCCTTGACCAGAAGGCGATGTTGACGCGCGCTCAGGAAATGCTCGATGCGCTGGAGATCCGCATTCCGCGTCTGACCGCGCGGGTGGAAAAGCTGTCGGGCGGCCAGCGTCAGGCGATTGCGATCGCGCGCGCGGCCTCGTTCCAGCCCAAGGTCCTGATCATGGACGAGCCGACCTCGGCTTTGGCCGTGGCAGAGGTCGAGGCGGTTCTCTCGCTTATCAACCGCGTCAAAGCCAAGGGCGTCGGCGTCGTGCTGATCACCCACCGTCTGCAGGACGTGTTCCGCGTCTGCGACCGCGCCGCCATCATGTATGAGGGCACCAAGGTCGCCGAGCGCATGATCGCGGATACCAATCTGCAAGAGATCGTCAATCTGATCACCGGGGGGCACTGATGGCCAACTATACCGAACGCGCCAAGCAGAGCCAGTTTGTCGAATGGCTGAACGACAATGCGCAGGTGCTGTCGATCGCGCTGTTCTTTGTCGCCTGCATGGGCTTTTTCTGGGCGCTCACCGATACGTTCATGACGACGGGCAACCTTTTGAACGTCGTGCGTCAGGGCGCGCCGGTGCTGATCGTTGCGGTCGCGATGACCTTTGTCATCATGACGGCCGGGATCGACCTCGCGGTCGGCTCGATCGTCGCGCTGATCAACGCTTTGGCCGCGATCCTGATGGCCAATGGCTTTGACTGGGTCACGACCTCGCTGATGATGGTCGCGGCTGGCGCGATTGTCGGTCTGGCGCAGGGCTGGTTCATCTCTTTCCAAGGCATTGCTGCTTTCATCGTGACGCTGGCGGGCATGTCGATCCTGCGCGGCATCGCGCTTTATATCACCGAGGGCTATTCGATCCCGATCAAGGATCAGCCGGGCTTTTTCTGGCTTGGCCGCGGCACGCTGGCGGGCATTCCGGTTCCCGCGATCCTCGCTGTGCTGATCGCCATCCTTGGCTTTATCATCATGCGCAATACCCGCTATGGCCGTCAGGTCGTGGCCGTGGGCTCGAACCTTGAAGCGGCGCGCCGCGTCGGTATGCCTGCGCGCTGGATCGTCTGCTCGGTCTATATGGCCTCGGGCATTGCCTGCGCGATTGCCGGTCTCCTGATCGCTTCGCGTCTGGGCTCGGGCTCGTCGAACGCCGCGGTCGGTTTCGAGATGCAGGTCATCGCCGCCGTGGTTCTGGGGGGCACCTCGCTCATGGGTGGGCGCGGCTCGATCCTGGGCACCACGCTTGGCGCGCTCACGATCCTGATCATCGGCAACGGGCTGATCTTGATGCATGTCTCGCCGTTCCTCACGCAGATCGTCACCGGCGTCATCATTCTGCTGGCCGTTTGGATGAACACCCGCCTCTTTGGCAGCGGGTTCAAGCTTGGCAAGAAAGGCTAAACCATGTCGGAACCCAAGTCGGAACTGTCGCAGGCGCATGTCAATTCGGGGCTGGTGATGACCGTGAACGGTCCGGTCGCCGCTTCCGAGATCGGCATCACCTTGATGCATGAGCACCTGAACAACGATTGCTCGTGCTGGTGGAACCCGCCGAGCGATCCGGCGCGCGACTATCTGGTCGATGCCCCGATCACGCCCGAGATCTATTCCGAGCTGTTGCAAGACCCCTTCGTCAACCGCGCCAATCTGGGTGTGGATGAACCCGAGGTTGTCGCGAAAGAGCTCGGCTATTTCACCCGTCAGGGCGGGTGCACGGTGATTGATCCGACCTGCCGCGGCATCGGGCGCGACCCCAAGGTCTTGCGCCAGATCGCGAAAGACGCGGGCGTCAATATCGTCATGGGCGCGGGCTATTATCTCGGCACCTCGCTGCCCGATTACTTCCATGATCTGAGCGTCGAGGACATCGCCAATCAGATCGTTCAGGAAGCGACCGTCGGCGTGGACGGGACCGATGCCAAGATCGGCCTGATCGGCGAGATCGGCGTGGGCTCAGACTTCACCGCCGCCGAGGAGAAATCCCTGCGCGGCGCGGCCCAAGCGCAGGCCCGCACTGGCCTGCCGCTGATGGTCCACCTGCCCGCATGGTTCCGCGTGGCCCATAAGGTGCTCGATATTTGCGAGGCCGAGGGCGCGGATCTCAAGCACACGATCCTGTGCCATATGAACCCATCCTGGGCCGATCGCACCTATCAGCATGAGCTCGCCGCGCGCGGGGCCTTCATCGAATATGACATGCTCGGCAACCTCTTCTATTACGCCGATCAGGATGTCGATTGCCCGGCGGATGCCGATAGTGCCCGCGCCATTCAGGGCCTGATCGAGGCGGGCTACAGCCGCCAGATCCTGCTCAGCCACGATGTCTTTTTGAAATGCATGCTGCGCCATTATGGCGGCAACGGCTACGGCTTCGTGAATGCCCACTTCCTGCCGCGCCTGAAGCGGCTGGGTCTCGACCCCGCACTGGTCGACAGCCTCATGGTGGTGAACCCGCGCCGCGTCTTTGACGCGCGTTTCGCCGCCCAAGAAAACTGAAAGGAATACTCTCATGACCAAAAAAGTGTTGCTCGTCGGCGAAAGCTGGCTGTCGTCTTCGACCCATTACAAGGGCTTTGACCAATTCGGCTCGGTCACCTTCCACACCGGCTGCCAGCCGCTTCTGGATGCGATGAAGGGCACGGATTACGAAGTCACCCATATGCCCGCGCATGAAGCGCAAGACGGTTTCCCCTTCGACATCGAGGGCATCCGCGCTTGGGACATCATCATCATCTCGGACATCGGGTCGTCGACCTTCCTGCTGCCGCAGAAAGTCTGGATCCACAGCCAGACCGCGCCGAACCGCCTGCGTTTGCTCAAGCAATGGGTCGAAGAGGGCGGCAAGCTGATCATGGCGGGCGGTTACTTCTCGTTCCAGGGGATCGACGGCAAGGCACGCTGGCGCAACACGCCGGTCGAGGAAGTTCTGCCGGTCAAATGTCATCCGTGGGATGACCGCATCGAGATCCCAGAAGGCGCGATTGCTGATCTGGTCGCCCCGGCGCACCCGATCCTCAAGGACATGCCCGCCGCATGGCCGCCGGTTCTGGGCGTCAACGAGGTTGTGCTGAAAGACGGCGCCGAGCTGATCGCGCGTCTGCCCGAAGATCAGGGCGGCCATCCGCTGCTGGTGGCGGGCAAATTCGGCAAGGGCCGCTCGGTCGTCTGGACCTCGGACATGTCGCCGCATTGGCTCTCGCCCGCCTTCTGCGCTTGGGAAGGCTACCGTCAGCTCTGGCTGAACATGTTCGCTTGGCTCGAAGCCAGCGAGTGAATGACGGGGGTGCGCCAGTGGCGCACCCTCCCCTTACGCCGTGAAAGCGGCTTGGAATTCAGCCACGGTCGGAAAGGCGCTTTGCGTGCCCAGTCGCGAGACACATAGCCCCGCCGCCCAAGCGGCAAGGTCGAGATCCTCGGCCTCGGGCAGGATCGCGCCGCGCCGGATCATCGCCGCGACCAGCGCCGCAAGGAAGCAATCCCCTGCGCCAGTCGGATCAAGCGCCTCGACCGCGACACCCGCAACCTTCAAGACCAGCGCACCCTCCTGCCAGACCTCGGCCCCGCGCGGCCCCAAGGTCCGCACCAGAACCTTGCCCACCGACAGATGCGCCGCGCCGCCAAAGGTCTCGGCCTCGCCCTCATTCACGACCAGCAGATCGCAAGCGGCCAGCATCTCGGCGGTGCAGCCCTCGACTGGCGACGGGTTCAACACCCGCCAAATCCCGCGCGCCTTCGCGGCCTCAAGGACCGCAAGCGAGGTTTCCGCGCGCAGATTGCCCTGCAAGACCAAGGCATCGCCCGGCCCATATTCGGCCAGCACCGCAACCGCCTCTTCGCCGGTGATCGAGCGCGCGCAATCCTGCGTCGTGACGATGGTGTTCTCGCGGTTTTTGTCCCGCAAAATCACCGAGAAATCCGTGGGCAGATCGCGCGAGATCAACCGCGCCTCGAGCACCTCGCCCTCGATCCCCGCGCGCAGCCTCGCGCCGCGCAGATCGCCGCCAATCGCTGCGACAAACCGCACCGGAGCCACGCCTGCCAGCGCCCGCGCCATGGCAATCGCCTGGTTCGCGCCCTTGCCGCCGACGCCTTCCGAGAGCGCGGATCCGGCAATCGAGGCACCGGGTTCGGGAAACGCCTCGACCGCCAAGGTTTCATCCAACGCGATGTTTCCAATTACGACGACTTGAGCCATGAACATCATTCCTAAACTTCCAGAAGGGCAGCCCATGCAACTGATTTCCGACCGTCCCGCAAATGCGATATTCGACATCTTCGGGCGCGACAAGGCGCTGATCGGGATGATCCATTGCCCGGCCTTCCCCGGCGCGCCGCGCTATCGCGACCAGCCGGTGACCGAGATCTATGACGCCTGCCTGCGCGACGCCGAGGCGCTGATCTCGAACGGGATGCACGGGCTGATGATTGAAAACCACGGCGACATCCCCTTCCTCAAACCCGATGACATCACCTGCGAAACCGCCGCTTTCATGGCCGTGGTCACCGACCGCATCCGTCAGGAATTCGGCGTGCCGCTTGGCATCAGCGTTCTGGCCAACGCGCCGATCCCGGCGATTTCGATCGCGGCGGCGGGCGGCGCAAGCTTCATCCGCGTCAATGAATGGGCCAATGCCTATGTCGCGAATGAAGGCTTCATGGAAGGCCGCGCCGGCGAGGCGCTTCGCTTCCGCGCCCGTCTGCGTCAGGACCAGATCAAGGTCTTCGCCGACAGCCATGTCAAACACGGCGCCCATGCCATCGTCGCCGACCGCACCATCGAGGAACTGACCCGCGATCTCGCGTTCTTCGACGCCGATGCGGTGATTGCGACCGGCCAGCGCACCGGCGATGCCGCGAACCCCGATGAGATCCGGACCATCCGCGACGCCACCCATCTGGCGCTGCTGGTCGGTTCTGGCGTGAGCGAGGACAATGTCGAGCTGATCCTGTCGCTGACCAATGGCGTCATCGTCGCCTCGTCCCTCAAAGAGGGCGGCGTGTGGTGGAACCCGGTCGATCCGGCCCGCGTGAAAAGCTTCGTCAACGTGGCCTCGCGCGCCTTGGAGGCCTAAGCCATGACGCGCGTCCAAAGCGAACTCGACTGGCTCGCCGCCGAGCACGCCCGCTTTTGCGAGATCCGCCGCGCCTTCCATCGCCACCCCGAAATCGCTTTCGAGGAGGAATGGACGTCGCAGGAACTCGCCAAGCGGCTGGAGGCCTTGGGCTGCCAGATCTCGCGCAGGATCGGCGGGACGGGCTTTGTCGCGACGCTTGGCGGCGGCAATGGCCCCGCCGTCGCGCTTCGCACCGATATGGACGCGCTGCCCCTGACCGAGGCGACGGGCCTGCCCTTCGCCTCGGAAATCCCCGGCCGGATGCATGCCTGCGGCCATGACGGCCATATGACTTTGCTGCTCGCGGTGGCCGAGCTGCTCGCGCGCCGCGCCACGGGCGGCGAGCCCCTGCCCGGTCCTGTCCATTTCATCTGCCAACCCGCCGAAGAGGTCGGGCGCGGCGCGGATGCAATGATCGCGGACGGGCTTTTCGACGAGATCGCGCCCGCGCTGACCTTCGGTTTCCACAATTGGCCCGAACTGCCGCTCGGCACGGTCGCGGCGCGCGAAGGTGCGATCATGGCGGCCTATCACCAGATTGGCTTCACGCTTGACGGCAAGGGCGGCCATGCGGCTTTGCCCGCGCTCTCGGACGATCTTTACGGCGCGATGGCCGCGCTGATCACCCGGATGAACGCCCGGTTGCGCCATGAGCTGACCGGCGCACCGACCGCTTTCGCCTTCACCCAGAACATGGGCGGGACGGCTGCGAATATCATCCCGAGCCATCTCGAGGTCTCGGCCTCCTTCCGCTTTGTCGATCCCGCGCATGGCATTGCAGCGGCCGGGATCGCGGCTGAGGTCGCGGCCGAGATTTCGGCGGCCTTCGGGCTCAGCGTCGCCCCGGTCATCCGCCGGATTTTCGACCCGACCAGCAATGCCAGCGCGGCGGTCGATCTGGTAGCGGAAGTGACGGCAGCGGCCGCACGCGGGCTCGACTGGCAAGAGGCCCCGGCGCCCTCGATGGTGTCCGAGGATTTCGGCGCGATGATCGCCGAGCGCCCGGGCTGCTATTTCTGGCTCGGCGCGGGGATGGAGGCGGGCGCGCTCCACAACAACCGCTTCAACTTCAACGAGGCGCTGCTTTTGAACGCGCCGCAACTCGTGGCGGATGTCCTGCGCGCGGCTTCGGCGGAGGCCGCAACAGCCTGAAGCTGGGGGGCCCAAAGCCCCCCTTTCACGCGCGCTGGGTCAGCGCCAGGCGGCAGGCGAGCCCCGCGAAAACCGTCGCCATCAGATATTGCGGCAGGCGCGGGAAGCGGCGCGGGCGCGACAGGCGCGCGCGGATCCGGCTTCCGAGCACGATCACCGAGCTGTTGATCGCCAATGTGATCACATTGAGAACCAGCGCCAGCACCATCATCTGGACCAGCACCGAGCCCTCGCCCGGATGGACGAATTGCGGGAAGAGCGCGAGGATGAAGAGCGCGACTTTCGGGTTCAGCAGATTGGTCAGAAGCCCCTGCATGAAAATCTTCACCGGCGCGATGGCGGGGGTGGTCACGACCTCGCCATCGGGAGTTTTGGTGCGGATCGCCTTCCACGCCAGATAAAGCAGATAGGCGCAGCCCGCCCAACGCACGATTTCAAAGGCAATCGGCACGGTCAGAAAGAGCTTCGAGAGCCCCAAAGCCGCGAGCACGGTATGCACGACATAGCCCGCCGAGATGCCAAGGCAGGTCAAAAGCCCCGCGAGACGCCCCTGCGTCAGACTGCGCGAGGCAATCAGGAAGACATCCGGCCCCGGCGTCACCGCCAGAATGAACGCCGCCCCTGCGAAAATCGTCAAAGTGGTGAAATCCGGCATCGAGCTCTCCCCCAACCTGCGCCGCCTGCGCCACTCTAGCAGCGCCGCGCGACCGGGCAAGATCGCGCAGCGCGCGAGCGCGGGCCAGAATCATGCACTCTCGCGGGGCAAAGGGGCGCGTAGGGAAAATGATTCCTCTCGCGAGAGGGTTTTCAGGGGAAGGAATTTTCCCAAGCCGTGCCCAAGTTTGGAAGCAAACCGCCCGAAAGAGCATCTATAAAGACGATCAATTGAATCGTCTTAATTTCGGTGGCGCCGTGTCCCGCTCCTCTCGTCCTGCTGTCGCGCGACAGCATCCCCGCTTGGGCCGGTCTGGCCGCGCAAGACATGCGGGCCCCGTTGATGACGCTTTGCCCTCTCTCTGACCGGAATTGCTAGATGACGACCCCGAACGGCGCGAAAAAGCCCTTTGTCCTCAATGCATTCACCATGAATGCCGTGTCCCATGTCGCCTATGGCCTCTGGCGGCATCCCGAGGATCAGCATTACCGCCACACCGATCTCGACTATTGGCAAGAGCTCGGGCGGCTGCTCGACGGCTCGGGCTTTGACAATCTGTTCATCGCCGATGCTCTGGGGCTTTTGGACACCTATGGCGGCAATGCCGGGGCGTCTTTGGCGGCGGGCGTGCAATCGCCGCTGACCGATCCCTTGCTCATCGCCTCGGGGATCGCGGCGGTGACCGAAAGCCTTGGCATCACCATCACGGTGTCCACGACCTACGAGCATCCCTGGCTCTTGTCGCGCAAATTCACCACGCTTGACCATGCGACCGAGGGGCGGATTGGCTGGAACCTCGTGACCTCGCAGCTTGAAAGTGCGGCGCGCAATCTGGGCTATGACACGCAGGTCGATCACGATCTGCGCTATGACCGCGCCGATGAATTCCTCGAGGTCGCCTATAAACTGTGGCTGTCCTCGTGGGAGGACGGCGCGGTTTTGCGCGACAAGGGCAGCGCGGCCCATCCCGAAGGCATGTTCACCGATCCCGCCAAGGTCCATCCGATCGACCATGAGGGGCGCTTCTTCACCGTCCCCGGCCCCTATATCGCCGAGCCGAGCCCCCAGCGCGTGCCGGTTCTGATGC
Organism: Paracoccus aminophilus JCM 7686; assembly: GCF_000444995.1. NCBI lineage: Bacteria > Pseudomonadati > Pseudomonadota > Alphaproteobacteria > Rhodobacterales > Paracoccaceae > Paracoccus > Paracoccus aminophilus. Next base: position 119,430 of record NC_022049.1, on the reverse strand, counting down.
AGGCCGGAGGCTCGGCGCGCGGCGTGGAATTCGCCGCCCGCCATGCCGAGGTGATCTTTGTCGTCGGCGCCGATGATGCCGCGATCCGGCGCAATATCGCCAAGGTCAAGGCCTTGGCCGAGGCCGAGGGGCGCGGCCCCGATGCGATCAGCTTCATCACCTCGGTCGCGATCGTGACCGGGGAAACCGACGCCGAGGCCGAGGCCAAGCTTGCCGAGTATCAGCGCCATTTCGACTTCGACGGCGCGGTCGTCCATTACGCTGCCTCGACCAATATCGACTTCTCCGATTACGGCCCCGAAACCCCGATCCGCTATCTCGACACCGCTTCGGGGCGCGGGCTTCTGGGGATGTTCGCCAAGGAGGAAACCGGGCGCGACTGGACCTTGCGCGACGCTTTGGCGCCTGCGGGCGGGCTGGGGCGCTCGCGGCTTTTCGTCGGCTCGGGCGCGAAAGTCGCGGCGGAGCTTGACCGTTGGGCCAATGAGACCGGGCTTGACGGGTTCAACATCCTCCATGTCGTCAGCCCCGGCTCTTATGCCGATGTCATCACCCATGTCGTGCCGGAATTGCGCAAACTGGGCCGCATCCGCGCGCCCCGCGACCCCGGCACCAGCCTGCGCGCGCGGCTTTTCGGGCAAGAGAGCGCCCGGCCCCGCGCCGATCACCCCGCCCATCGGCTGGCCGCGATCCCGGCGCAGGCGAAACCCGCGAAAGAATTCCAGAAGGACGATGCGCAATGAAAGACCTGAACCCCAGCCAAGGCGGGATCGAGGATTGGCTCGAGGCCGCGACCCGCGTCGGCGCGGCCTTGGTCAAGACGGCGGTGGCGCGCGACCGTGAGGGCCGCGATCCGGTCGAGGAAATCGCGCTTTTGCGCGCCTCGGGCCTGCTGACCATCGCGATCCCCTCGGCGCAGGGCGGCGGTGGCGCGACCGCGTCGGAAATCCTGCGCGTCATCCGCAAACTGGCCGAGGCCGATACCTCGCTGGCGCAGCTCATGTCCTATCACCTCTTCGGCACGCGCATTGGCCTCGGCGGCACGAATGAGGATCTGCGCGCTCGCCGGCTCGAGGGATTTCTGAAGCAGGGCTGGTTCCATGCGGGCATTGCGCAGGCCGCCTATCCGCCGCTTCTCGAGGCGAAAAACGACGGCGCGGGCTATGTCATCAATGGCGCGAAGCCCTTTACCTCGGGCGCGGCGGTGGCCGATACCCTGCAAGTCTGGGTGCGCTTTGCCGAAGGCGCGACGGTGGACGGCGCGGATGTCTCGTGCCAGATCGGCCAGTTCATCGTCGCCAATCCGACCGAGGGCCTTCGCTTTGGCGGCGATTGGGACGCGATCGGTCAGCGCCAGACGGTGAGCGGCGGCGCGACGCTTGAAAATGTCCGCGTCTCCCGCGCCGATCTGGTCAATGCCGCGCCCGAGGGCACCGCCCATCCGCCCCATGTCACCGTCCATGTCCCGGTGATCCAGCTGTCCTTTGCCGAGCTTTACATCGGCACCGCCAAGGGCGCCCTGCGCGCCGCGCGCGATTATATCGCGACGCAGGGCCGCGCTTGGGTCTCCTCGGGCTATGCGAAAGCCGGGGATGACCCGCTGATCGTCGAGCGTTTTGGCCGCCTTTCGGCCCAGCTTGCCGCCGCCGAAGCCTTGGCCGATGCCGCAGGCCAGCGCGCCGATGCGGCCTTGGCCCAGGGTCCGGCGCTGACCGAGGGCGGACGCGGCGCGCTTGCCGTCATCGCCTATCAGGCGAAGATTGCCGCCCATGAGGCAGGCCTCGAAGTCACCTCGCGGATCTTTGAGCTGATGGGCGCGCGCGCCGCCGCCCGCAGCTATGGCTTCGACCGCTTCTGGCGCAATATCCGCACCCATACGCTGCATGACCCGATCCATTACAAGACCCACGAGGTCGGCGATTGGGCCCTGAATGGCCGCTTCCCCGCGCCCGATTATTACCGCTGAGGCGCCAAGATGAGCGATCACATCACCACAACTTCTGCCAAGAAACCACTGATCCTGAACGGATTTGCCATGACAGTGCCCGGCCATGTCTCGGCCGGGGTCTGGCGTCATCCGAGCGATCAGTCGCAAAATTACACCAAGCTCTCCTATTGGACCGGGCTGGCCGAGCTGCTCGACAAGGGCGGCTTTGACAACCTATTCATCGCCGATGCTCTGGGCCCGCTCGATGTCTATGGCGGCTCGCCCGACGCGGCTTTGCGCAGCGCCGCGCAGCAGCCGCTGAATGACCCGCTTGTGCTGGTCGCGGCAATGGCGGGGGTCACGAAACGGCTGGGATTTGGCGTGACGGTTTCGACAAGTTACGAGCAACCCTATCTTTTAGCTAGAAAATTCTCGACGCTCGATCACCTGACCAAGGGCCGGGTCGCGTGGAATGTCGTGACCTCGATTCTTGAATCGGCGGCGCGCAATCTCGGCCATGACGCGCAGATGGAGCATGATGAGCGCTACGAGCGCGCGCAGGAATTCGTCGATGTCTGCTTCAAGCTTTGGGAGGGCTCGTGGGAGGAGGATGCGCTGGTGCGCGACCGCGCCTCGGGGCTTTATTCGCGCCCCGAAAAGGTCCATCCGATCCACCATCACGGGAGCTATTTCTCGGTTCCCGACGCCCATCTGAGCGCGCCCTCGCCCCAGCGCACGCCGCTGATCTTTCAGGCGGGCACCTCGCCGCGCGGGCGCGAATTCGCCGCGCAAAATGCCGAGGTGGTCTTTCTGGGCGGCACCAATCCCGCGCAGATGCGCGCCTCGGTCGAGGCGATCCGGGCGCGTGCGGTCGAGCTTGGCCGCGATCCGCAAAGTCTGAAATTCATCACCGCGATCCTTGCCATCCCCGCCGCGACCGAGGCCGAGGCCCGCGCCAAAGAGGCCGATTATCTCGCCCATACCAGCATCGAGGCGGCGCTGGCGCTTTTCTCGGCCTGGACCGGGGTCGATTGGGCGCAATATGACCTCGACCAGCCGCTCGAATATATTGAAACCAATGCGGGCCGCTCGGCTTTGCGCGGGCTGACGGCCAAGGATGCCGGGCGGCGCTGGACGGTGCGCGACATCGCCGAATATATCGGCCTTGGCGGCATCCATCCGAAGTTCGTCGGCACTGGCGCGCAGATCGCTGACCAGATGGAGGCTCTGGCCGAGGAGGCCGGGGTTGATGGCTTCAACATCGCCTATGCGGTCAGCCCGGGCTCGTTTGAGGATTTCATCACTTATGTCGTGCCGGAACTGCGCGCGCGCGGCCGTCTGACGCCCGAAGGTGCGGGCCAGACGCTGCGCGGGCGGCTTCTGGGCCATGACCGGCTCGGCCCCGATCATCCCGGTGCGGGGTTCCGCGCGCTTTGGGATGGGCCCTCCGTGCTCGATCAGGATTACCGAGCGGCCTCGGCACCGGAAAGGCTGAAAGCATGAGCAATCAGGGCAATACGAACAAAACCTCGACGGGCCGCATCCATCTGCACTGGTATCTGCCGACCAATGGCGACAGCCGGGGGCTGACCGGCTCGGGCAATGACAGCCATCTGGTCGGGGCCTCGGGCGGGTTTCGCGCGCCCACCCGCGCCTATCTGGCAGAGGTCGCCCGCGCCGCCGAGGCGCAGGGCTTTCACGCCGTGCTGACCCCGACCGGGACCTGGTGCGAGGATGCCTGGATCGCGACGGCGGCGCTGTCGGCTGACACCGAACGCCTCAAGTTTCTGGTGGCCTTTCGCCCGGGCCTGATCTCGCCGACGCTGGTCGCCCATCAGGCGGCGAGCTTTCAGCGCATGACCGGCGGGCGGCTTTTGCTCAATGTGGTGACCGGCGGCGACCGCTATGAGCAGGCGCGCTTTGGCGATCACCTCGACCATGACGCGCGCTATGCGCGGACCGAGGAGTTTCTCGCCGTGGTCCGGGGCGTCAGCGCGGCGCCTGCCGATCAGCCCTTTTCCTATCAGGGCGCGCATTTCGACATTCGCGAGGCCCGCATCGACCCCGCGCCCTACGCCCTGCCCGAGATCTTCTTCGGCGGCGCGAGCCCTGCCGCCGAGGCGGTCGCGGCGGCTCAGGCCGATGTCGCGCTCAGCTGGGGTCAGCCGCCCGAAATCGAGGCCGCGCGCATCGCCCGTCTGCGCGCCGCAGCAAGCGCGAAAGGCCGCAAGCTGAATTTCGGCATCCGCCTGCATGTCATCTCGCGCGATACCGAGGCCGAGGCTTGGGCGGTGGCCGATAAGCTCTTGTCGTGGCTCGACCCCGAGGCGGTGAAAAGCGCGCGCAGCCTGCTTGCGAAATCGGAATCGGTCGCGCAGGCGCAGATGTCGGCGCTGCATCAAAGCCATGAGGGCGTGCCGCGTTCGGCGCGCGAGCTCGAGATTTACCCCGGCCTCTGGTCCGGTTTCGGCCTTGTGCGGGGCGGCGCGGGGACCGCGATCGTCGGCAGCCATGCGCAGGTCGCGGATCTGATCGAGACCTATCACCGGACCGGCTTTGACCATTTCATCCTCTCGGGCCAGCCCCATCTCGAAGAGGCCTGGCATTTCGGCGAGGGCGCGGCGGCGGTCTTGCGCGCGCGCGGGCTGCTCGCCCCGGTAACGCTGTGAGAGACAAGGAGAAATCGCGATGACCCTGGATCTTGCCCCCGCGCCCGCGCAGGGCTTAGCCGAGCTTTATCAGGGCATCGCCGCGCCCGAATTCGCGCGCTGGAAGATCCGCGCCCGCGCGATTGCGGCCGAGTTGGCCGCGACGATTTCGGCCCGCGACCGCGCCAATCTCGACCCCCATGCCGAGATCGAGCTCTTGCGTCAGGCCGGTCTTCTCGGCCTTGCCGCGCCGCGTGATTTCGGCGGCGGCGGCGCGAGCCTTTTGCAAGCGATGGAGATCGTGCGGCTGATTTCGGCGGGCGATGGCTCGATCGGGCAGCTCATCGCCTATCATTATTCGAACGGCGTCTGGACCTATATCCTCGGCACGCCCGCGCAATGGGCCGAAACCACGCGCCATGTCGCGGAACGTGGCTGGTTTCAGGGCGGCGTCTCGAACCCGCGCGATCAATGGTCGGAAATCGAGACCGAGGGCACGCGCCGCTTCATCTCGGGCAAGCGCAGCTTCGCGACCGGCACGGCGATTTCGCAGATCATCACTGTCAGCCTCTGGGACAAGGGCCGGCGCGTCCATTACCAGATCCCGACCGACCGCGCGGGGATCAGCTTTGGCAACGATTGGGACAATCTCGGCCAGCGCCTGACCGCCTCGGGTTCGGTGACCTTCGACCGGGTCGAGCTTTTCGAGCATGAACGCCTCTCTGCCCTCGATCACTGGCCGGGCGAGAGCGCCGAGCGCGACGGGCTGCGCGGGCTCTTCAGCCAGATCATTTTCGCGCAATTCTATCTGGGCATTGCCGAGGGCGCGCTAGAGGCCGCCGAGACCTATATCCGCGAGGAAGGCCGTCCCTGGCCGGAATCGGGGCTGAGTTCGGCGGTCGAGGATCCCTATAATGCCGTGATCCTTGGCCGCTTGTCGGCGCAGGTCGAGGCCGGGATTGCGCTGGCCGACCGCGCGACCTTGGCCTTTCAGGAGGCGCTCTTCGCCGGGCCGGATCTGGCGCGCGACGACTGGGGCCGTCTGGCGGTTCTGGTCGATCAGGCCAAGGTCGTCGCCAATGATGTCTCGCTTGAGGTGACGGCCCGGATTTACGAGCTGACCGGCGGGCGCTCGACCGCAAACCGCTTTGGTCTCGACCATTTCTGGCGCAATATCCGCACCCATACGACCCATGATCCGGTCTCTTACCGCGCCCGCGAAATCGGTCTGGCGCGGATTTCCGGGACATTGCCGGTGCCTCGGGTCTATACCGAGCCGCCGAAAGCCGCGACGTGAAAGCCAACTGACATGCTTGACACTGCCCTGACCATCCGCCCGCTGGAAAGCGAAGCCGAGAAACGCGCGGCCTTCGCGCTTTTTCGCCGTTCGATCCTGATCCTGCCCGATCTGGCGCGGCTCGCCCCGGATCTCGAGACCCGTTTTCTGGCGCAAGGCGCGCCGATCGGTGCCTTCGAGAATGATGAACTTTTGGGCACAGTCAACGGATATCCCGGCGAAATTGCTTTGCCCGGCGGGGAATGGGTGCGCCATCTTGGCGTCACCCATGTCGGCACCGCGCCCCATGCGACACGCCGAGGCGTTGCGCGCAGGTTGCTGTCCCATCAGCTGCAAGCGGCGCGCCTTCAAGGCTATGCGGTCGCCGGGCTGCGCGCCTCGGATGCACGGATCTATGGCCGCTATGGCTATGGCATCGGCTCGCAGGCCTTGCGGATCGAGCTGGATCTGAGCCGGAGCCGTCTGGCGGTTCCGACCCGGCGCGATGAATTGCGGCCGGTCGATCCCTTGGCCGATCTGCCGCTTTTGCAGCGCATTGCCGCCGAAACCCCCGCGCGGCGCGGCGCGCAGTTGCGGCGTTGGGACAGCTGGTGGGCGATGCAAGAGTTTCGCACCCGCAACGGCGCGACGCCCCATCACGCGATCACGCTTGGCCCGAAAGGGCGCGAGCGCGGCTATCTGCGCTTTCATCCCGAGCCCTCCGACAACTGGCTGGTCGCGCGCGATCGCGGCGTCATCATCGACGATCTCATTGCCCATGATGCGGCGGCCTATCGCGATCTGATCGGCCATCTTTACGCGCAAGACATCATCCACCGCGCGACCTTCCCGTCGCGCCCGCTCGATGACGCGCTGCCCCTGCTGATTGACGATCCGCGCGCGGTGACGCTTGGCGCGGTCAAGGATGAAAGCTGGCTGCGCATTCTCGATCTGCCCGGGCTTCTGGCCAAGCGCCACTTTGGCGAGGGCGCGGCGGTGGTCGTTTCGGTCACGGATGAGATCCTGCCTGCGAATTCCGGCCAATGGCGGCTGGGCCCCGAGGCCGGGGCGACGAGCGAACGCGCCGATCTGCAGATCGGGATCGGCGATCTTGCCTCGCTGCTTTTCGGCGCGCTCGAGCCGCAGGTTCTGGCCGATGCCGGGCGCATCACCGCCCCCGATTCGGTGATCGAACGCCTCGCGCGCCTGACCACGGTCAGCCGTAAACCCCATGCAGGGATCGCCTTCTAGGCGAGCCCTGTTCCACAGAAGAAACCTCTCCGGCGGGGCCGAAAATCGCCCAAACCCGACCATTGAGATTGGCTACAAACACGATAAATCAGATCGTGAATTAACGCCGATCCCGGCCGAACACGCCCCTCCGGAGAACCTCCTTGTCGCTCTTTTCCTCCAGCAGCTTCGCTGCCCTTGCCCTCGCGGGTCTGAGCCTTGCCGCCCCCGCCGGTGCCGAGACGCTTCAACAGGGCGGCACCCTGCGCATCGCATCCCTGAACAGCGATCTCGACGCTTTCGATCCGCTGACCGGCTACAGCACCGATTCCTGGGCGGTTTTGCGCGCGGTGACGCGCCAGCTGGTCACCTATAAGGGCTCGCCCACCGATCTGAAGGACGACACCACGCTCGTCCCCGATCTCGCGACCTCCTGGGATGTGTCGCCCGATGGCAAGACCTATACCTTCCATCTGCGCAAGGGCGTGACCTATTCCGGCCCGACCGACCGCGAGATCAAGGCGGGCGATTTCGTCTATGCGATCAAGCGCTTCTGCGATCCGAACAAGCAGGTGGCGGCGATCAACTACTTCAACCTCGCCTTCTCGGGGTTCAAGGATTATTGCGAGGCCTTCCAGAAGGTCGCGCCGGGCGATCTGACCACCGCGAAAGCCTTTATCGACAGCCATGAGATCAGCGGCGTCCATGCGCCCGACGACTACACGCTGGTCCTGACCTCGGACAGCAAGAACTACGATTTCCTCAACATCCTCTCGATGAACTTCGTGAGCCCGCTGCCCGAGGAAATCGCCACGAAATACTTCCCGGATTCGGTCGAGTTCCGCCAGAATTTCCCCTCGAGCGGCCCCTATTTCGTCGAGAAATACGCCCAAGGCCAGACGCTGGTCCTGAAACGCTCGCCGCGCTACAGCGCCGAGCTCGATCCGGTCCGCGCCGCCTATGCCGATGAAATCGTGATTGATTTCACCACCAACAACGAGGACACCATCGTCCAGAAGATCGCGACCGGCGAGGCGGATCTGTCGCTTTACCTCGAAGTGCCGCCGCGCGCGACCATTGCGCGCTATCTCAAGGACAAGAACCCGAACCTGCATGCCTCAAACGCGGGCTCGGCGAATTTCATCACCTTCAACGCGCGGCCCGAGGCGAAATCGGTGGGCGCCGAGGCCTTGCGCGACATCCGCGTGCGCCAAGCCCTGACCTATGCGGTCAACCGCGCCAATATCGTCCAGACGCAGGGCGGGCCGATCTCGGCCGAGCCGCTGACCCAGATCATCACCTCGACCATTCTGGGCTACGAGCCCTTCGACCCCTATCCGACCAAGGATTATCAGGGCGATCCGGAAAAGGCGAAAGCGCTGCTGGCCGAGGCGGGTTTCCCCAATGGCATCACCTTCGACGCGCCCTATCGCTCGACCGCGCAGTTCGAGGCGATTGCGCTGACCGTCAAGGAAGATGCGCAGAAGGCCGGGATCAACATCAACCTGATCCCGATCCCGCCGACGCAATGGTATGCCTATATCCAGGACCCGACGAGCCGCTGGGACATCTCGCTCGGCAGCCAGTTCGCGCCGGATTGGCAAGGGCCCTCGACGCGGATGCTGCTGGGTGGTTGGCTGAATTCGGATGCCTCGCCCTGCGGCACGGGCAATGTCCATTCGATCTGCTATTCGAACCCCGAGCTGAACAAGCTCGCGGCAGAGGCGTTCGTGTCGGACAATCCCGGCCCGATCTGGACCAAGGCCGACCAGCTCGTCTCGACCGATCTCGCGTGGATCCCGCTGATCGAGAAGCGCAAGATCGTGCTCGGCTCGGATCGTCTGGCGAACTGGACCTGGTCCTCGCTCGCGGTGGCGGCCGACATCACCAATATCGCGCTGAAGCCCTGAGCCTATCATGACCGTGCCCGCACCATCGGCTGAAACTTTGGCCGAAACCCCGCCGCTTTTTCGCATCCAGAACCTCTCGGTCGGCTTTGCCGGTCGCGAGGAGCGGATTGTCGAGGAGATCTCGCTCTCGGTCCGCGCGGGCGAGACGCTGGCGCTGGTGGGGGTCTCGGGCTCGGGCAAAAGCATCTCGCTTCTGGCCGCGACCGGGCTTGCGCCGCGCGGCGCGCGCGTCAGCGGCGAGGTCTGGTTTGAAGGCCGCCCGATCCACAATCTGCGCGGCTCGGCCTTGCGCGCGCTCAGGGGCGCGCGCATCGGCTATGTTTTCCAAGATCCGCAAAGCAATTTGCATCCTTACAAGACGATCTTCACCCAGATTTCCGAAACCATTCTCGCCCATGCCCCGCGCCCCCGGCCCACGCGGGCCGAGCTGCGCCGCCGCGTCAACGCGCTTCTGGCCGATGTCGGCATCCGCAATCCCGAAGCGCGGCTCGACGATCTGCCGCGCCAGTTTTCGGGGGGGATGCGCCAGCGCGTGATGATCGCCATGGCTTTGGCGTTCAGCCCGTCGCTGCTGATCGCCGACGAGCCGACGACCGCGCTCGATGTGACGGTGCAGGCGCAGATTCTGGCGCTTCTGAAAGAGCTTCAGCAAAAGCGCGGCTTGGCAGTTCTGTTCGTCAGCCATGACCTTGCGGTGGTCTCGGATATCGCCGACCGGCTGGTGGTGATGCAGGACGGGCGCATCGTCGAAGAGGGCGAGGTGCTCGAGGTCATGCGCCGCCCGCGCCACCCCTATGCGCGCAAATTGCTGGCCGCGGCGGGGCTCGCGCATGGGCTGCAACCCGCAGGCCCGCTGCTGCCACGCGCGCCCGAAGCCCCGAGGAAGCCCCTTCTGCGCGCCAGCGAAATCTCGCGGCGCTTTCCCGGCAACCATGCTTTGCGCGGGGTCGATCTTGAAGTCGCCTCGGGCGAGATCGTGGCCTTGGTCGGCGAAAGCGGCTCTGGCAAGACGACGCTCGGACGGATCATCGCGGGGCTTGATCGCGCCGATGGCGGTCGCGTGCTGCTGGACGGCGAGCGGCTGGAAGCGCCCTTCCCGCCCGCGCTGCGCCATGAGGTGCAGGTGGTTTTCCAAGACCCCTATGCGAGCCTCAACCCGCATCGCCGCATTGGCGCGATCCTCGCCGATCCCCTGCGCCGTGCCGGGCGTCCCCATGATGCCGAGGCGGTCGCGGATCTGATGCAGACCGTGCGGCTTGACCCCGGCCTTGCGCAGCGCCTGCCCGGTCAGCTTTCGGGCGGGCAGCGTCAGCGCGTGGCGATTGCCCGCGCCTTGGCGCCGCGCCCCCGGCTGATCGTCGCGGATGAGCCGGTCTCGGCGCTCGACATCACCACGCAGGCGGAAATCTTGGCGCTCTTCACGCGGTTGCGCGCTGAAATGGGCCTCTCGATCCTGCTCATCACCCATGATCTCGGCGTGGTCGCGCGCTATTGCGACCGGCTTGCCGTGCTGGAACAGGGCCAGATCGTCGAGGCGGGTCCGACCGGCCCGATCTTTGCCGCGCCCGCCCATCCCTATACCCGGCGCCTGTTGGATGCCGTGCCCGGCCGCCGCCTGCGCGATTTGCAGGATGGCCGCATCGAGGCCGCGCCGCTCGCGCCTTCCGGAGCCTCGCTTCATGTTTGATATCCTTGTTCCCGAAACCGGGCGGCTGCGCCTGCCCCGCATCAATGCCGCGCTGCTTGCGGGCGTGGTTCTGGGCGGGCTGATCCTGCTTGCCGCCATCGCCGCGCCGCTGGTCGCGGGCTGGTTGGGCCACGGCCCGAATGAGCAATTTCGCACCACCGGCCTCGATATGATGGGCCTGCCGGTCGGGCCGGGGGCAGAGTTCCCGCTTGGCTCGGACGGCTTTGGCCGCGATGTTCTGGTGCGCACGCTTTACGGCACGCGGGTCTCGCTGCTGGTCGGCGTGCCGGCCACCGCGCTCGCGCTGCTGATCGGGACCGCGATCGGGCTGGTGTCGGGCTGGTCGCGCGGCTGGGGCGATCGCCTGCTTGGCCGCTTCATGGATGTCGTGCTGGCCTTCCCCTTCGTCTTGACGGCGCTGGCGCTCGCGACCCTGAACCGAGGCCCGGACGGCCTGCCCCGCATCTCGCCCGAGCTGCTGGTCACCATTGTCATTGCCTTGTTTTCATGGATCTATTTCGCGCGGCTGGTGCGCGGTCTGGTCAAGGCCCTGCGCAGCGGTCCGATGGTCGAGGCGGCCCAAGTCTCGGGCGCGCGCATGCTGGAAATCTTCCGCACCGAGATCCTGCCGGTCGTCGCCCCGAAGCTCGTCGTCTTCTGGGCGGTCCAGCTTCCGGTCAATATCGTGGCCGAGGCGACGCTGTCCTTTCTGGGCGTCGGCATCGCGCCCCCGACCCCGAGCCTTGGCAATATGATCGCCGAGGCGCAGCGCTCGGGGCTTTATCAGGAACAGGTCTGGCTGCTTCTTGCGCCGGGGCTCGCGCTCTTTCTGACGGTGGCGGCGGCGAACCTGCTCGCAGCCGGGCTGCGCAGCCAGCTTGACCCCCATGACGCGCAAAGGGGCTGAGAGATGACGCTGCACCGCCGCCTTCTGACCACGCTTTCGCAATCCATCGCGACCCTGGTCATCCTGCTGATCGCCTGCTTTTTCCTGACGCGATTGGCCTATCGCAACCCTGCCGCCATGCTCGCGCCGATCAATGCGACGCAGGAAAGCATCGACGCGATCTCGCGCGCTTTGCGGCTGGATGAGCCGTGGTATCTCCAGCTTTGGCACTATCTTTACCGCGGCCCCGATGTGCAGGGCGCGCCGATGGGGCTGATGCATTGGCCGCCGGGTCTGGGCTATTCCTTCCGCAAACAGGCGCCGGTCACCGATCTGATCTTGTCGAAACTGCCCGCCACTTTGTCGCTGGTGATCGGCGCGGCGCTGATCTGGTTCGCGCTCTCGATCCTCAGCGGCGTCTGGGCCGCGCGCCATCAGGGCAAATGGCAGGACCATCTGAGCGGGCTCTTCGCCTGTATCTTCATGTCGGTGCCGGTGCTCTTGAGCGGCATCCTCTTTTCCTACGTCTTCTTCTACCTGCTGACGCAGGCCGGTTGGGCGATCTTTCCCTCCTCGGGCTATGTCCCCCTGAGCGAGAGCCCGCTGCAATGGGCACGCCATCTCGCGCTGCCTTGGGCGACGCTCGCTTTGGTCGAGGCGGGGCTCTTCCAGCGCGTGGTGCGCGGCGCGGTTCTGGATGTGGCGCAGGCCGATTACATCCGCACCGCCCGCGCCAAGGGCCTGCCCGAGGGGCGGATCTATTTCAGCCATGCGCTGTCGGCCGCGCTCAATCCGATCATCTCGCTTGGCGCCCTGGAGATCGGCACGCTTCTGGGCGGCGCCATCGTCACCGAGACGATTTTCGGCATCGACGGGCTGGGGCGGCTGGCGGTGTCTTCGGCGATCGAGGGCGATTTCCCGGTGGTGATCGGCACGACCGTCACGGCAGGCGCGGCGATCGTCTTGATGACGGCGGTCGGCGATTTCTGGACCGAGTGGCGCGAAAAGGGCCGCTCGTAAGGTCGGCCCGCGAAGGATTTAACCGGCAGGTGTTGCCGCGCCCGTGCCCAGCAGCGTGCGCATCAGCGCGCCGCCCTGCATGACCAGAACGCCCAAGACCACCAGAGCCGCGCCGATCAGCCGGCTCGCGGTGATCTCCTTGGCGGCAAAGCCGACGACGCCCGCGTAATCAATCAGCAGCGAGGCGAGGATCTGGCCCGCAATCACCGCCGTCATGAAGCTCGCCGCGCCGAGCTTTGGCGCGAGAAGCAGCGCCGCCGTGATATAGATCACCCCCGCGACGCCGCCGATCCAGATCCATTTCGGCTGGCCCGCCAGCGCGGCGAGGTGGGGCGCGGGCACGCGTAGGGTCAGCATCACCGGCAGGATACAGGCTGCGCTGACCGCAAGCGAGATCAGCGTGGCCCAGAGGGGATGGCCAAGCGCGCGACCAAGCGCGGCATTGGCTCCGGCCTGAAAGGGCACAAGCGCGCCAGAGATCAGCGCGGCGAGAAGAAATGTGACAGGCTGCATGACAGGTCTCCGTTAGGTCTGAGCCAGAGCTAGCCATTCCGCCTGTTGATTTGAAATTCGGATTTATGCAGATCTTATTCTTGCTGTGCATATATGGGCGGCGCCAAGGCCGCCCGGATGCGCTTAGTGCGGGGTCTGCGCCTCGACCAGAACCGGGATCAGGTGAATGACCTCATAGGCCTCGTAAAGCGCGCCGATGATCAAGACGATCAGCACCGCGACATAGACCGGCAGCACCCGGCGCAGCCCCGGCACGAAGGCCGCGCGGCGCGTGGCAAAGCCGTAATGGCCCGGATGGCTGAGATAGGTGCTGTGAATATAGGCGGCGAAACCGGCGAGAATATAGGCGAATCCCTCGATCAGCACGGTCGGGAAATGCGGCAGGAACATCAGCCGTTGCAGGCCCAGAGGCGCGAACATCGGCCCCCAGAGAATGAAGCGATAGAGCAGCGCGACAAGGCCGAGATAGGGAATGATCATCGAGGGCAGAATGGTCAGCAGGGTCGCCACGCTGACATTGACCAAAAGCGTCACCCCCGCCGCCGTCCAGAAATCGCCCGTCACATAGGCCATGACGCCCCGGTCGAGGATCGGCAGCGAGATATTGTTCATATCATACCAGCCGCTCGCCAGAGGCTGCAGCTGCGGCACCATCATCGTGATGACCATGGTCAGGGCCAGAAGCCCGTAAAGGATCAGATTGAGCGCGATAAACGCATGGCGATACTGCCGGATGAGGGCTGAAAGCTCGGACAGGAACTTCATGCGGAGGGTCTTCCTTATCTTGAGGGGGTTGTGTTCGGAGGGGCTGGTCTCCGAATCTACCGAAACGGTCTGTAACCAACCATTTCGGTCTAAGTCGTGCGAAAGCCGAGGTCAAGACCCGTTTCGCCAGCAAAGTTCAGCCGTCAGCAATCGAGCAAAAGCCCGAAGTTCTGGGATGTGGGGAAAGAGAGCGGAGCGCGGGCCGTCCGCAGTCGGTCTATGCCTTGAGGTCTGGGGCGCGCGGCCCGCCGCTCAGCCTGCCCCGCCCGAAAGCCCATGGCGCAGCAGCGCGATCAGCCGCGCGGCCTGGGCATGAAGCTCGGGCTCGGGGACAGAGGCCATCGCGCCGGCAATCGCATCGAGCATCAGCCCAAGATCGCTGGCCAGATCGGTGCTGGCGATCAGCCCCGCGCGTGCGGCGGCGGCCATATGGGGCAAAAGCAGCGTGACCAGCCGCGCCTTCATGACGGAGAGTCGCGGGTGGCTGGTCGGATTGAGATGGGCGGCGAGGCTCATCTCGCGGTGTTCGTGCATCCCCAAAGCGACCAGCTCAAGCAGCGCGAAAATCGCGTCGTCTTGACCGAGATGGCTTTGCGCATAGGTCTCGAACTCAGCGATATTGGCCTCGAAAATTTCGAGGATCAGCTCGGAGCGGTCGGGAAAATGGCGATAAAGCGTCATACGCGACACGCCCGCCCGGTTGGCGATCAGCTCGAGCGGCGCCTCGGTGCCGGTCTCGGCAAAGACCGCGCGGGCGGCGGCCAGAATGGCTTGGCGGTTCTGCGCCCCATCGGCGCGCATCTGCGGACGCTCTTTGGCCATGGCGCTCCTTGGGGTGACACCGCCCGCCCTGTCCGTTCTTGGGGGGCGGTGTCCATCATCGCGAATTTGCCCTTGGGGGCAAGACAGGCCGCGTTGGCCTCAAAGTCTTAGTAGCAGCTGCCGTTCACGCAAGAGACGCCGCCCGCCACCGCGCCGATCAGCGCGCCTTTGGTTTTCGACCCGCCGGTCTTGTCGGCCACGAGCGCGCCCACGGCCGCGCCGCCGACCGTGCGCACCGCGGCGCTGTTCATCGGGCTGTTGCGGCCCGGACCACAGGCGGCAAGGCCAAGCGCGAGCACTAGCAGAAGGGTGGTGTTTTTGATCATGTCCATTGCCTCATCATTTCGGTTTTTGGCCCGGCCCGCGCGGGGCGGTTGGTCTTGCGGGTGAGTCCGTTGCGCCGTTAAGCGTACATCAATGTACGTTTAGTGCGGCGCTGTGGGAACGGGCGAAAGCCCGCCCCGAGGGCACGACTGCGTGAGGGGCTGCGTCATTTCATCCAGGGCATGTCGCCCTTCGGGCCATAGATGATCCCGTCGCGGATGAAATACTGGCCCGCGCTTTTCGGCCCGTAGATGATGCCATCGGCAATGTAATATTTGCCGCTGTTTTTCGGGCCGTAGATATAGCCGTTGCGGACATAATAGCGCCCCGATTTCTTCGGGCCGCCAATGCTGCCGTCGCTTTGGATGAAATAGCGCCCGCTCGCGGGGGCCAGCGGCGCCTGAAGGCCGCCCGGCCCCGGACCGAGCAGCATCGGCGCGGGCATCGGCATGGCGCTCACGCCGCCCGGCATCGGGGCAAGCGGCGTCACCTGCACGGGGGCGATCTGCGCGGGAGCGACACGGATCGGCGCAACCGGAGCTGCGACAATCGGCGCGGGGCTCGCGACGACCCGGCCCGGCTGCATCCTGACGGGCGGCGCAAGCGGCGCCATTCCGCCCTGACGCGACGACGGGACGGCGGGGGCGAGTGACAAATCCTGAGCGGAGGTGACGCAACCTGACAGCGTCAGGGCCGAGCAAAAGACCGAGGCGGCGCGGGTAAAGCCAAGGGAGGTGACCACAATATCTGTTCCTGTGTGAGCTGCGGGACCGCCCGCCAGAGCCTGTGCTGTCATGTCGTGCAGCATCGGCCTGACGGGCGGCAGGGCTCGTCATAGACCGATATGGTCTGGTGTCAACCGATTCGGTTTGTACCCTGTTTTGAGCCAAACCACATCGCGGACCACAGGAGCCATGCGCTATCAGAGGCGATCATTCACCTTATGCATAGCGATTATATATCAATATTCTGCGCTAGATATCTCGCTTAGAATCTAGGAAATCCACGGCCCTTTAGCGCCAAAGCGAGCCCATCCGCGCAGGGTCTCCTGCGGGGACAACGCGCGCATTCGGCTGGGTTTGTCGGGCTATAGCCTTGGATTTTCGGCTCAGTAGCCGAGCGCGCCCATCGCGCTCGCGATCATGAAAGGCCGCCAGGCGCGTTTGAGCTCGATCGGGATATCCATCGAGCTGGCAATGCCGACCCCGGCCAAAGCGACCGAGATGCGGATCAGGCGTTCGGGGTCGGGCGCGCTCAGATCGACGGCGAGCGAGGCATAGATATGCGTGCCAATCGCCTTCAGCCGCTCATTGTCGGGCTGGGTGCTGGCGGCGATGGAGTTGCCCAAAGCGCCGATGCCCGGTTGCTCGAAATTGAAATCGGTGGCGGCTTCGATCACCGCAAGATCGCGTTCGCGCCCCGGCGGCAGCGCACTCACCCGGGCCGACACCTCTTGGGTATGCGCGAGCAGCGTGTCGAGCACCGCGTCATAAATCGCCTGTTTGCTCGGGAAATGGTGCAAAAGCCCGGCCTTGGAATAGCCGACCGCATCGGCGATCTGCTGGATCGAGGTATGGGTGAAGCCGTGACGGGCAAAAAGCCCCGCCGCCCGGTCGATGATCGCCGCGTCGATTTGGGCTTTCGTGGGTCTGATCATGGCGGGCGTCAACTCGATCTGGGGGGCCAGGCTGGCCCAGAGGGGCCGGCGCGGAATGGCCTGTTTCCTTCTATGAACATATTCGCGCGCGCGAGCACAAGCATCTTGGCGCAGAGAAACTGGCGCAATCAGAGCTTGACCGTGAGGTCTCAGCCCTTAGGCCTCCGCACCGCTCGTCACATGGGCTGCCAGCACCGCGCGTTCCGATTGGCGCAGATATTGCGCGAGCTTTTCAGCGGCGGCCGCGCTGTCATTGGCCTCGACCAGCGCCAGAATCTCGCGGTTTTGCGCGATATAGGGCAGATGCATGGATTGCGGATTGGGCAGGCGGGCAAAGGCGAGCCCCAACTCGGCGCTCAGGCGGTGGTGCAGCGCGCTCAGGCGCGGGCTGTCGGCGCAATCGACGATCGCCGCGTGAAAGGCGAGGTTCGCCGCCGCGACACCGGGCCAATCGTTTGCCGCCGCGCAGGCCGTCGCTTCGGCCACCGCCGCGGCCATCGTGGCGACCGCGGGATGATCGGGCCAGCTTTGGCGCAAAGCCTCGCCCTCGATCAGCCGCCGCACGCGGTAGATGTCGATGATCTGCCCCTCGCTCAGCACCGAAACCGAGACCCCGCGATTGGCGGCATGGGTCAACAGGCCCTCGCGGCAGAGCAGGCGAAAGGCCTCGCGCAGGCTGTTGCGCGAGGCGCCAAGCTCGGCGGCGAGCGCCACTTCGGACAGGCGCTGACCGGGGCGCAGGCGGCCCTCGGCCAGACGCGCGCGGATCTGGTCGGCCAATTGCTCGGACAGGCTGGCGGTAGGATTGGCGGGCGACATGGCGGGATTTTCCGAAGAGAGTGCTCAACATTCTTATTTACATTGTTGAACAATCTTGGCAAGTCCAAGCAAAGCCAATGCCGCGCCGCCTTGGATGCGCGGTCTCTGACGGGGGGAGCCGGGATGGATCTGAACAGCGATATGGGCGAGGCCTTCGGCGCCTGGCAGATGGGCGATGATGCCGCGATGCTCAAGATCGTGACCTCGGCGAATATCGCCTGCGGCTTTCACGCGGGCGATCCGGCGGGGCTTTTGCGGACCCTGCGATGGGCGGCGGCCGAGGGCGTGGCGGTCGGCGCCCATGTCGGCTATCCCGATCTGGTGGGCTTTGGTCGCCGCGTCATCGAGATGGAGCGCGAGGATCTGACCGCCGCCGTGATCTATCAGATCGGCGCGCTCGAGGCGCTCGCGCAGGTCGCGGGCACGCGGGTCACTTACGTCAAACCCCATGGCGCGCTTTACAATGTCATCGCGCAGGGCGGCGCGCAGGCCGAGGCGGTGATTGCCGCCCTCCTCGCCCATCGCCCGCGGCTCGCGCTGATGGCGCTGGCCGGATCGCCCTTGGTCGCGCAGGCCCGCGCGGCGGGGCTCGCGGTCATTTGCGAGGCCTTCGCCGATCGCGGCTATCAGCCCGATGGCCAGCTTCTGCCGCGCCGCCTGCCCGGCGCGGTGCTCCATGACCCGGATCTGGTCGCCGCGCGGATGCTGCGGCTCGCGCGTGAGGGCGTGATCGAGGCGGTTGACGGCACCTTGGTCAAGGTCGAGGCGCAATCGATCTGCGTGCACGGCGACAGCCCCGCCGCCGTCGAGATGGCCGCGCGGATCCGCGCGCTCTTTCTGGCCGAGGGCGAGCCGCTGGCGCCCGTGACCGGTGGCGTCACCTCGGCACCCGCGCGATGATGCGCTTTCTGCCCTGCGGCTCGGCGGCGCTGCTGGTCGAGCTTGACGATCTGGAAGACACGCTCGCGCTTGACGCGGCCCTGCGCGCGGCCCCGCCTCTGGGCCTGCGCGCGCAGATGCCCGCCGCGCGCACGATACTGCTCGAATTCGACCCCGGCCTGACCACGCCCGCCCGGCTCGCCGCCGCGATCCAAAGCCTCGCCCCTGGTGGGCGCGCGCCCGGCGCACCGAACAGCCCCCCCGCAGGCCGGATCCACGAGATCGCGGTGATCTATGATGGCGAGGATCTGGCCGAGGTCGCGCGCCTGACCGGGCTTACGACCGCCGAGGTCATCCGCCGCCATGGCGAGAGCCTGTGGACTGTCGCCTTCAACGGCTTCGCGCCGGGCTTTTCTTATCTCACCGGCGGCGATCCCGCCTTGGAGGTGCCGCGCCGCGCCTCGCCGCGCACCGCGATCCCGGCGGGCTCGGTCGCTTTGGCCGGGCGCTTTTCGGGGATCTATCCCAAGGCGAGCCCCGGCGGCTGGCAGCTGCTTGGCCGCACCGCGCAAGCGATGTGGGACGAGAGCCGCGACCCGCCCGCGCTCCTGCACCCCGGAGACCGGGTGCGGTTTTGCGCGCAAGAGGCGCGTTCACCGGGCGTGGCGCCTGTGCCGGCACAGCCCGCCGCTCAGGTCTCACCCCCGTCCTCCGACGCCTTCCTGATCCGCGCCGCCCCGCTCGCCGCGCTTTATCAGGATCGGGGCCGCGAGGGCATGGCCGAGCAGGGCGTGCCGCGTTCGGGCGCGCTCGATCAGGGCGCGCTGCGCCAGCTCAACCGCTTGCTCGGCAATGCGGCGGGCACGGCGGCACTTGAATTGACCGGCGGCGGTTTCGCTTTCGAGACGAATTCGGCGGCGGTGATTGCGGTGACCGGCGCGCCCTGCGCGATCCGCATCAATGGCGCGCTTGATTTCGCCTCGCACGAGCCGGTGGCGCTCAACCCCGGCGACCGGGTCGAGATCGGCGCGCCAAGCGCGGGCCTGCACAGCTATCTTGGCGCGCGCGGCGGCTTTGCCGTGGCCCCGGTGCTGGGCAGTGCCGCGCGCGATACCTTGTCCGAGCTCGGGCCGCTACCGCTTGGCGCGGGGGCGCGGGTCGCGCTTCAAGGCGCGAGCGCGGGCGCGGTTCTGCCGCCCGAGAGCCCGCCCGAGCTGCCTCGTGCGGGCGATACCGTCACGCTCGACATCATCCTCGGGCCGCGCAGCGACTGGATCACGCCCGAGGCTCTGGCCGCGCTGACCTCGCAAGACTGGCGCGTGACGCCGCAATCGAGCCGCGTCGGCATTCGGCTGGACGGCATGCCGCTTGCCCGCACCGATCAGCGCGAGCTCGCGTCGGAGGGTTGCATCACCGGCGCGATCCAGCTGCCCCATTCGGGCCTGCCCGTGCTCTTTCTCGCCGATCATCCGATGACCGGCGGCTATCCGGTGATTGCGGTCGTGGCCGCGCACCACCTTGACCTCCTTGCCCAGATCCCGCCGGGCGCGCGGCTGCGTTTTCGCGCGACCGCCCCCTTTGCCGAGATCAGCCCCCAGACCGACGGAGCCCAGCCATGACCGCGACGATGAAAAAGATCCTGATTGCCAACCGGGGCGAGATCGCATTGCGCATCATCCGCGCCTGTCGCGACAGTGGGATTGCGGCGGTCGCGGTCTATGCTGACGCCGATGCCGATGCGCCTTTCGTGCGCGCCGCCGATGAGGCCTATGCTCTGCCCGGCAACCGCCCCGCCGAGACCTATCTGAACATCCCGGCCCTGCTCGAAATCGCGCGCCGCGCGGGCGCGGATGCGGTTCATCCGGGCTATGGTTTTCTCTCCGAGCGCGCCGAATTCGCCGAGGCCGTGCTGGCCGCCGGGCTGATCTGGATCGGCCCCGCGCCCGAGGTCATTGCGCGCCTCGGCGACAAGGTCGCGGCCCGCGCCATTGCGCGCGAGGTCGGCGCGCCTCTGGTGCCGGGCACCGATGGTCCGGTCAAGGACGCCGCCGAGATCGAGGCTTTCGCGCGCACCCATGGCCTGCCGGTCGCGATCAAGGCGGCCTTTGGCGGCGGCGGGCGCGGCCTGCGCGTCGCGCGCCATCTTGATGAAATCGCTGAACTTTACGACGCCGCCCGCCGCGAGGCCGAGGCCGCTTTCGGCAATGGCGCCTGTTACGCCGAACGCTTCCTCGACCGCCCGCGCCATGTCGAGGCGCAGGTGATTGCCGATCAACACGGCCATGTTGTCGTCCTTGGCACGCGCGATTGCTCGCTCCAGCGGCGCAACCAGAAGCTCGTCGAAGAGGCCCCCGCGCCTTTCCTGAGCGACGATCAGCGCGACCGCATCACCACCGCCGCCGCCGCGATCTGCCGGGCGGCGGGCTATACCGGGGCGGGCACGGTCGAGTTTTTGCTGGGCGGGGACGGGCTGATTTCCTTCCTCGAGGTCAATACCCGGCTGCAGGTCGAGCATCCGGTGACCGAAGAGATTTACGGCGTCGATCTGGTCGCCGAGCAGTTCCGCATCGCCCAAGGCCTGCCGCTCTCGATAACCGAGGCCCCCGCGCCGCGCGGCCATGCCATCGAGTTCCGCATCAATGCCGAGGATCCGGGCCGAGGCTTTTTGCCGACGCCGGGGCGCATCACCGGCTGGCGCGCGCCCTCGGGGCCCGGGGTGCGGGTTGATAGCGGGGTCGAGACCGGCTCGCTCGTGCCGCCCAACTTCGATTCGCTGATGGGCAAGCTGATCGTGACCGGCCCGACCCGCGAGATCGCTTTGGCCCGCGCCAGCCGCGCTTTGGCCGAATTCGAGATCGAGGGCCCGGCGAGCGTCCTGCCCTTCCACCGCGCCGTCGTTCAGGCGCGCGATTTCACCGATTCCGCACATTTCGCCGTTCATACCCGCTGGATCGAGACCGATTTCGCCGAGCCGCTGGAGGCCGCGCTGCGCGTCGCCCCATCAGAGCCTACCCTGCTGCGCGGCCCGGTCGAGATCGACGGCAAGCGCCATGACATCGGCCTCGGCCCCGCACTTCTCGCCCGGCTTGCCGCTCATCTTGGCGCGGTCGCGGGGCCTCTGACCGTGGCGGCGCCTACGCCCGAGGCAGTGGAGGATGAGGGCGCGATCCGCGCGCCGCTCGCCGGGCTTTTGGGCAAATGGCTGGTCGCGAAAGGAGAGGAGGTCGCCGAGGGTCAGGCGGTCGCGGTGCTTGAGGCGATGAAGATGGAGACCCCGATCGCGGCGCCGCGCGCGGGCAAGCTGCAGCCCCTGACCGCAGCCGGGGCGACGGTCGAGCCCGGCGCTGTGCTTGGCCGGATTCTCTGACGGGCTTTAGCGCGGCGGCTTCGGTGCCGTGATCCAATCCCAGACCTCGGCCCGCACCCCGGTCATCGCGCGATCGAGGCGCAAAGCCAGCACATCCAGCGGCTGTGCGGGCAGATGGGCAGAGAGATCGCTGAGGCTGCCCTCGGCCACAGCCTGCGCGGCCAGAGATTGCGGCACCCAAGCGACGCCAATGCCCTGACGCGCCATTTCCAGCGCGGCGAGCGTCAGCGCGGTCTCGGCCTGCGGCTTTGCCGCGCCCCGGCTCATCACCTCGGGCAGCAGGAAACGCTCCATGATCTGGCCGAGAAAGACCTCGGGCGGATAGGCGATATAGGGCAGATCGGGAGCAAACTCGCCCGGTACGGGTGTGGTGGGTGCCTCCTCAGGTGCGCCAAGCCCGAGATCCGCCGCGAGCCGGGGCGCCGCGACCGGGATCAGCCGGTCCTGACCGATCACTTGCGTCTCGATCAGCCGGTCATAGACCGGGCTCGCAATCTCGGCGAGCCCATAGACCACCGCGATATCGACCCGCCGCGCCAGCAGTTGGTTGTAGCACTCCTGCATGTTTTCCGAGCGCAGATGCACGAAGACCCGCCCATTCTGCGCCCGCAACCCGTCAAGCATTCCGGGCAGAAGCGCCGCCGCCAGCGCGTGCTGGCTGATCAGCAAAACCCGCCCCGCCGAGGCATCGCCGAGCCGCAGATCCGCGCCGAGTTCGCGCAAGGATTGCGCGAGATGGCGCATCCGCGCGATCTCATTGGCGACGGGGGCGTGAAGCTGCAGGGGCTTGCGGGCGCGGTCAAAAAGCTCGACCCCGATCTGCTCTTCGATCATGCGCAACCGGCGCGAAAAGGCCGATTGGGTGAGATGGCGGCGCGCGGCGGCATCGCCAAGCGAACCGGCATCGGCGACCGCCAGAATATCCTCGATCCATTCCAGACGCATGGCATCCTCAATATGTAATCTGTGCAATATACCTTGCCGCATTCGCATTTGAAGCGGCAAATTCTCCCCTGCATAAGTCGGGATATGCAAGTTTGAAAGGTTCGCCATGCATCTGTCCCGCTTCCCCCGCGTCTTTCTCGCCCATCTGCCGACCCCTCTGGAAAAGCTTGACCGCCTGTCCCATGAATTGGGCGTCGAGATCTGGATCAAGCGCGACGATTGCACCGGGCTGTCGACCGGCGGCAACAAGACCCGCAAGCTCGAGTTCCTGATGGCCGAGGCACAGGCCGAGGGCGCGGATCTGGTCATCACCCAAGGCGCGACCCAGTCGAACCATGCCCGCCAAACCGCTGCTTTTGCCGCGAAACTTGGCATGGGCTGCCATCTTCTGCTGGAGGATCGCACCGGCTCGAACAAGGCGAATTATCGCCAGAACGGGAATGTGCTGCTCGATCATCTGCATGGTGCAACCACCGAAACCCGCCCCGGTGGCGCTGATATGGCCGCTGAAATGGAGGCGGTCGCGGCCCAGTTTCGCGCAGCCGGGCGCAAGGTCTATGTCATTCCGGGCGGCGGCTCGAATGCGACCGGCGCGCTTGGCTATGTCAATTGCGCCTTCGAGCTGGTCTCGCAGGCCAATGACCGGGGGCTCGTCATCGACCAGATCGTGACCGCGACCGGCAGCGCGGGCACGCAGGCGGGGCTGATCACCGGGCTCAAGGCGATCAACGCGCGCATCCCGCTGTTGGGGATTGGCGTGCGTGCGCCGCGCGAGAAGCAGGAAGAAAACGTCTTCGCGCTCGCCCAAAAGACCGCCGAGAAGCTTGGCTGCGCGGGTGTCGTGGCGCGCGAGGATGTGCTTGCCAACAGCGACTATGTCGGCGCAGGTTACGGCATTCCGCGCGAGGATACGCTGGAGGCGATCCGCATGTTTGCTGAGCTCGAGGGGATTTTGCTCGACCCGGTCTATTCGGCCAAGGGCGCGGCGGGGCTGATTGATCTGTGCCGCAAAGGGCAGTTCAAGGGCCAGCGCGTTGTCTTCCTGCACACCGGCGGCTCGGCGGCTCTGTTTGGCTATGACGACGTGCTGCTGGCCGGGCGCGCATGAGTATGGGCGCGAAAAAGCGCGTCGGCATCTTGGGCGGGATGGGGCCAGAGGCGACCATCCTGCTCATGCAGAAGGTGCTGGCGGCGGTGCGGGGCGGGGCGGAAGGGGATCACATCCCGTTGATCGTGCATCAAAATCCGCAAGTGCCCTCGCGCATCGCGCGGCTGATCGAGGGCCAAGGGGACGGGCGGGGCGAGGATCCCGGCCCGGTTCTCGCGGCGATGGCGCGGGATTTGCAGGCGGCGGGGGCCGAGGCTCTGGCCATGCCGTGCAACACCGCCCATCACTATCTGCCCGAGATCGCTGCCGCCTGCCGCCTGCCCTTCATCGACATGGTGGCGCGCGCGGCCGATCGCGCGATCGAGCTGACGCCGCAGGGCGGGCGGATCGGTATTCTTGCCTCGCCCGCCGTGCGTCAGGTCGGGCTTTATGACCGGGCTCTGGCGGCGCGCGGGCGCGTCGCGGCCTATCCGCGCGACGATGCGCCGGTGCTCGACGCCATTCGCCAGATCAAGGCGGCGGGTGCGGGGGACGCGGCGCGGGACGAGCTGAGGCGCGCCTCGGCTGATCTCGCGGCACAGGGCGTCACCGTCCAGATGCTCGCCTGCACCGAGCTGTCGCTGATCCCCGAAGCGGTGGCTGTGGGCGTGACCAGCTTCGACACGCTCGACTGTCTCACCGAGGGGATTGTCGCGTTTTCAAAGGGTTGAACGTGCGAGGTGCGGAGCCAAAGCTCCGCGCCCTACGCGAAGGGCGAGGGTTACGCCGCTTCTTCGACGCCGCAGATGTTGAGGATCGTCAGCATATAGACTTTGATCATATCGATGTAATCGACGATATCGACGCGCTCGTCGGGCATGGTGTTATAGCGCCCGCCGCAGCCGCAGACGATGCCCTCCATCCCGCCAAGCTCGTAGAGATGGCCGGCATCCGAGCCATAAAAGCGCGTGGGGGTGATCGCGCCCGTGGGCTGAGCCTCGCCGCGCACCTCGAGATAGGCCGCGTTGATCGCGGCGACGATGGCGCTGTCGCGGTTGACCTCATAGGGCGGCATCAAGGAGAGGCCCTTTTCCTCCATCGTATCCATCGAGATGAGCTTGGTGCGCAGCCCCGGGAAGCGGTCACGCAGCGCGGCGAGCTCTTCTTCCATATCGGCGAGCACGCCCTCGCGGCTCTGGCCGGGCGCATAGCGGGCCGAGCCCTTCAGCACGCAGAAATCGGCAACCTGCGGCGGGCGCCATTCTTCGAGATCGCGGCCAAGCGCGCCTTTGAAGACGCCAACATGGCAGCGGTTGACCGAGGCATGTTCGGGCGAGAGCGCGCCTTTGAAGGTCATGGCATTCAGGCGCGGCACCAGATCGCAGCCCGCCGCCAAAGCATCGACCGCCTCTTCGCGCTTCGAGAGATGTCGGGTGTCGCCGGTGAGCTCGATCTGGAACTTCAGCGCCGCCGCATGCATGGTCACCGCGACCAGATCCGAGGGCTCGCAATTGACGAAATAATCGGCGCGCAGGCCCTCGCGCAACAGCGCCTCGGTGCCGACGCCGCCCTGCAATTCGCCGACGACATAGGTCAGGATGACATCGCCCTTGAGCTTGACCCCGGCGGCTTTCAGCGCGCGCACCGCGCAGAAATAGGCGGCATCCGAGGATTTCATATTCGAGACGCCGATGCCGTAGATGAAGCGGTCATCGACGAGCCCGCCCCAGGGATCGACGGTCCAGCCCTCGGTCGCGGGGTTGGTGTCGAGATGGCCGTTAAACATCAGGCTTTTGCCGCCGCCAGTGCCGCGGAAGGTGCCGACGCCATTGCTGCGGCCCTTGTCGCCGAAGGGGCGGATCTCGGCCTCAAGCCCGATGGCGGCCATTTCCTCGACCATGCGCTTGACCAGAACGGTCTCGCCCTCGGTCTCGGAATAGGTCTTGTGCTTGACCATCATCGAGACGAAATCGAGACAGGCCTTCTCATCCAGACTGTCGAGAAGTGCTTTGCGGTCCATGTTATTCTCCGTCAATTTGCTTTGGGGGCAAGGCCTTGCGACCGCGCCCCCGCGAAAGGGGCGCGCCTTAGCGCAGATGGGTGGAGGCCGGGGCCGTCACCGCGCCCAACAGCGCGCGGGTGTAATCGGCGCGGGCGGGATCGGTGATCGTCGCGGTTTCCGCGACCTCGACCAGATCGCCGCGATACATCACCGCGATGCGATGGGCGATCTGGCGCACCAGATTGATGTCATGGGTGATGAAGATGTAAGCCGCGCCGCTTTGGCGTTGCAGCTCCATCAACAGTTCGATCACCGAAGCCTGCACCGAGACATCAAGCGCCGAGGTGATCTCGTCGCAGATGACCAGACGCGGGTTCGACAAAAACGCCCGCGCAATCGCGATGCGCTGCTTTTCCCCGCCCGAAAGCTGATGGGGATAGCGATCGATATAGCTCGCAGGCAGGCGGACGCGTTCGAGCATCTGGGTGATGCGCGCGCGCGCGCTCGTGCCGTCGCCGCCATCGGTGCCGCCGTAAAGCCGGATCGGGCGGCCGAGGATTTCCGAGATGCGCTGGCGCGGGTTCAGCGAGGCATCGGGATGCTGGAAGATGATCTGGACATCGCGGCGATAGTCGCGGTCCATATCGGCAAGCCCCCGGACCGGGCGGCCGTCGAATTCGATCAGCCCCTCGAAGCGGTTGAGCCCGGTCATCGCGCGCGCCAGCGTCGATTTGCCCGAGCCGCTTTCGCCGACGATGCCCAGAACCTCGCCCGGGCGGATGTCGAGCGTGATCGCGCGGTTGCCGACGACGCCCTTGCCCTCGCGGCCAAAGACCTTGTCGATGAGCGAGCGCCGCCCGTAATTGACCGAGACCTCGCGCACTTTGACCAGCGGCTGCGCCTCGGTCTGGGCCAGCGGCTGGACCAGCCGATGCGCGGGATCGGGCACAGCGTCAATCAGCGCGCGGGTATAGGGATGCTGGGGATTGCGGAAGAGGCCCGCGGTCGCGCCCTCCTCGACGATGGTGCCTTTTTCCAGCACTGCCACGCGATCCGCCGTCTGGGACAGAAGCGCCAGATCATGCGAGATATAAAGCGAGGCGACCCCGGTCGCGGCCTGCAATTCGCCAAAGAGATCAAGGATCTGGCGCGCGGTGATCACGTCGAGCGCGGTGGTGGGCTCGTCGAAGATGATCAGTTCGGGATTGCAGGCAAAAGCGGTGGCGATGACCACGCGCTGCTTTTCCCCGCCCGAGACCTCATGCGGCATCCGCTCCATCATCTGGGCGGGGGTCTTGAGCCCGACATGGGCAAGCCGCGCGGTGCCCTCGGTCCAGGCCTGCGACCAGCTCAGGCCCTGATGGCGCACCAGCACTTCGGCCAGCTGCTCTCCCAGTCGCAAGGTCGGGTTGAGCGAGGTCGCGGGGTCTTGAAACACCATCGAGATGCGCCGGCCGCGAATGCTCGACATCGCGGCCTCGGTTTGCGCGCGCAGATCGGTCGTGCCAAGGCGGATCGCCCCGGCATTCTCGACCGCGTTTTGCGCCAGCGCGCGCATGATCGCCGAGGCCATCGAGGATTTGCCCGAGCCGCTTTCGCCGACCAGCCCCAGCACCTCGCCGCGCGCGATGCTGAAATTGATCTCCTTGAGCACCTCGATCCGGCGCTTGCCGACCTGATAGGCCAGCGAATAGTCGCGGACATCCAGAACGGGATCTGTTGTGTCGGTCATGGTCATTCCTCAGGTCCGGGGGTTGAGCGCATCGCGCAGCCCGTCGCCCAGCAGGTTGAAGCCGATGGCGGTCAAGGCGATGGCGGCACTGGGCCAGAGCAGGATCCAATAGGACCGATGCAGGAAATCGCGCGCCTCAGAGACCATCAGCCCCCAATCGGTCGCGGGCGGCTGCGCGCCAAGGCCAAGGAAGGACAGCGTCGCGAACAGCATGACCGCGAAAGAGACGCGAATGGTCATCTCGACCACGATCGGCGCGATCACATTGGGCAGCATCTCGCGCAAGATGATATAGCCCGAGCCCTCGCCCCGCGCGATCGCGGCCGAGACATATTCCTGTTTGCGCACCGTCAGTGCGACCGCACGCGCGATCCGCGCCATGCTGGGCATGAAGGCGATGGCAATGGCCAGCAGCGCATTGAGCGAGCTTGAGCCGAGCAGCGACACCACGAGCAGCGCGAGCAGAAGCGACGGGATCGCCATGACCGCATCGACCGTGCGCATGATCAGCTCATCCGCGCGCCCGCCGAGATAGGCCGAGCCCGTGCCGAGAATGGCGCCGCCAAGCGTGCCGATCACGGTGGCCAGCAGCGCCATCAGCACGGTCGAGCGCGCGCCTTCAAGCAGACGGCTCAGGATGTCGCGGCCATATTGGTCGGTGCCCAGCCAATGAGCGAGCGACGGCGGCTTGTAGCGGGCGAGCGATTGCATGTCCTCGGGGCCGTAGGGCGTGAGCCAGCGGCCTGCCAGAACCGCGATCAGGATCAGCCCGACGATCAGGCAGCCCAGAAGGCCCTGCGGCGTGCGCAAGAGGCGGCGCAGAAAGTCAATCATACTGGATCCTCTTGTCGAGCCACGCATACATCAGGTCGGCGGCGAAATTGACGATGGAATAGGTCGCGGCCATGATCATCACCCCGGCCTGAATGACCGGCAGGTCTCGGGCCTGAATCGCGGTCATCAGCGCGCGGCCGATGCCGGGGATCGAGAAGATCTCTTCGACGACGATGACGCCGCCCAGCAGATAGCCCACATCCAGCGCGACAATGGTGATCGTCGGCAAAAGCGCATTGCGCAGCCCGTGGCGCAAAAGCACGCGGCGCGGGCGCAGGCCCTTCAGCCGGGCGGCGCGGATGTAATCGGAATGCAGCACATCGACCAATTCAGAGCGCACCATGCGCGAGACATGGGCGATCATCATCACCGAGACGACCAGCACCGGCAGCACCAGCCGCTGCAAGCCGCCCCAGAAATCCTCGGAGAGCGGGATATAGCCCGCAGGCGGCAGGATGCCCCACCAATCGGCGATCAGCGCGACCGCGAGCGTCGCGGTGACGAACTCCGGCAGCGAGACCCCGATATAGGAAATCAGCCCGACCACGAGATCGGCCGCCTTGCCGCGCCGCACCGCCGCGATCACGCCAATCGGCACCGCGATCACCAGCATGAAGCAGAGCGAAAAGACCGCGAGCGTCAGCGAGGTGCCAAGCGCCGAGAAAAGCGCGGGCCCGACCGGCTGGCCGGTGCGCAAAGACTGGCCGAAATCGCCCTGCAGGACGCCGCCTGCCCAATGAAGATATTGCTGCCAGATCGGATCATTCAGACCCATCTGGTTGCGAAGCGCGTCAAGGGCCTCGGTCGTGGCATTCTCGCCCAGCATCATCACCGCCGCATCGGCAGGCAGGATCTGGGTAATGCCGAAGACGAGGACCGAGACAACGAAAAGCGTATAGAACACCAGCGCGATGCGCTTGAGGATGTAACTCGCTGACACGTTGACTTCCTGTCATCGATGGTGCCCGCACGCCGCGGGGGACGGCGGGCCTTTTCGGGATCGGACCGGCCCGGGACTGCCGGGGCCGGTCGGTCGGAGCGGCCCCAAAGCCAGGGCCGGGCGGCCCGTCGGTGGGGCCTGCCCTTCCGGGCTTAGCCCTTACGCGTCGGCGAGGCCGCGGTCAGCCAAGCGAAGTCAAGGCGATAGACCGAGCCGCGCGGGTGGATTTCATAGCCATCAACCCAGTCGCGCTTGGCGCCGAGCACGTCGAAGAAGGCCGGGATGATCGAGGGAACTTCCTCGGTCATCAGCGCTTGCGCCTCGGTATAAAGCTTGGTGCGCTCGTCAACCGCGGTGGTGGCGCGGGCGCGTTTGACCAGATCGTCGAATTTCGGATTGTTCCAGCGTGTCTCGTTCCAGGCCGCATCCGAGGTGAACAACAGCTTGAAGATCGCATCCGGCGTCGGCTGCATATTGTAGAAGCCGACGTAGAACGAGCCCTTGGTCCAGACCTGATCGAGATAGGTCGCATGGGGCATGGTCACGACATTGATCGTGATCCCGGCCTCTTTCGCCATATCCTTCAGCGCGACCGCAAGCTGGCTGCGCAGCGCCGGACGGTCCGAGGCGATCAGCTCGACCTCGATGCCATTGGGATAGCCCGCCTCGGCGAGAAGCGCCTTCGCGGCTTCGATGTCGCGCTCGCGCTGGGTGACCGGGGCGAAGAACGGATAAGATTCGTTGATCGGCGTGTCATTGCCCTTGGTGCCAAAGCCCTCGGTCATGAAATCGACCATGGCCTCGCGGTCCACGGTCAGCGCCAAGGCCTTGCGCAGACGCACATCGTTGAAGGGCGGCAGATCGGTGCCGAAGTTCACATTGCAGAACTGACCCGAGGCCGCGCGCAGCACATTGACCCCCTGCTGGCCGTCGAGACGCATGTAATGGTTCGGGCCAATGGTCGCGACCAGATCAATATCGCCCGACAAGAGCGACGAGGTTTGCGCGCCGAGATCGGGGAAGACATGCAGCTCGATCCGGTCGAGATAGGGCCGCGCGGGATCGTAAAAATCGGGGTTGCGCTCGACCACCATCAGCCGGTCGGGCTCGTAGGACACGAGCTTGAAGGGCCCGGTGCCATTGGCCGTGCTGCGCAGGCTGTTGAGATCGCCGCGCGCGACGCTCGCCGGGATGATGCGCGCGCTGTTGAAGGCCAAAGCGGCGGGCAGGTCGGCATAGGGCTCGGTCAAGGTAAAGCGCAGCGTGACCGGATCGACCGCCTCGATCTTCTCGATCGGGCCGACGTTGTTGCGCGCAGACGAGGCGACATCGGGGTTCAGGATCGCCTCGAAGGTCGCGACCACATCTTCCGAAGTGCAGGGCGCGCCATCGTGGAACTTCAGCCCCTCGCGGAGGGTAAAGGTCCAGACGGTTAGCTCGTCATTCGACTGCCAAGCGGTCGCAAGATCGGGCTCGACCTCCATCTTCGTCGTCAGGCGGGTGAGGTTCGAATACAAAAGCTCAGTCGCCAGATATTCCGGGTTCACCCGCGTCAGCAGCGGATGGATGACGCTGATCGCCTGATCCAGAGCGACCCGCAGGGTGCCGCCGCGTTCGGGCGTGGTTTGGGCAAGGGCAAATTTGGGCGAAGCCGCCAGCAGCGCGAGGGCGGCAGCGGTCGAGCTTAGGAAAGCGCGGCGGTTGACGGTCATACCGTTACTCCTTGTCATGGTCTGAGGTGTCAGGAATCGGGGTTCAGCTCGGGTTCGAAATCGGCC
The DNA here is from genome assembly GCF_000444995.1 of Paracoccus aminophilus JCM 7686. Taxonomy (NCBI): domain Bacteria; kingdom Pseudomonadati; phylum Pseudomonadota; class Alphaproteobacteria; order Rhodobacterales; family Paracoccaceae; genus Paracoccus; species Paracoccus aminophilus. The sequence goes on along the minus strand of NC_022049.1, from coordinate 88,382 downwards.
GCGAGATAATGCAGGATGGTGCGCGACAGCGCCGCCAGATCGGCGCGGGTGGTGTGCTCTTCCGCGCCATGGCCGTTCGAGCTCGGCCGGATCAGCCCGCTCAGGATGATCTCTTGCGCGACGCCCGCTCGTTGGACATAGCCCGAATCCGAGGCGCTCGCGGCGGCGTATTTCACGAAATCCTCGGGCGCGGCGCCGAAGCCTTCCTGCACGGCGCGGATCCAGCGCGGATAATGCGGGCCGGTCGGATCAGCGGTCGGGACAAGATGGCCGATCAGGTCGACATCGAGCCCCGCCCCGTCCGGGCAGGCAGCGCGGATCGCGCTCTCGATCTCGGCGCGGGCGGCGGCGAAATCCTCCTCGGGGGCATAGCGGCGCGAGACGAGGAAGGTGAAGCGGTCGGGCACCTGCCCGCCGCAGGTCCCGCCCTCGGCCACGGTGATCGCGATCTGAGCGGCCAGCGGCGGCGCGCCGGGCGGGGGCGGCAGGGCCGAGACCCGCGCGCTGACGCTCGGGCGCAGATCCTGCACCGCCTGCATCATCGGCAGCGCCGCCTCGATCGCATTGATGCCCTGCCGGCGGCGGTCGGCGATGTAATTGCCGGCATGGGCGGCAAAGCCCGTGACCGTGACCTGAAGATTGAAACTGCCAAAGCAGCCGCCCCAGATCCGCGGCCCGGCAGTGCCGTTGAAATTCACCAGATGGCCGCCGATCAGCCCCTCTTCGGCGAGGTAACGGATGCCCGGATAAAGCCCGCCCTCCTCATCGGTGCAAAGCAGAAGCTGCGGGCGATAGGCCAGCCGGACCCCGGCCTTTTGCGCCACGCGCAAAGCATGAAGCATCGCCGCAATCGCGCCCTTCATATCCGCCGTGCCAAGGCCATAAAGCGTGCCCGCCTCTTCGGTCAGCCGGAAGGGATCGCGGCTCCAGCCGGTGGCGGCGCAGACGGTATCGACGTGAAAATAAAGGCTGCACACCGGCAGCGGGCCATCGGTCTCGGGCAGATCGGCGATCAGATTGATGCGCTCGCCCCGAGCCGGGCCGCGCGGCACGAACCACAGCGCCTCGGGAACGGTCACACGGCGCGTCGCAGCGCCCAGGGGGGCGAGCAGGTCTTCCATGAGGCTCGCGAAATCGCCATAGCCCAGCCCCGGCGGAAAACTGGTGTCGCAGGCGATCATGCGCCCGAGATCGGCCACGGCCTGATCCAGCTCCATGTCGATCATCGCACTGGCCTGTGCGATGGCAGTCTGCTGCCCCATCCCGCCCTCCTCTGCGTTCCGGTCGAGCTTCACGCTCTTTTATATAAACTATAGAGTAATAGAGCGACGATTCGCCTTGACGTCAACTGGCAACCGACGATCTTCTTGATCCAAACCAAAAATTCCTTTCGACAGCCGGAGCAGTCCGATCTCTACCGAAACCACCTCTTACGATCCGATCTACCGCACGGTCGCGAATGAGATCAGAACCCGAATCGATCGCGGCGACTGGGGGCCGGGCACGGTGCTGCCTGCGGAAATCGCTTTGGCGAAAGAGTTCCGCGTCTCGGTCGGCACGATCCGGCGGGCGTTGGGCGATCTGACCTCGGGCGGGATTCTGGCGCGGCGGCGCAAGACCGGGACCGTGGTCACCGGCCGCACCGCCCATCATTCGCTGCGGTTTTTCTACGATTATTTCCGCCTGCATTCGCGCGAGGGCGATTTCCAGAACTCGTCGTCGCGCACCTTGCGCGTCGAGCATCGCCCCGCCAGCGACAGCGAGGCCGAGCGGCTGGGCCTTGCCCCCGGCGCGGGCGTTCAGGTGCTGCACCGGCTGCGGCTCGTCGCGGATCGCCCGGTGATGCATGACCTCATCATCCTCTCGAGCGAGCTCGCGCCGGGCCTGCTGGCCGATCCGCAAAACGTGCCCGAGCGGATCTATCCGCTGCTTTGGAGCGAATATGGCCTGAAGATTTCGGCGATCCGCGAGCAGCTCGAGGCCGATCTGGCCACCGAGGAAGATTGCGCGCTGCTGAATCTGACGCCGCCCGCCGCCGTCATGGTGCTGAATGAGGTCGCCTATGACGAAATGGCCCAGCCGATCCTGATCAACTACCACCGCGCGACGACGAAAAACGACGTTTATATCAACGAGATCCAGTAGCGCGACCGGGGGGTGTCCCGCCTGCGCCCCAATTGCTCCCGTCAAACGCGGGGCGAAAAGTGTCGGGAGTGATGCGGGATTTGTCAATTCCGACACTGTGCGCTCTCGCCCGGCGGCGTTAGCTTTGCGAAACTGCCCCGCAAACCGCGCCCGCATATGGCGCGCGCCCCGCAGGATCGGGGCCTGAGGAAAGGACGAAAGCAATGAGACTTCTGGTTGTCGGCGCCGGCTCGACGGGTGGTTATTTCGGAGGCCGTCTGGCCGAGGCCGGGCGCGATGTGACCTTTCTGGTCCGCCCGCGCCGCGCGGCGCAGCTGCGCGAGACCGGACTGCGCATCCGCAGCCCGCATGGCGATGCCGATCTGGTGCCGCAGCTTGCCTTGGCCGAGGATCTGCGCGGCCCCTATGATGCGATCCTGCTGACGGTCAAGGGCTATGCTTTGCAGGCGAGCCTTGACGATATCGCCCCCGCCGTCGGGCCGGACACAATCATCCTGCCGGTGCTGAACGGGATGCGCCATATCGACCTGCTGACCGAGCGCTTTGGCGCGCAGGCGGTCGGCGGCGGGCTTTGCCGCTGCTCGACCACGCTTGGCGAGAATGGCGAGATCATCCAGCTCGCGAAGTTTCAAGACCTCGTTTACGGCGAGCTCTCGGGCGAGAAAACCGCGCGGATCGAGGCGCTGGACGCCTTCTTGCAAGGCGCGGGATTCGAGGCGCGGCTTTCGCCCGATATCGCGCGCGAAATGTGGGGCAAATGGTTCTTCCTGTCTTCGCTCGCGGCGGCGACCTGCCTGATGCGCGGCACGATCGGCGAGATCGCCGCCGTGCCCGGTGGCGCAAGCGTGGTCGAGGCGATTGTCGATGAGGCGCAGACGATCATCTCGGCGGCGGGCGTCGCCCCCAGCCCCAAGGCGGTCGCGACCGCGAAGGCGCAGCTGACCGAAGCGGGCTCGAAACTGACCTCCTCGATGTTTCGCGACCTCGAGGCGGGTCTCGCTGTCGAGGCGGTCGAGATCCTTGGCGATCTGGTCGCGCGCGGCGAAAAGCACGGGATTTCCGCGCCTTTGCTGACGGCGGCCTATGTCAATCTGGCGGTCTATGCCGGACGTCAGCCGGGCTGAGGCCCTCTCTTGCAACGCATGAACCCCGGCCCGGATTGATCTCCGGGCCGGGGCTTTTCAGTGAGGCTTTTCGGTGGGGCTTCTCCGTCAGGGCTCAATGCGCGGCGACGATGCCGGTGTGACCCTTCAGCCCGTTCAGCGCCGCATTCATCGAAATCGCGGTCAGCGCGCCCATGATGACGGGCGAGTGGAACACGACCTGCGACCAATCCGGCATGAACTGGAAGAAATCGGGCTTCACGATGGTGATCATCGCCATAGAGACGCTCAGCCCCACGACCATGAAATTGTTGAAGCTGGTCTCGAAGTCGATCTTTTGCAGCGTCTTGATGCCGACGACGACCAAAGTGCCGAACATCACGAAACCCGCACCGCCAACCACCGGCTTTGGCAGCGAGGCGATCGCGGTCGCGAGCACCGGCGAAAGGCCGAGCACGATCAGGAAGCCGCCCGCCAGCGCCACCGTCCAGCGGCTGCGCACCCCGGTGATATTGACTAGCGCGACGTTTTCGGAAAAGGCGGTATAGGGAAACGAGTTCATTATCCCGCCGAGCATGGTCGAAAGCCCATCGGCGCGCAGCAGGTCAGAAATCGTGCGCTCGGTCGCGGGCTTGCCCACCATCTCACCGACGACAATCGTGTCTCCGATCGATTCCACCCAAGTGATCGCGACGACAAGGCACATGGTCAGGATCGGGATCAGATGGAAGGTCGGCATACCGAAATGGAAGGGCGTGACCACGGCAATCGGGGCCGCGTCCTTCACCGCGCTGAAATCGAGCATCCCCATCAGCGCCGCCAGAATGACGCCAATGATCAGCCCGAGAAACACCGAGATGTTCTTGATAAAGCCGCGCCCGAAGACATTCAGGAGCACGATCGCCGCCAGCACCAGAAAGGCGAGCCCGATATAGGCAGGCCGCCCGGCGTCCGGGACAAAGCCGCCCGCCGCATATTGGATGGCGACCGGCAGCAGGCTGAGCCCCATCACCGTCAGCACCGCACCGACGACGACGGGCGGGAAGGCGCGCACGATATAGCGGCCAAGCGGCGCCATCAGAATGGCGAAAAGCCCGGCCGCGATCACCGCGCCATAGATCGCCTGAAGCCCGGCATTCGGCCCGCCCGCAAGGATCGCGGGGTTCGAGCCGATCGCGATCACCGGCGAGATCGCGGCGAAAGTGATGCCCTGCATCAGGGGCATCCGCACGCCGAAGCGCCAGAAGCCGACGGTTTGGATCAGCGTGGCCAGGCCGCAGGTGATGAGATCGGCCTGGATGAGAAAGGCGACCTGCGCCTGGGTCAGATTAAGCGCGCTGCCGATGATGAAGGGCACGGCAATCGCGCCGGTATACATCACCAGCACATGCTGGGCGGCCAAAAGCGACATGCGTCCGGCGGGCAGGATTTCGTCGACGGGCGCCACGCGCGCGCCGCTCTGCGGGCCTGCCGCCCGGGAGAGGTCTGTTTGGGTCATTTTGCGGTTTCCTGACTGGAGGGACCGGGTTTCTGGCTTACCAGAACCCCTCATGCGCCTTGGCGATCTCTTCCTCGAGCGCGGGCACCGGGCCCAGAACCTCGACCCGGCGCTGGCCCGCGTCGAAAATATGCTCGCAGGGCATGTCCATCGTCAGGTTTTCGGGATTGTCCCCGGTCAGCTCGGCCAACCGCTTTTCGGTCATGCCGTAAACCACGCGCCCGATCCCCGCCCAATAGGTCCCGCCCGAGCACATGCAGCAGGGCTCGACCGAGGTCACCAGCGTGCATTCTGCGAGAAACTCCGGCGGATAGGCTTTGGCAGCGGCGCGCGCGACATTCATCTCGGCATGGCCGACGCCTTTATCTGCGCGAAACGTATTGCCAGAGCGCAGCAGCACCGCCCCATCCGGCCCGGCCAGAAGCGCGCCGAACGGATGGTTGCCGCTGTCGCGGCTGGCCTGCGCCAGCTGCATCGTCTCGCGCAGATTGGCGAGATCTGCGGCGGTGGGCTCCGCTTTCTTGTCGGATTTTGACATGCTGGGTCTCCTCCCCCTTGGTCTTCCTCTGGCTGTAGCTTGACCTAAGGGGAGGCTTGCAACAAACGGTATGAATCGCGCATCATGTGCGAAATTTTCGAACAAGGCCGTTCCCCATGTCTGCCTTCTCCCGCGAGTTCTTCACCTTCATCGAGGTTGCCCGCGAAAAATCCATTCGCGGCGCGGCGGAAAAGCTGAACCTCTCGGCCTCGGCTTTGAGCCGACAGATGCAGATGCTGGAAAAGGCCTATGGCGCGCCGCTTTTGGTGCGGGTGCCGCAGGGGGTGCAGCTGACCGAGCAGGGCGAGGCGCTGCTGGTTCAGGCGCGCAAATGGCTCGACGATGAAAGCGGGCTCCGGCTCGCGATGGCGCGCACGGCGGGTCGCGCGCGCGGCGATCTGCGGCTTGGCATCATGGAATGCCTGACGCCTTTCGTGGTCGGCGGGCTGGTGTCGTCAAGCGTCTCGCTCAAGGTCAGCATCGGCAATACCGAGACGCTGGTCGAGCAGCTGTGCCAGAACCAGATCGACGCGCTGATTGCCTTCAACGTCCCGAGAATGCCGGCGCTGCGCATCCATGCCGAGCAAAGCTATGAGCTTGGCGTGGTCTATGCGCCCGCGCTGGCCCCGGTGGGAGAGGCGCCCTATCGGCTCGAAGATTGCCTGCGCTGGCCCTTGTGCCTGCCCGACACCAGCCTCTCGGTCTGGCCGCGTCTCGATGCCGAGATCTACCGCGTCCATGCCGAGCCGAAGATCGTCCTGCGCACGAATTCGATCGCGCTTTTGACCGATGCGGTGGCGGCGGGCGTGGGGATCAGCTTTCTGACCTCGCTCGATGCGGCGGCGGGGGTGGCGGCCGGGCGGTTCAGTTTTGGCCGCCTGGGCAACCGGCGATTGGCCGAGCGGCTGTCGCTTTGCACCGCGCTGACCGCGCCGCTGAATGCCGCGCAAACCCGGCTGATCGCTGGCTTTTTTCGCAATCTGCCGACCGGGCCAGATGGCGCCGCCGAAGCGCATTCCGCCTCTGACGTGCCGCCGGGCTAGGGCGCGGCTGCCCTTTCGGCGGGGCGCGCGCGGTGGCGCAAGCGGCAAGCTCTCTGGCACGAGAATCCAAGATCGCGGCGCGCGGGCATGGTCTAGTTCCTGAACCGCCGATGAAGGATCGGCCCGAGAGGAGAAGTTATCCGCAGTCATCAACGCGCCACGAGCGTGCCGCGTGAGGCGTGACATCGCGACCCAGAGCATCAACCAAAGCCCGAGGCGATCCCATCTGACGCGCGCCAGTGTCTGTTCGGCGCATTCTCGCCTCGCACCGCCGCTCGACCGGCCCGAGTTCTGGCAGGCTCTGGGCGATGCCGCCCCGGCCTATCTCAGCGGCGTCGTGACCAAGGGCATGAGCGCGCCTTTGACCATTCGCGGCGAAAGTTACGCCGGGATGGTCGTGCCTGCGGTCGCGGGAACCTCGGATGAAGTGCTCGCCGAGATTGGCACATGGGTGCTGCAAGAGCTTGGCAAGACAGGAAAAACCGTCACGGTCAGCGAGATCACAGCGGCGCGTGACGGCACGCTCGGGCCCGCCGATCTCAAGGCGATTCGGCCAAAGGATTTGGCGATGCGCGGGCCTTTTGCCTTTGTTGCGATGCGTTTTGCCCCGGTGCGCTTTGCTTCGATGCGCGCTGCCGCGACGCGTTTGGCCCGGCTGGCGAGGTCGCGATCTGCGCTGGCCTGCGCCGCGCTTGGGCTGGTGGCCTCCGCACTGCCCGCCGCCGCCGAGATCGCGGCGGCTCCCGCCCCAAGCGCGGGGCGTCCGGCAGCGAAATATCCAGTGACACGGGCCACGGCGCGGCAGGATTACATCCTCCATTACTCGGACTGCCACGGTCTTTAGGGCATGAGCGCTGAGGTGGCGGGCAGTCCGGCCTTTCCGGGCTCGCTCGGCCATATTGCCGGGGATGATCTGGGGCGGAGCTATCTCATGCCTGTGCCGGGGGCTCGGCGGGGTCGGTGGGCAGACAAACGGCTGAGGTGATGAATTATGTGCTGGACCTCTGGGGAGCGGGGGCCTCTCCTTTCTCCGCGGAAGAGGTCGCCCGTCGCCGGGCTGCGCCGGTGCCCGATGTCGTGGCCCTGCGCCGCGACCTCGCCCCGGTGCTGGAGCGGGCAGGCCTGTCGATTGCGCCCTATCCCTGGCCCAGAGCCATGATCCGGGGGCGGTCCAGCCGCGAGCGATTTGAGAGACGCGAAGAAAGACGTGAGGCGAGACTGCGGGTGAAGGTTCTGATTCTGATCGTTGGCGCAGTCTTCGCCCTGACCTTTCTGACCCTGCCGGGCCATGGCGGCGGCTGGTTCTGGGATCTCGGCGGCGCGCTTGGCTATCTCGGTTTTGCCGGGCTGCTGTTTCAGATGATCCCACGCGCGCGCGGGCCTCGGGTCGGGCGCCACGAGATGCTGGGCTATGGCGTGCTGGCGGTGGTGCTCGCCCATGCCTTCTGGCTGATCGCGGGCGATGGCACGGTCAGGTTCTACCTGCTGCCGGGCGCGCCGCTTTACATGTGGCTCGGGCTCGCGGCGGCGCTGGGGCTGTGCCTGCTGACCGTGCTGGCGCGGATGCCCGACCGCATGAAGGTGCATCGCCGCTTTCAGGGCTTTCGCTTCTGGCACCGCGTCATTGCCGCTTTGGTTGTCGTTACCGCGCTGATCCATATCGTGCTCTCGGGCTTTTACCTGCCCTATTGGTGGCAGGCGGCGGGGCTTGCGCTGCTGGCGCTTGGCATGTCGCTGGGGCGGCCCTATTGGGCGCGGCTGAGCGCGGCGCCGACGGCGCGGCTGGGCGATTTCGCGGCGGCGGGCGGGGTCGCGGTCGCGGCCTTCGTCCTGATCCGGAGCCTGATCGCATGAAATGGCTGCTCCTTGCTTTGCTGATCGGAGGCGGCGCGCTTGTCGCTTTTGGCCCGCCCGGTCCGCGCCCGGTCCGGGGCGATCAGTTCGGGCGCGGCTCCTGGGCGCTGCCGATGACCTTCGCGCATAAGGACCACGGCTCGGTCACCTGCGCGACCTGTCACCACGAATTCGCCAAGCGCATCCCCGGCCCCTCTTGCGTGACCTGCCACCTGACCGATGCCAAGGTCGCGCCGCTGTTTGAGGAGCAGTTCCACAACCTCTGCCGCTCGTGCCATGTCGAGGATCACGCGGCGGGCAAGGCGGCGGGGCCGACGCGGCGCTGCCTGTCGTGCCATCTGCCCGACAACAAGTTCTGAGCCGCGCGGTAAAGCGGGGGCGGGCTTTGGGCAACTGCAGATCGCGGGGCTGAAAACGGCGATCCTCTGGTCGATGAAGAGCAATTCGACCCGGCTTTGCCGATCACCCGCCACCACGATTTCGACGAGGCGATTGCGGCGGCGAATGATAGCCCGAACGGGCTCGGCGGCTCGGTCGGGATCAACACACATGGGATGATCCAGCCGAATGCGCCGTTTGGCGGGCGGGAAATGTCGGGCTTCGAGGGCGAATTCGGCGAAGAGGGCCTTGCCGAAGATACCGATATTCAGGTGGTTCTCGGCTCGATCGCTGGCGCGCCGGGGTCAAAGCTTCAGCGTCACATCCCCCAGCGCGCGGCATTGACAGGCGAGGATCTGCGCGCCCGTGGTCCTGCCGCCATCCGGGGTGCTGACCTCGCCCGCGACCACTGTGACGCGGCACGAGCGGCATTGCCCAGAGCGGCATTCGGCGAAGGGAAAGACGCCGTTTTCCTCGCAAGCGGCCAGCAGATTGGGCGCATCGCCCTGCGCGAAACTCTGCCCGTTCACGGAGATGCGCGCCGCGCGGTTGGCGGGGGGTGCCGCCGTCGCGAAAGCCTCGCTCTGGAGCCGCCCCTGCCAGCCAAGCGCGGCGAGCGTCGCGCGGCAGGCCTGCAAAAACGGCTCGGAGCCGCAAAGGCAGATCTCGCCGGGATGATCCGCGACCAGATGCGCGATCTCCTCCGGCCCGATGCGACCCCGCGCGCCCTGCCAATCCGGCGCGGGCTGGCTGAGCGTTAGCCGGTAGCCCATGCCCTCGGCCTCAGCGAGCGCACTGAACTCGCGATGAAGCACCGCGCTGTCCAGATCGCGCGCCCCGTAAAGCACCGAGACCCGGCGCCCCGCCGCCAAAGCCTGCCGCGCCATCGGCAGCAAAGGCGCGATGCCGGTGCCGATGCCGATCAGCGCCAAGGGCGCGCGGCTTTTGCTCAGGCGAAAGAAGCGGTTGCGCGGGGCATAGGCGGTCAGGCGCAGGCCCTTTTTCAGATCGCGCACAAGAGGTCCGGTCAGCTTGCCCTCGGGGCGACAGGCGATCGCGAGCTGATAGCTGGTCGCCGTGCCGCCGCAGAGCGAAAAAGCGCGCCGCACCGCGCCACCCTGAGCCGAGGGGATTTCCAGCACGAGATGCGCGCCGGGCTGCCATTTTGGCAAAGCGCGGCCACCCCGCGCGCCAAGCGTCACCAGAAGCGTCCGCGCGCCGAAGGTTTGCCAGTCGAGCAGCTCAAACTCATGTTTTCGTTCGAGATAATCTTTGTAGGTCCGATATCTTACCGAAAGTGCTGTCACCGCGCCGATGGTGGCGACCCCTGCCCAGATCAACATGCGCTTGTCCTTGCTGTGCTTGCCCGGCTGATCTGGGCAGGCGGGCCAAGGCGCTCAATGCGATTTCCGGCCAAGCTGTCCGGCTTTGCGGCCAATCTGCGCGAAAGCGCCCCAGCTACAGAGCCCCGTCGCGGCGGCGGGCATAGTCGCCGGGGGTGGTGCCGAAGCTTTGGCGGAAGGCCGCGATGAAACTGCCCGCGCTGTCATAGCCCAGCTCGCGGGCGATGGTGCCGATGGCGACACCCTGTTCCAGCAATTCGCAGGCGCGAAAGGCGCGGGCGCGTTGGCGCCATTCGCTAAAGCTGATCCCGGTTTCGGCCCGGAACAGCCGGGTCAGCGTGCGCGGCGAGACCGCCGCAAGCCGCGCCCAATCGGTATGCGGGCGCCGGTCTCCGGGATCGCGGCTAAGCGCTTCGGTGATGCGGCGCAGGCGGGGGTTTTCGGGCGTGGGCAGGGTCAGCGGCTCGTCGCGCAGATCGCAAAGCTCGTCGAGAATGACCGCGCCGAGATTGCGCTGGCGCTGATGGTGGTTGCGGGGCGTGGCGCCCGCGGCAAGACCCGGGCCGAGTGCTGCCAGCCGCTCGACCGCCTCGCGCAGAAGGGCCGAGCTGCGCCAGACGCGCGGCTCGGGCGGCAGCAGCGCGCAGGCCGCGGGCGCGAGAAAGGCGCCCCAGCCCGAAAACGCGCCATGCGCGCGCACCGCATGGATGGTGCCGGGCGGGATCCAGACGCATTGATTGGCCGGAACGATCAGGCTTTGCGCGGGCAGGATCACCGTCATCAGCCCGCTTTGGCTGCTCATCACCTGCCCGGCCGGATGGTGATGGGGACCGTTGTCGAGCGCCTCATCCGTGCGCACGGCCAGCGCCGCAACCGGCAGAGCGGCCAAGGCGCGGGCGAGCGCGGCTTGCCGGGCGGGATCACCTGCCGGGTCTCTGGCCGGATCTCTGGCCGGGTCGCTGGTTGAAAAGGGCGTCTCCATCTCTGTCCTTGCGGGGCTGCGCGCGGGGCTCTTCAGATCTGCGCACGGCCCCGCCAAGGGTCAAGCCCGCGCGCATATGGCGCGGGCCGTCATGGCTTAGAAGCGGCGCGACAGCGTCAGCGTCGCCTCGCGCCCGGCGCCGGTGATGCAGCCGACCGAAGCGTCGCAGGTCGCGAAATACTCCTTGTTGAAGAGGTTCGTGACATTCAGCGCCGCGACATAAGCGTCCCATTCATAGCGCAGCGAGACATCGGCCAAAGTATAGGCCGAGACCCGGCGGGTGTTCGCCGTATCGCCCCAGGTCGCGCCGATATAGCGCCCACCGCCGCCAAGGCTCAGTCCCTGCGCCGCGCCGCTGAAATCGTAATCTAGCCAGACCGAGGCCTGATGGCGCGGTGCAAGCGGGGTCAGATGGCCCGCATCGCCGTCATTCGAGCGCGTGATCTTCGGATCGAGATAGGTATAGCCGCCGATCAGCGAGAGCTGCTCGGTCAGATTGCCGCGTGCTTCGAGTTCCAGCCCACGGTGACGCACCTCTCCGGTCTGGACCGAGAAGCCGGGATTGCTCGGGTCCGAGGTCAGGACATTGGTCTTGGTGATGTCGAAAATCGCGCCAGAGATCAGCAGGTTGCGGTCGGTCGGCGCATAGCGCAGCCCGGCCTCCCATTGGCGGCCCTTGGTCGGCTGATAGATCTCGCCCGCGAAGGTCCGGCCGATATTGGCAGTAAAGCCCTGCGTGAAGCTCGCATAGGGGATGAAGCCATTGCCAAGGTCATAGGTCAGCCCGAAGAGCCCGGTGGTGGCGCTGTCCTTCTGCACCGTGGTCGTGCCGCTGAGGCGGTCATGGTTGCGGTTTTCCAGCCACGACCGACGCAGCCCGGCGGTGAGGCTCAGGCCATTGTCGAATTTCAGATGGTCCTGAATATAGACGCCTTTTTCGGTCACCGTGGTCCGGCTGTCGGAATAGATCGGCGGATAGGCGACCGGGAAATTCAACGAGGGATTGCGGATATCGACCTGATAGCTCGCATCATAAGCCGCCGTGCCCGTGACCTGCTGGCGGGTGTAATCGACGCCCAAGAGCACGCGGTTTTCCGCCCCAGCCACGGTCGAGCGATATTCGAGCTGGTTGTCGATCGCGTCCTGCCGCGCGACCTCATCGACGGCGAAAGCCGCGAAATTCATCGAATCCTCGGTCGGATTCCAGTCGGGATCATGCATGCCGTTGAAATAGAGATGCCGGTAATCGGTCTTCTGGCGGGCATGGCGGTAGTTCTGGCGGAAGGTCAGCTGCTCGCTCAGATCATGGCGCGCCTGCCAGCCAAAGCTATATTGCTCGGTCGCGAAGCGGTTGAACGGGCTCTGGCTGCGGGTGAAGCTTTTGGGCAGATCGCCAAAGCGCGCCGGATAATCCTCGCCCGCGACCGGCATGAAGGAGTTCGGGGTCAGCGCATCCTTTTGCCATTGGCCAAGGAAGGTGACCTCGGTCTGATCGGTGGGCGCCCAGGTCAGGCCAAGCGCGATCAGGCTGCGGTCATTGTCCGAATCGTGGATCGCGGTCGAGCCGTCGCGGCGCAAGGCCGTCACCCGCCAGGCCAGCGTCTTGGCCGGATCGAGCACGCCCCCGGCATCGACGCCGACCGAGGCGGTTTTATGCGAGCCATAGCTCAATTGGCCTTCGGCGAAATTCTCGAATTTCGGGCGTTTCGAGATGACATTGATCATCCCCGCCGCATCATTCGAGCCATAGATGACCGAGGACGGCCCGCGCAAAACGTCAATGCGCTGCACCATATAGGGCTCGATCTTGAAGCCCGAGAAGTTCTGCGCCTTGTTCGGCAGGCTGTCGCGATAGATCCCCGAGGTGCCAAGATCAAAGCCCCGGATCAGGAATTGGTCAAAGCGGTCATCGACGCCCCAGATCCCGGCGGTCACGCCCGGCACATAGGCCAAAGCGTCCTGAATCTGGCGCGGCTTGCGGTCGTCGAGCTCTTTTTCCGTTACGGTCGAGACCGATTGCGGGGTCTCGGTCAGCGGCACCCCGCCCTTGAAGGCGGTCGCGGAATTGGTCGCGAGATAGCCCGTGCCGCCGCCAATCGGCGATTCGAGGCTGCCGTCGATGACGACGGTGTCGAGCGTCACGCTGGTCGGCGCGCGCGCATCGGTCGATTGCGCCTGCGCGGGTTGGGCGATGATCTGGGCGCTCAGGGCGCTGCCCGTCAGCAAAAGCGCGGCAAGGACCCGGCGCGAGGGGCTCGAAATCGGCGAAAACAAGGCGGAAGGCATGAGATCTGATCCGGGTTGGACTCGCGCCTGCCCGGGTCAGGGACGCGCGCGGAGGTTGCGGCAAAGACAGAGCCGAGGCTCAAGCGGGGATGCCGTGGTCGCGCGGGCAAAAGCCGGGCCTTCCTGGGTAGAAGGGTTGTGCCGGATATAAACCTTTTTTGTCAAGAATTCGTGAGGGGGCAGGCCTGCTGTCCTTTCCGGCAGGAGCTTCTTTGCCGATGCGGGCCGATGGCGCGGTCATGGCCGGCCCCCTGAACGCGCCCGCAAACCGCCGGATCAGGGCGCCTTGCCCGCCACCGCCGTGGCGAGCGCCGGCACAAGCTGATCCAGCCCCCAGCCAATCGAGAGCGGCGATTGAAAGCTCATCGCGCCGACGAGCTCGGGATCGGCCCAGATCGCGCGGCCCTCGCGCGCCATCCGCGTCGCGGGCCAGACCGGCAGCGCCTCAAGGACCGCGCGCGAGGGCGGCTCGACCAGCCAGAGCACCGCATCGAGGTCGAAAAGATCGAGCCGTTCCGTGCTGACGGTGAAATTCCCGCCCGCGCCCGCCATCTCGTCATAGGCTTTGGGCGTGGCGAAGCCGAGCTTGCCAAGCAGCCGGTTCGCGCCATCCGTGCTGCGATAGCCGACGATCTGGCCCTCGTTGAAATAGGCCATCGTCGCGGTTTTCCCTGCAAATTCAGGATGATCCGCGACGGATTTCGCAATCCGGGCGTCAAGACCCGCGATGATCTCTTCCGCCTTGGCCTCGCGCCCGGTCGCGCGCGCCATCAAGCGCAGCTCTTCCTCCCAAGGCGCGCCCCAATCGGGAAAACCCTCGGGGCGGCCCAAAACCGGCGCGATCTGCGACAGCGCCTCATAGGTGCGCTGATCCATCGGCGCGAAGGTCGCGACGATCAGATCGGGTTGCAGCGACCAGACCCATTCGACATCGATCTCGAAGCCATTTTGCACCTCGGGCTCAGCGCCAACCGCCTGCCGCGCGGCCTCGGCCCAGGGCCAGGTCGCATAGGGTTTCTTGCCAAACCATTCATGCACGCCCACCGGCGCGAGGCCGAGCGCATAGAGGAAATCCTGCTCGTGATAGCCGACGGAGACGATGCGCTGGACCTTCTCGGGATCAACCACCGTCTCGCCGAAACTGTGGCTGAGATGGATCGGCTCGGCCGAAAGCGGCGAAGCCGAGGCGGCAAGGATCAGGGAAAGAGCCAAAGGTTTGAGCGACATCGACAGGTCTCCGGTCAAAGCGGGAAGGCCTGGCGTCGGGCTTGGCATCGGCCAAGCGCTAACCCAGAGCCGGGTGCGGCGTCAATCAACCCGTGGCGCGAGACCCATATCGGCAATCCGCGCATTCGCCCGCATAAGCGGATCGAGCTTGGACTTCGCGTCGCCATGCAGCGAAATCCAAAGCGGGGCGGAGGGCCCTGCGGCTTGCGCCCGCTGTGATCGCGTCCGCCGGTCCAATCCTCGTGCCCAATCCTCGCGCCCAATCCCTGCGCCCTGCCCCGCGCTTTGGCCCACCTCACCCTGCCCCGGTCCTTTCGCCCCCTTGACCCCTGCGGCGCGGCGCGGCAGGAAGGGGGCAGCCAGCCAGACGCCAGCATCCTTCCCGGTCACAGGACGCCATGGCCCGTTCGCTTGCCTTCCCGCTTCTGCTGCTTTGGGGCCTCGTGGCCCTGGCCTTTCTGGCCGCCCTCAGTCTGGGCGCGCAGAAGATCGCGCCGGGCGAGGTCATCGGCGCCTTGACCGGAGCGGAAACCCCCGCCCGCGACCTCATCCTTGGCCTGCGCCTGCCCCGCGCGCTCGCGGCGATTGTCGTCGGCGCGGCGTTGGCGGTGGCGGGGCTGGTCATGCAGGCGATCGCGCGCAATCCCTTGGCCGACCCCAGCCTGACCGGCGTCAATGCGGGCGCGGCCTTGGCGGTGGTGCTGGGGCTGATGAGCTTTGGCGCCTTGCCGCGCGCCGCGGTCGCGGGGCTCGCGCTTGGCGGGGCGGCTTTGGCAGCGGTGCTGGTCCGGCTGCTTGCCGGGCGCGGAGAGACCACCTTGCGCCTGCCCTTGGCCGGGGCGGCTTTTGCCAGCATCTGCATGTCGGTGGTGGCGCTGGTCGTGCTGATGAACCCCGAGGCGCGCAATATCTATCGCTTCTGGATGGTCGGCTCGCTTGCCATGGCCGATGGGCCGGGGCTGGCCGCGCTGGCGCCGGTCGCGCTTGGCGGCATGGCTTTGGCGCTGATCGCGGCGCGCGGGATCGAGGCGATGATGCTCTCGGACGAGCTCGGCGCGGCGCTTGGCGTCTCGCCTGCGCGGGTGCTGAGCCTTGGCCTCGGCGCAATCGCCTTGACCGCGGGCGCGAGCGTCGCCTTGGCGGGGCCGGTCGGCTTTATCGGGCTGATCGCCCCCCATCTCGCACGGCGTCTCGCCAGCGGCCGGACCGGGTCGAGCCTGACCGCGCTGATCCTGATCTCGGCCCCGCTTGGCGCGGCCTTGGCACTGAGTGCCGACACGATCGGGCGCATCGCCATCCGCCCCTCAGAGCTGCCGGTCGGGCTGGTGCTCGCCATGATCGGCGCGCCCGCCTTCATGCTCTTCGTGCGCCAGATCCTGAGGGCGCGCGGATGAGGGTGCCGCTGCGCCATCTCGCCCTTGCCGCCGGAGTGCTGGCGCTGGCCGCAGCCGCGCTGGCCGCCGGGCGCAACTGGCTGCCCCCCGGCGCGCTTTGGGCCGCGCTTGGCGATCCCGAGGGCGCAGGCCGCATGGTCTGGAGCCTGCGCCTGCCCCGCCTTCTGCTCGGGCTTTTTGCGGGCGCGGCTTTGGGGCTCGCGGGGCTGACCTTCCAGACGCTTTTGCGCAACCCCTTGGCCTCGCCAGATATTATCGGAGTTACCCAGAGCGCGGCCTTTGGCGCGGTCGCGGCGATGCTCGCGGGCGGCTCGACCGTGCTCGGCGCCTGGGCGGGCGGTCTCTGCGGCATGGCGCTGATCGGGGCCTTGGCTTGGGACCGGCGCAGTGGGCTCTCGTCGCGCGCCGTGGTCCTGCAGGGGCTGGGCCTTGCGATTTTTGCCAGCGCCGGGACCGAGGCGATGATCCTGCGCGCCAATGACGGCGCGGCGGGCATGGCGATGACTTGGCTGACCGGCACGCTCAATGGCGCGGGCTGGGCCGAGATCGGCCAAGCCGCGCGCATCCTGCCTTTGATGGTGCCTCTTCTGCTCGCCGGGCGGCTGCTTGATCGGCTGGAGTTCACCGATGATCTGGCGCGCGCCTTGGGGCTGCGGGTCGCGGCCTCACGCATTGCTCTGGCGCTGCTCGCCGCGCTGGTCGCGGCGGGGGCCGTGTCACTCGCCGGGCCTTTGGGCTTTGTCGCGCTGGCCTCGGGGCCGCTCTCGCGCCGCTTGGCGGGAGGCCGTCCCGCGCCCGTCGCGGCGGCGCTGATTGGGGCGGGTTTCGTGACGCTGGCCGATCTGCTCGCGCGCGCGATTTCACCCGCGACCTTCCTGCCCACCGGGCTTTATACCGCGCTCATCGGTGCGCCGATCCTTCTGATCGTGCTGGCCGGAGAGTTCCGCCGCAATCGGAGCTGAGGGGCCATGATCGAGACAGAAACCACGCAGATGAGCGGCCCGATCTTCGCGGTGCGCAACCTCTCGGTGACGCTTGGCGGCGCGGCGATCCTGCGCGATCTCAGCTTTGAGATAACGCCCGGGATCACCGGGCTGATTGGCGCGAATGGCTGCGGCAAGACCACGCTGTTGCGCAGCCTCGCGGGGGTTTTGCGCCCCACGGCGGGCGAGATCCGCCATCGCGGGCAGGATCTGGCGCGGCTCTCGCCCAAGACGCGCGCGCGGGCGATTGCGCTTTTGCCGCAAACCGGCGAGGCCCCGCCCGGGCTCACGGTGCGCGAGCTGGTCGCGCGAGGTCGCACGCCTTGGTTGCGCCCCTTCCTGCCGCTGACCCCCGCCGATCATCAGGCGGTCGCGCGCGCGATTGCCGCGACCGGCATGGGCGATCTGGCGCATCGCCGGGTCGAGAGCCTCTCGGGCGGGCAGCGCCAGCGCGCCTGGATCGGGCTGGTTCTGGCGCAGGAAAGCGGGACGATCCTGCTCGACGAGCCCTTGAACTTCCTTGACCTGCCCCATCAGGCCGAGCTGGTGCGGCTGCTGAAAACGCTCTCGGCCAAGCGCCAGATCGTCATCATCATCCATGATCTGACGCTGGCCGCGCGGCTCTGCGATCAGATCATTGCGCTGCGCGACGGCGCGCTGATCGCGCATGGGCCGACGGCCGAGGTTCTGGCCGCAGCACCGCTCGAACGCGCCTTTGCCATTCCGTTCGATTGCGTGGAAACCGCCTCGGGGCCGGTGGTCCTGCCCCGAGGGATCTAGGCGCGCGTCGGGGTTCAGGCCGGTTCGTCGATCCGCAAGGCGCTGATATCCTTGTGGATCTTGGTCACGATCGCATGAACCCGCGCAGGCGAGAGGTTGAATTCGCGCGCAAGCAGGTTTTGCGGCTCGCCCATGACGCGGTGGCGCAAGAAGACCTCGCGGTCGCGCGCGCGGCATTGGCGCAGCTGGGCCTCGACCCGGCCCAGAAGCTCGCGCCCGGCAAGGCAACGCTCGACATCGGGCCCGGCGCTTGGCTGGCGCTCGAGCGCCTCGTCGCCCGCAAGCCAGCGCTCGCGCCGCAGCCGGTCGATGGCGAGGTTGCGCACCATGCGCCGCGCGAAATGGCGCCCGTCGCGCAGGGTCTCGCCCGAGTTGCGCCCAAGCGCGCGCAGCGCCGCCTCTTGCAGCACATCCTCGGCGCGGTCGCGCGCGCCCAGAATGCGCAGCGCGTCGCATAAAAGCAGGTTGCGGTTTTGGACAAGCTCATCAAGCAACAGGGCCTGATCGCGCGGCGAACGCGGCCTGATCTGAGTTTGGGGATTGGGTGACATGTCTCTCTCCACGCCACAGACCGGCCCGGGAAAGGGCGGTCCTGTTTCCGTCTGCCGGCGCGAAGCGTGGGTGGATAGAAAGCCTGTGGTGCCACGATCTCCCGACCCGCTCAAGGCCGACCTCTGGCTTACTCGGCAGCGATCCGCCGGTCCGCGCGGGCCAGCTCGACCGAAGCGGCGATTTCCGCCGAGCGCAGCGCGAGCACCGACAAGAGCGTATCGGCGAGCCCGTGGGTCGGCTCGCTATAGCCCTGAACATGGACGGTGGGCGCGAAGCCGGGCTTCATCGGCAACCGGTAATCGCGGTCCGGCGCGGCGCCGGTCTGCCAGTCGGCGAGACCTGAAAGCAGCGTCTGGCCAAGCTCGCGGCGATAGCCGGTGCACAAAATGATGCGGTCATAATCGAGCCCGAAGCGGCGGCCCTGCGCGTCCAGCGTCAGATGAAGACCCGCCCCCTGCCCGACCGTCTGAAGCCCAACCGGCTGGGTTTCGGCCATCATCCGCAACCGCGCTGCGCCCTCGACCTCTTGCTCGTAGAGGAGGCCATAGATGTGCTGGAGCAGATCGAGATCGGTGACCGCGTAATTCGTCCCGGCAAACTCGCGCAGATGCTGGGCGCGCGCCTCGGGCGGCAAAGCATGGACGAGATCGGTATGAGCGGGTTCGAAGATCTCATTGACGAAGGGGCTGTCATCGGCGGGTTTCAGGGCAGGCCCGCGCAGGATCAGATCGACGCGCGGGCAGGCCGGATCGGCGGCGAGCGTCGCGAAGATCTCGCAGGCGCTTTGGCCGCCGCCGATTACGGCAATGCGCTCGCCCGGCGTCAGCTTGGGCAGGACGCGGGCGGTGAAATCGTTGGAATGCGAGAGCCGCGCATCGCTGCGATGAGGCGCGAAGAGCTCGGGCCAATGGGGCTGGCCGCCCGGCGCGAGCACGATCTGGCGCGCCTGCCGCACCGTGGCGCGCCCGGCGCCGTCGCGGCTGTGGATGCGCAGATGCGAGACGCCCGCGCCCGCGCGCACCGGCTCGATCGCCTCGACGCGCTGGTCATAGGCGCAGATCCCGCCCAGACGGCCCGCCGCCCAATCGAGGTAATCATTGAACTCGACCCGGCTGGGGAAAAAGGTCTTGCGGTTGATGAAGCGTTCGAGCCGCCCCTTGTCATGGAGATAGCTCAGGAAGGAAAAGCCCGAGGTCGGATTGCGCTGCGACACCAGATCCTTGAGGAAGGAGACCTGCATATCGGTCCCTTTCAGCAGCATCCCCGGATGCCAGGCAAAGCGTGGCTTGGCTTCGAGAAAGACCGCATCGAGCCCGCTCTGGCGCTCCTCAAGCGCAATCGCCAGCGCGAGGTTGGAGGGGCCGAAACCGATGCCGATCAGCTCGTGGATGTGGTCGGGGTGGGCCTGAGTGGGGTGGGCTTGATCGGGGCGGAAAGGTTCGGAAAGAAAAGCTTCGGACATGGGAAAAGACCTTAAAGAAGAACCGTCGGGGACAGGCGAAGCGGGCGGCCATCGCTTTCGGGCGGGCGCGCCCAGAGCCGGGCGTCGAAGAAATGCTGGCGATCGAGCGCGACCAAAGCGGCGCGCTTATGGCTGAAATCGAAGTCGCGGATCTTGCCGAAGCCGCCGCGCGTGAGGTTGCGCAATTGCTGGACATGGCTGGCCTTGGGCTCGCCCAGAATCGTGCGGGTCCGCGGCTCGGATAGGAACATGTAATGCATGAGCGCGGGCAGCCAGGCGGTGACATGTTCGGCGCCGCGAATATCCTCTTCGCCGATCAGCACATGCCAGCCGCGGTCCCAAGGCGCGCAATCATGGACCGCGCCGAGCCGGTTCTCGCGCGCCCAGTAAAGCTCGAAATAGCCGAAATCGCGCCCGTCGAGCGCGCCGATCACCGGCAACAGATGCGGATCGGCCAGCATCCGCTCGATCAAGGCGCGGTGCTGGTCCAGCGTGCCGCTTTCCTCGAAAAACGCCGCGACGCGCGGATCGTTCTGCCAGCGGTGGAAGGTCGGAAGATCGTCCAAATCCAGCGCGCGCAGCGTCAGCCATTGGCCAAGCCAAGGGATGAAGCGGCGATAGAGCAGCCCCTCGGGTTTCGGCGGGCGCAGGGGATGGCGGCCATGCGGGCCGCGCCGGAAAAGCTCGGGGAAAGGCGGCGCTGCATGGGCCAGCCAGCGGTCGGGCACCTGCCAGAAAAGCGCGGGAAAGACCGCGAAAGCGCCCTCGAAGGGCACCGCGATGCCGCGCGCGTGCAGCTCGGGCAAAAGCGCGGCCCAAGGCGCGGGATCGAGCATCAGGACGACCTCGTCCGGGCCTGCGCTCAGCGCCTCGAAGACCGCGAGCGCGGCGGGCAGACCGCCCTCAGGGCAAGCGGGCCAGAGCCGCCCCTCGCCCGCATCGCGCAGGCCGAGGCTTTGGGGCGCGGGCCCCGCCAGCAAGATCCGCGCGCCGTCGCGCCGCGCGAGAAAGGGGTCCGGAAGGTCGAAAGGGGGAAGGTCAAACGTCATCGGGAGTTCCTGCGTCCTTGGCCTGCATCGCTCGCCTGCATGGCTGCGACAGGCTGACGCAGGAGCCCCCGAAAAATTCACCCCACGCTTGCGTTTTTCTTGAGCGCGAAGACGTGGTGGAGCGCGCGGTTCACCGCAACCGGCAGGACCGACATATGGGTTTCACCGGCATATGTCTCGTAATGCGCTGAAATCCCTTGAATCTTATCCAGATGCCCGGCCATCTCTTCGGCAGCCGCGATGGTGCGGATGCGCTCTTTTTCCGCGAGGCGCTTGTCGGCATCCTCGGCCCCGATCTGGAAGGGCGCGAGCGCGGCCCCCTCCCATTCGCCCGCCGACAAGAGCAGCGAGAGCGGTTTGCCCTTGGGCGCGAAGCCGTCGCGATGGGTCAAGAGGAAGCTTTCCTCCCAAGTGATCGCGGGGCTGGCGGCGATCCAATGGCTGAAGGCGTCGGGCCGGGTGAACATCAGCCACAGCGCGAAGAGCCCGCCGAAGGAATGGCCGAAAAGCCCCTGATGGGCGAGGTCAAGCGGCACGCGCGCGGCGACGAAGGGGCGGACTTCGTCGAGCAAAAAGCGCGCCATTTCCGCGCCGCCCCCGGTCTTGACCTCGGGCGTGCCCTCCCAGAAGGGCGGATAGGTCGCGCCGGGCGGCGGGCCGAGATCCCAGCTGCGGCGAAACGGGTCATAGGCCTCGTCGGTCGGATAGCCGATGGCGATCAGCACGCCCCAGCCAAGATTGGTGCCCGAGGGGTAAAAGGCCTGCGCGCGCATCGCATCAATCGCGGTCGCGATCACCGCATTGCCATCGGTCAGCATCAAGGCGGGCCAACCGGCCTCGGGCGCCTCGCCGGGGGGGATCCACAAAAAGACCCGCCGCACCGCGCCGCTCGCGCTGTCTTCGAGATCAAACCAGCGCGCCCCGCCAAGACCGAGCACGCCTTCCTTCACGATTTTCGTCACTTCCGCGCCTTTTCGATTGCTTGCAGCACATCTTCGACCAAGGCGCCCGGCTCTTCCAGCCCCGCCGCGAAGCGAATGGTGCGCGGGCTGACCTTGAAGCGGCGGAAGGAGTTCGAGGCCCCCGCGAGCCCGATCGCGGCCTCGCCCGGGATGATCAGGCTTTCCGCCCCGCCCCAGCTTACCCCCAGCCGGGTGAGGCGCAGGCTATTGGCGAAACGGGGGACATCGACGCTCGCGTCAAAGTCAAAGGCGAAAAGCCCGCCATAGCCCGAAAGCGCGGCGCGGGCGGGGTGGTCGTGAAAGCCCGGATGGCGGATCTGGGTCACGGCGGGATGGTCCTGCAAGGCGCGCCCCAAAGCGAGGCCGTTTTCCATATGCCGCGCCATGCGCAGGCCCAGAGTGCGCAGCCCGCGCAGCACCAAAAACGCGTCAAAGGGCGACATTTTCGCGCCGAGGTAATGATAGGCCTCGTGGTTGATGCGATCGATCAGCGCCTTCGGCCCGCAAACGAGCCCGGCAATCGTATCGCTGTGGCCTGAAAGATATTTCGAGGCGGCATGGATGATCAGATCAATCCCAAGCTCGGCCGGGCGCTGATAAAGCGGCGTCGCCCAGGAATTGTCGATGACGGTGAGCACGCCCTCGGCCTTGGCGGCCTTGGCGATCGGGGCGAGATCTTGCAGCGTGAAGGTCCAGCTCGTCGGGCTTTCGAGATAGAGCAGCTTGGCGCCCGGCAAAGCCGCAATCACCGCCTCGGTATCGCTGCCATCGACATAATCGGTGGTGACGCCGAATTTCTTCAGCACGACCTCGAAGAGCCGGAAGGCGTCGGAATAGAGGTTTTCCACCGCCACGACCCGGTCGCCCGCCTGCACGAAAGGCATGATCGCGGCGGCAATCGCGCCCATGCCCGAGGCAAATCCGCGCGCCGCCTCGACCCCTTCAAGCGCGGCGATCACGCTTTCCAGCTCGGCCACCGTCGGGTTGTTGCCGCGCGAATAGATGAAGCGATCCGAGGTCCCGGCAAAGACCGCGGCGAGCTCGTCGTAGCTCTCGAAAAGGAAGCTCGCGGTCTGATAGATCGGCACGGCGGTCGCGTGATGGGCCTGCGCCGCGCGCGGGGCGAGAAGCAGGCTGTTCAGATCGGGGGTCGCGGGGGGCTCTAGGGTCTCGGGGGCGAGATGCTGGTTCATGGGCGGCTCCTTTCGGGCGCTGGTCCCGGGATGAAAAGATCGGGCGCGCGACGGGCGCGGGCTTTTTGCCTGACGGGCGAGGGGCGGAGAAATTCACCGCGCGGCGGCAAAATCACGGCGCCTAAAACGGGAGGCCGAAACGGGGCCCAAAACGGAGGGGGCGAAAATTTCGCCCGGCTTGGGGTGAATTTCCCCGCGCGCCATCCGTCCAAGCGGGGAAGTCATTTTCAGGACCATGAGGCCGCTCCCATGACCCGCTCATTTACCAGCCGCACCGATTGGCGCATTCTGCGCAATGCCGAGGGCCGTTATTCCGTCTGGCCCAGCCAATATCCCCTCCCCGCCGGTTGGGAGGACGAGGGCACGCGCGCCAGCCGCCCCGATTGCCTCGCGCGGATCGAAGAGCTGTGGCAGGACCCGCGTCCGCTCGCTTTGCGTCAGGCGATGGGGGGCGTGCAGTGAACGAAATGATCCGTTTGACGCAGGATGCGCTGCCGCTTTCCGGCGCGGAACGCCAGATCTGGGCGCATGAAACCGTGGGCGCGGTCTCGGGTTTCGGTCGTCCGCAGCTGATCCTCGAGATCGCCCCGAATGCGGCGGCGGGCCTTGAGGCCGCGCTTGCCGCGCTGATCGCCGCCCATCCCGCCTTTCGCAGCCGCTTCGTCACCCATCCCGGCGGCGAGGTCTTTCGCGAGCTGACCGAGACGCCCCAGATCGCTTTGCGCAAACTTGCGGGCTCGGCCGATCCCGAGGCGGCGATCCGCGCGGCGCTTTCCACGCTTGAGCTCAACCGCGAGACCGGCCCTCTGGCGGCGGTGCTGCTTGCGCCCGCGCCCGACGGGCGGCAGGTGCTCGCCTTGACGCTGCACCCGCTTCTGGGCGATGCGGCGACGCTTTTCGCGATGGAGGACTGGTTGATCGCGGCGCTTTCGTGCGAGGCCCCGCCCGCGTTTGCGCTGGCCCCGCTGCCCGCTCCTGTGGGACGCGAGGCCTTGCAGGGCTGGCGCAAGCTGCTAGAGGCGGACCAAGAGGAAGGCCGCGACGAGGGCTATGTCATCGCCCGCCTGCCGCAGCGCCACGGCCGGGCGGAAACCACGGCCCGCGCGGGGCTGAGCCTGATCCTCGACGCGCGCACCCCCGATCCCGAAACCGCGCTGATCGCGGCCTTCGCCGCGCTGCTCGCGCGTTATAGCGGCGGCGACAGCCTGCGCTTTGCGCTCTCGCAACCCTCGCTCGACCCGGCGCGGCGCGGCGAGGATCGCTTGCCCTTCACCTTCGATTATGACCCGGCCGAGGGCTTCGACGCGCTCACCACGCGCATCGCCCAGACGCAAGCCGAGATCACGGCGGCGCGCCTGCCCTCAGAAGCGCTGGTCCAAGACATGCTGCGCCACAGCGGCGCCGACCGTCACCCGCTTGGCGCGCTGGCGCTGCATCTGCGCCGCCTGCCCGCCTTGCCCGCAGGCATCCGCCGTCTGGAAACCCCGCGCCCGCCCGCCGAGGGCGAGGCGGTTTTTCTCGCCGAGATCACCCCCGACGGCGCGGTTCATCTGAGCATCGACCATGCGGCGGGGCTGCATGAGCCCGCCTTGCTCGCCCGCTTTGCGACCCAGCTCGACCGCCTGCTCGCGGCGGGGCTTGCCGCGCCCGCTCGCCCGCTCGCGATGATCCCGCTGGTCAGCGAGGCCGAGCTTGACGCGCTCTCCGCCCCCTATCCCGATGCCGAGGAAAACGACCCGCGTGCGACCCATGACATCATCGCCGCCCGCGCCCGCGAGACGCCCGAGAAGACCGCGATCATCTGCGGCGCGCGCCAATGGTGCCACGGCGAGATGAACGCCGCGGCCAACCGCCTCGCCCATCGCCTGATCGCGCTTGGCGTCGGCGCCGAAACCCCGGTCGCCATCCTGATCGAGCGCGGCGGCGAGGCGATCATCGCGATCCTCGCCGCGCTGAAGGCCGGGGGCGCCTATATCCCGGTCGAGCCCGATCACCCCGAAAGCCGCAACCACCATATCCTGACCGATGCCGGGGTGCGCGTGGTGCTGACCCGGACCCGCTTTCTCGACCGCCTGCCCGCGGGCCTCGCCGCCCATGTGCTCTGCATTGACGACCTGCCGCCGGGCGAGTTTGCGGATACCGATCCTGAGGTCGCGATCCATCCCGACCAGCTCGCCTATGTCATGTATACCTCGGGCTCGACCGGCAAGCCGAAGGGCGTCGCGGTCGAACACGGCCCGCTCAGCCTGCACAATCAGACGACCTCGCGCGTCTATGGCATGTCCTCGGAAAGCCGCGAGCTGCCCTTCCTGCCCTTCTCGTCAGATGGCGGGCACGAGCGCTGGATGGTGCCCTTGATGGCGGGCGGCTCGGTCGTGATCCCGGATGGCCCGCTCTGGACGCCGGAACAGACCCTCGCCGCAATGCGCCATCATGGCTGCAACAATGCCTCGATTCCAACGACTTACCTGCAACAGCTCGCCGAATGGGCCGAGGCCACCGGCGAGGCCCCGCCGATGCGGCTCTATTCCTTCGGCGGCGAGGGGCTTGCGCAGACGACCTTCGATCTTTTGTCGCGCGCGCTGAACGCGAAGACCCTGATCAACGGCTATGGCCCGACCGAAACCATTATGACGCCGATGGTCTGGCGGGTCGAGGCCGGCACCCGCTTTGACGGCGCCTATGCCCCCTTGGGCCGCGCGGTTGGCGACCGGCGCGCCTATGTGCTCGACCCCGATCTCATGCCCTGCCCGATCGGCGTGGTCGGCGAGATCCATCTCGGCGGCTCGGGCGTCGCGCGCGGCTATGTCGGGCGCCCGGGCACCACCGCCGACCGCTTCATTCCCGATCCCTTCGGGCCAAGTCTCGGCGGGCCGGACGGCGCGCGGCTCTACCGCTCGGGCGATCTCGGGCGCTGGCGCGAGGATGGCACGATCGAATTCCTCGGCCGGGTCGATCTGCAGGTCAAACTCAACGGCTACCGCATCGAGCCCGGCGAGATCGAGGCGGCGCTCCTCGCCCAACCCGGCGTCAGCGAGGCGCTGGTCCTTCTGCGCGAGGAGGAGGGCGAGAAACGCCTGATCGGCTATGTCGTGGCCCCGCCCGATGTGACCGGCGAGACGCTGCTCCACCGGCTCGAAACCCTGCTGCCGAAACATATGATCCCGGCCGCCGTGGTGGTGCTCGACCGGATGCCGACGAACCCGAATGCGAAACTCGACCGCGCCGCTTTGCCCCTGCCCGGCAAGGTCCAGCGCAAGGGCGCAGGCATTGCGCCCGAAACCGAGGCCGAGACGCAGATCCTGAGGCTCTGGCGCGAGGAAACCGGCTATGAGAGCCTCGGCACCACCGATGACGTCTTCCAGATGGGCGCACGCTCGCTGATCGCGCTCAAGGTGCTGGCGCGGATGCGGCAGATCTGGCCCAAGGTGCAGCTGACCGTGGCTGATCTCTTTGATGCACCCACCGTGCGCGGCCTCGCCGCCCGGATCACGGCCGGAGACGCGACCGGGCGCAGTGCGATCCTGCTGCGCGCCACCGGCACCCGGCCGCGCCTCTATTGCTTCCCGGGCCTCCTGGTCTCGACGCGCGAATATCTGCGCCTGACCGACCATCTCGGCCCCGACCAGCCGGTGACCGGCTTTCTTTGCCATTCTCTGAACGAATCCAAAGAGATGAATGTCAGCGTGGCCGATGTCGTCGCCGACTATGTCGCCCATATCCGCGCCACCTCGCAAGGCGCGCCCTGCACCTTCCTCGGCTGGTCCTGGGGCGGCCTTCTCGCTTGGGAGGCCGCGCGGCAACTCCAAAACGACATCGACCTCAGGCTGATCACCCAGGTCGATGTCTGCGACCTCGGCGTCGATTTCGCCCCGGGCGCCACGCCCCGCTTTGTCCCGGGCGAGCGCGCGCGCCTCGAAGCCGAACTCGACAGCTGGCTCGCACAAACCAGAATGCGTGCCGATTGGGACCGGCTGATCGCGCTGATGGACGCAGAAACCTTCGCGCAATTCCTGCGCTTCATCGGCAATGAGGCCGATCCGCTGCCCACCGACGGCCCCGAGGTCTCGAGCCGCGAACACACCTTCTGGGTGCTGATCGACAATGCGCTGGTCTTCCGCCGCTACCAGCTCGCCCCGCTCGATGTCCCGGTCGCCTCCTTCAGCGCCGGCGACAGCCTCAGCCGCGGCCTCAATCTGATCGACTGGCGCAGGCTCTCGCCCCGCGCTTCCGCCTCAGAGGTCGTTGCAGGCACCAACCACCTCCATATCATCGGCGAACGCAGTTTCCACGACAGGCTCGCACAGCGCCTCACCGAAATCTGACCCCGCCGCCCGGCGGATCAAGGAAAGCGGCCAAACCCCGTCTTTCATGCGAAAATATCCTCGGGGGTCCGGGGGCAGACAGCCCCCGGGCGGTGCCGCCGGGCCCGCCCGCGCCGGTCCCTCCTCCCCCCGATGAGTTGAGGTCTTTCGCGATTTCTGTGATAGGATCGCTTCAAAGAGTGTTGGAGCCATCTCATGTGTGAGGTTTTCGTCCGTCAGGACCCCCGCCGCTATGAGCCTGTCACCCGCAAGCTGCGGCTGAACGGGCAAAGCACTTCGATCCGTCTCGAACAGGCGTTCTGGGACATTCTCGACGAAATCGCGATCAGCGAGGGCCAGACCACGCCCGGCTTTCTCTCGACGCTCCAATCCGAGGTGCTCGAACTTGAGGGCGAGCCGGTGAACTTCACCTCGCTCCTGCGCTGCGCCTGCCTTGTGCAGCTCGAATTGCGCGGGCGCGGTGGCCAGGATTTCCGCGATGCCGCGCGTCAGGTTGCCCAAGCGGCCTGAGGGCGCAGCGCAAGTCCCGCCAAAAGCCCGATCCAAGAAAGAATCTGCCCGGAAAAGTGGCGCGTGGTAGCATGATGCTACCCCGGCAGGCAGATTTGCCCCGAAAGTGGTCGAAACGACCGGAAAGGGGCTTTCTATGGCCAAGATGATTCATTCGATGATCCGCGTAGGCAATGAGGCGCGTTCGCTGGCCTTCTACAAGACCGCTTTCGGTCTGGACGTGGCCGAGCGGCTCGATTTCGAGACCTTCTCGCTGATCTATCTGGCCAATGCCGAAAGCAGCTTTGAACTTGAACTGACCGTCAACAAGGGCACGGAATCCTATGATCTCGGCAATGGTTACGGCCATCTCGCGGTTTCGGTCGAGGATGTCGTGGCCGAACATGCGCGGCTGACCGAGCTGGGTCTCGCCCCGCGCAAGCTGGTCGATTTCGCCCCGGCGGGCGAAGTGATCGCGAAATTCTTCTTCATCAAGGATCCGGACGGATACGAGATCGAGGTCCTGCAACGCGCAGGTCGCTACCTCTAAGCAGGCAACCCGTCAGGAGGACGGGAATAACCAACTCAGGGAGGACTGACATGTCTGTCACCGAAACTTCCCCTTCTGACCTGCCGGTCAGAGGGTTGACCCGGCGCGGCCTTCTGGCCCGCGCCATGGCGGCCGGTGCCGTCTTTGTCGTCGGCGCGGGCTTTGTCGCCTCGACCGATGCGGCCTGGGCGGTCGAGACGACCACGCTCAAGCCCGAGACCATGGCGACGCTGATCCAGATGGCGCGCGACATCTATCCCCATGACCGCATTGCCGACCGCTTCTATGCGATCGCGGTCAAGGGCTATGACAATGCCGAGCAGGCCGCGCTGATCGAAGAGGGCGTGACGGCCTTGAATATCGTGGCGAAATCCAAGGGTTTCGACAGCTATCTCGCCGCCGGTTGGGAAAAGGACCGCGTGGAAATTCTGCGCACGGTCGAGCATTCGCCCTTCTTCCAGACCATCCGCGCGGGCCTCGTGACCGGGCTTTATAACCAGAAAGAGATCTGGCCGCTCTTTGGCTATGAGGGCGAAAGCTATTCGCATGGCGGCTATATCGACCGCGGTTTCAACGACATCGACTGGCTCTGAGGAGGGACGGATATGGCTGATAAAGTTGCAAAATTCGCCCATGACGACGCCTCTGTCGTGGTTATCATCGGCACCGGCTCGGGCGGCGGCGTGCTCGCCAACGAGCTGGCGCAAAAGGGCATCAAAGTCGTTTCTCTGGAAGCGGGCGGGCGCTATCTGCCCGAAGATTACATCAACGACGAATGGGACAGCTTCGCCCAGCTCGCCTGGACCGACATGCGCACGACCTCGGGCGATTGGCGGGTGGCGCGCGATTTCGCGAACCTGCCCGCCTGGATCGTGAAAGCGGTCGGCGGCACCTCGATCCATTGGGCGGGCGCCTCGCTGCGCTTTCAGCCCCATGAGTTCAAGGCGCGCTCGACCTATGGTCATATCGAGGGCGCGAACCTGCTCGATTGGCCGATCACGCTCGAAGAGCTCGAACCCTATTACGAGCGCGCCGAGAAAAAGCTTGGCGTGACCCGCACCAATGACTGGCCGGGCCTGCCGGGCAACAACAACTTCCTCGTCTTGGAAAAAGGCGCGAAGGCGATCGGCTATTCCAAGGTCTCGACCGGCCATATGGCGATCAACTCGGTCGAAAACGACGACCGTCCCGCCTGCCAGCAGACCGGCTTCTGCTTCCAAGGCTGCAAATGGGGCGCGAAATGGTCGGCGGCCTATACCGATATTCCGAAGGGCGAGGCGACCGGCAATCTCGAAGTGCGCGACCATTCGCACGCCACCAAGATCGAGCATGACGAGACCGGCAAGGTCACCGGCGTGCGCTATATCGACAAGGACGGCAAAGAGCAGTTCCAGAAGGCGCGCATCGTCTCGGTCGCCGGGAACTCGATCGAAAGCCCGCGTCTGCTGCTGGCTTCGGCATCCGAGAAATTCCCCGATGGTCTGGCCAATAGCTCGGGTCAGGTCGGACGGAACTACATGCGCCACACCACCGGCTCGGTCTATGCGATCTTTGAAAAGCCCGTGAAAATGTGGCGCGGCACGACCATGGCCGGGATCGTTCAGGACGAGGTCGAGCACGATCCGAAACGCGGCTTCTCGGGCGGTTATGAGATGGAAACCATCTCGCTCGGCCTGCCCTTTATCGCGGCTTTCCTTGATCCGGGTGCTTGGGGGCGCGAGTTCACCTCGGCCATCGACGGCTATGACAATATGGCCGGGATCTGGATCGTCGGCGAGGATCTGCCGCAGGAAACCAACCGCATCACGCTTGATCATTCGAGCAAGGATCAGTTCGGTCTGCCGGTGGCGAATGTCCATTACACCGACCACCCGAACGACATCGCGATGCGCAACCATGCCTATGAGGTCGGCGAAAAGATCTATCGCGCGGCGGGTGCCACCCGCGTGCTGCCGACCCCGCCCTATCCCTCGACCCATAACCTCGGGACCAACCGCATGTCGGAAAACCCGCGGGATGGCGTCGTGAACAAATGGGGCCAGTCGCATGATATCTCCAACCTTTTTGTCTCGGATGGTTCGGTCTTCACCACCTCGGCGGCCGAAAACCCGACGCTGACCATCGTCTCGCTGGCGATCCGTCAGGCGGAATATATCGCGGCCGAAATGGAAAAGGGCACGATCTGAACCCCAAGCTCTGGCCCCTCGGGGCCGGGCCTCTCTTCGGGCGGGCTTGTCCCGCCCGACTGCATTTGCGACGGCTTCCTTTCTGAAAGGCCATGACATGACGACCGCCACCTCCCGCCCCGATCCGCAAATGGCCGAGATGTCGCGACCGCGTCTTCTCGCCGCGCTGGCCGAGGTGGTGGGCGCGAAACATGTCCTGACCCGCGCCCGCGACACCCGCCGTTTCACCCGCGGCATCCGCTTTGGCCAAGGCCCGGTCGCCGCGGTCGCCCGTCCGGGGTCGCTTGTCGAGATGTGGCGCGTCTTGAACCTTGCCGTGGCCTCGGGCCGCATCGTCATCATGCAGGCGGCCAACACCGGCCTGACCGGCGGCTCGACCCCCTGGGGCGAGGATTACGACCGCGAAATCGTCCTGATCAGCACCATGCGCCTCAAGGGCGTGCATCTGATCGAGGGCGGCAAACAGGTGCTCTGCCTGCCCGGCGCGACCTTGGACACATTGGAAAAGCGCCTGCGTCCCTTGGGCCGAGAGCCGCGTTCGGTCATCGGCTCAAGCTGCATCGGCGCCTCGGTTCTCGGCGGGGTTTGCAACAATTCGGGCGGCGCGCTGATCCAGCGCGGCCCGGCCTATACCGAGATGACGCTTTTCGCCGAGATCCGCGCCGATGGCTCGGTCGGCCTTGTCAACCATCTGGGCCTGCCCTTGGGCGATGATCCCGAAAAGGTGCTCGCCCGGATCGAGGCGGGCGATCTGCCCGCGCCTGCGCCAAGCGAGGCCTGGGCCTCGGACCATGAATATGCCAGCCACGTGCGTCAGGTCGATGCCGAAACCCCGGCGCGCTTCAACGCCGATCCGCGCCGCCTGCATGAATCGGCGGGCTGTGCGGGCAAGCTTGCGGTCTTTGCCGTGCGGCTCGATACATTCGAGGCCGAAAAGGACACGGCGGTTTTCTATGTTGGCACGAACGACCCGGCCGAGCTGACCCGCATTCGCCGCGACATGCTGGCCGATTTCACCCATTTGCCGATCGCGGGCGAATATATCCACCGCGAAGCCTATGATGTTGCTGCGAAATACGGCAAGGACACCTTCCTTTTCATCCAGAAGGCCGGGACCGACCGGATGCCGGGTCTTTTCGCGCTGAAATCCCGCGTCGATGCTTTGACCGAGCGTTTGGGGCTCGGCAATACGATCTCGGACCGCATCGCCCAAGGGATCTCGCGGTTTTTCCCGCAGCACCTGCCCGCGCGCATGAACACCTGGCGCGACCGCTATGAGCATCACCTGCTGATCCGCATGGGCGGCGCAGGCATTGCCGAGACGCGCGCCTATTTCGCGGGGCTTTTCCCCTCAGCCAGCGGCGATGTCTTTGAATGCAGCGCCGATGAGGGCAAGGCCGCCTTCCTGCATCGGTTCGCGGTGGCGGGCGCGGCGGGGCGATATCGCGCCATCCATAAATCCCGGGTCGAGGATATCGTCGCGCTCGACATCGCGCTGCGCCGCAATGACCGCGATTGGGTCGAGGTCCTGCCCGCCGAGATGGAGGCACGGATCGAGAAAAAGCTCTATTACGGCCATTTCTTCTGCCATGTCTTCCATCAGGATTATGTGGCGAAAAAGGGCACGGATTGTCTGGCGCTGGAACATGAGATGTGGGCGCTCTTGGATCAGCGCGGCGCCGAATA
This sequence comes from Paracoccus aminophilus JCM 7686, assembly GCF_000444995.1. Classification (NCBI taxonomy): domain Bacteria; kingdom Pseudomonadati; phylum Pseudomonadota; class Alphaproteobacteria; order Rhodobacterales; family Paracoccaceae; genus Paracoccus; species Paracoccus aminophilus. Next base: position 56,374 of record NC_022049.1, on the reverse strand, counting down.
TCCCGCCGAGCATAATGTCGGCCACCTCTACAAGGCCAAGCCTGCTTTGGCCGCGTTTTATCGCGACATCGACCCGACCAATAGCCTCAACCCCGGCATCGGCCAGACCTCGAAATGCCAGCATTGGCACTGAGGCCCGGCCTTTGCGCGGGGGCGGTCAGTTGATCATCACCATGGCAAGGAACGGATCGCTGTCCATGAAAAGCTCGGAAAAGCGGCCCATCGCCTCTTGCGAGACCTGCGGCGCCTTGGTGAAATAATCGGCAATCGCCCAGCCCTGCACCACGCCGTCAATCGGCAGGGGCTTCGGATGATCGAGCCATTTGCCAAGATCAAGCCCGATCGGCGCGCGCCAGAAGGGCACGGATTTCTTGCCGTTGAGCAGCGCTTCGCCATCGTCGAGGACGGACAGCCAGGCCGCGCCGGTGCCCTGCGGGAAGACAAAGCCCGTGGCCGAGACCTGCCGGTCGTTCGGGATCCATTCGCCGGCATTGTCGGTCTCGGCATCGACCAGCTTCCAGAACAGCCGGTTCTGCGCGATGGTGTCGAGCCAATGCGCCTTGGCGCGGCGCGTGCGCTCTGGGTCGGGCTGGCGGTGCAGCATGTCGAAGGCGGTGGCCAGAGGCTCGAGCATCGGGTCCAGCATATCGAGGCCGGCGTCCTCACGCGCATCGGGATGCTCTTGGCGCGCCGCGTCGATCTGCTTGCGCGTCTCGAGGATCTTGCTCAGGCTTTCGGTCGGATGGAAGGCCAGAAGCATCTCGCCGCTGCCCGCGATCAGATGGCCATAGGCCGAGAGCCAAGCCGCATCGGCATTGTCAAAGCGGATCACCGGCAGCGCATCCAGCGGCACCAGATTGCCATTCTCGTCCCAATTGTTGTTGGTGAACAAGACGCCGTTCAGGATCGTCCCCGCGTTTTCCCAATCGGCGCGCTTGCCATCGCCGTCAAGATCGAACCAGAGATCGGACAGATCCAGCGTCACCCCGAAATCCGGCCCCTCGGCCACGCCCTTGAGCGCCTCTTGCAGCCGCGCCATCGCCGCAAGCACGACCTCGGTCTGATCGGCCAAGGCGGCGGGCGGGAAGGGCTCGCGAGGCGCGGCCTCATCGGGCAGTTGGCCCTGCATCCCCAAGATCACGCCCCATTCCGTGCCGACCTGATATTTCACCCGCCATTGATAGGTCGACTGAACGGCGGCCAAAAGCTCGAGCCCGGCGGTGGCGAATTTCTCGTCCGGGGTCGGATTGGCCAGCCCATGCAGCCGCGCCAGCACCGGCCCGATGCCCTTCTCGGCAATCTCATGCGAGATCGGAGAAGCCTCGACCGCCGTCACCGGCAGCGAGATCAAGGGCTTGGCCGCCTCTTGCGACAGGGCGGGCAAAGCGGCGAGGCACAGAGCAGAGCTCAGTACAGATGTCAGGACGAGGGAACGCATCATCACTCCGGGACAGCGAAAATCTGGGCGAAAGCCTAAGGCCTCACGCCCGGCAAAGCGAGGGCGAGATGCCGACAAAACGACAAAAAACCCCGCCGATCTTGCCGCTCAGGTCACCGCATGGCGCGCGGCAAAGCGCGGCTCGCGCCAAAGCCCGGTCTCCAGAATGTCACGCAGCGTTTCGACCGCGATCCAGACATCCTCATGGCTGAGATAGAGCGGCGTGAAGCCAAAGCGCAGCACATCGGGGGCGCGGAAATCGCCGATGACCTGACGCTCGATCAGGGCTTGGACGATCTCATAGGCGTGGGGATGGGAAAAGCTGACCTGAGAGCCGCGCACAGCCGGATCGCGCGGGGTTTCAAGCGCAAGCCCATGGTCCGCGCAACGCGTCTCGACCAGCGCGATGAAGAGATCGGTCAATTGCAGGCTTTTCGCGCGCAAAGCATCCAGATCGACGCGGTCCCAGACCTCGAGCGCGCCTTTCAGCGCACGCAGGGACAGGATCGGCTGGGTGCCGCAGAGAAAACGTGCAATCGCAGGCGCGCCCTCGTAATGGGTCTCGAAGGCGAAGGGCCGGGCATGTCCCCACCAGCCCGAAAGCGGCTGGCGCGCCGCCGCCTGATGGCGTTCGGCGACATAGATGAAGGCGGGCGCCCCGGGCCCGCCATTGAGATATTTGTAGCTGCACCCGACCGCGAAATCGACCTCGGCCGCATCAAGCCCGATCGGCAGCGCGCCCGCGCTATGGCACAGATCCCAGATGACGAGCGCGCCCGCTTCGTGAATGGCGCGGGTCACCGCGACCAGATCCGCCAGCCGCCCCGAGCGGTAATTGACGTGATTGAGCAGCACCACCCCGACATCGGGACCGAGCATGTCAAGAATGCTCGCGCCGTCCTGGCCCTCAAGGCGCAGGCGATAGCCGGGCTGGCTCGCGACAAAGCCCTCGGCGATATAGACATCGGTCGGGAAACTGCCCGCCTCGGCCAGCACGGTCTTGCGATCGGGGCGCAGCCCGGCGGCGGCGCTCAAGGCCTTGAAGATATTGATGGATGTGCTGTCGCAAACCGCAACCTGCCCGGGTGCCGCGCCAATCAACCGCCCGACCCGGTCGCCAAGCTCCAGCGGCAGCTGAAACCAGCCCGCCGCATTCCAGCTCCGGATCAGATCCTGCGCCCATTCCGCACTCCCGGCATGCTGAAGCGCGTTCAACGCGGCTTTCGGGGCAGGCCCAAGCGAATTGCCGTCAAGATAGATCACCCCCTCGGGCAGCACGAAATCCGCGCGAAATCCCTTGAGCGGGTCGCCTGCATCCAGCCCGCGGAGATGGTCAAGGGAAAGCGCGTCAGACATTGGGGTCAGATCCTCAGGTTGCGGGCAAAGGCTGGGCCTTGGCCGATTTCAGGCAGGCTAACAAATGCGCCGCAACCGGGCTAGCCCCCGGCGCGCAGGCATGCCCGAAGCCCCCCGCCCGCTTCATGCCCGCCATCACCAGAGCCACCTAAACCGCAGCCAGCCAGCTCGGCGAAACCGCTTTCTTCATCACCCCAATACCCCTCTTGCCGCCGGTGACGCCCCGCCCGTCTCGCGCCCGTCTCGCACCTGCCTCGACCCGGCCTTTCACCCCGCCCCATTCAGCGCTAAAGAGCCGCGACCGGCCCGAAGGGGCGGAAGAAAGGATCACCCATGTCGAATTTCGATCTCGCCGCGCTCCAGCATGCGCTTGACCTCTTGCCCCAGCAGTTTCGCGGCCCCGGCGGCGTCGCGGGCGTGGTCAAGGATGGCGAGATCGTCGCGCGCCGCGCTTGGGGCTATGCCGATCTCAATGCCCGGCGCGAGATGACCGCAGCGACGCGCCTGCCGATCTGCTCGATCTCGAAACAGATGACCTGCGCCTTGCTGCTCGATCTCTTTGGCGCGCCAGAGGCGCTCGAGGCAGACCTTCCCGCGCTTTTGCCCCATCTCAAGGGCCAGATGCCAAGCGTCGCGCAGCTGTGCCACAACCAGTCGGGCCTGCGCGATTACTGGGCGCAGACCGTGCTCGAAGGCGCGCGTCCCGAGGGCGTTTTCACGCGTGAGGACGGGCTGGCGCTTCTCGCCAAGAACCAGAGCACCCATTTCACCCCGGGCCAGCATTACTCCTATTCCAACGGCAATTTCCGCCTGATCGCCGAGCTGATCGCGCGCGCCTCGGGCCGCGACTTTGCCGAGCTGATGGAGGAGCGGATCTTCCACCCGGCAGGCATGATGAGTGCCAAGGTCAATCCCGACACCGCCCAGCCGCTCGATGGCGTCACGGGCTATGAGGGCAATGACGAGCTGGGCTTCCTGCCCGCGCCGCATGGGCTTTACTGGTTCGGCGATGCCGGCAATTGGGCCGCGCTTGACGATATGCTGGCTTGGGAGCGCTGGATCGACGCGACGCGCGAGGATCCCGAAAGCCTCTACAACCGCCTCTCCGCCCCGGTCAGCTTTGCCGATGGCACGCCCGCCGTCTATGGCTACGGGCTGCGCCGCGACCGTTTCAGCGGGCTGGAGGCGACGGGCCACGGCGGCGCCTTGCGCGGCTTTTCCTCGTTCCGGCTGCATATCGCGCGCGAGCGGCTGTCGGTCTATGTCAATTTCAACCATGAATCCGGCGCGAGCCGCGCGGCCTGGCGTTTGGTCGAGGCCGCTTTGGGCTGCAAGATCGACCCCGAGCCGCAGGCGGCCCTGGGCTGGGACGGGCTCTGGATGGATGACGAACAGGGGCTGTTCATCCGCACGACTTCGACCCCTGCGGGCGTGAAGCTCAATTACCAGCACACCGCGCAGATGCTGACCCCGACCAGCGACAGCCGCGCCGAGTTCCACGGCATCACGCTGGAACGCGGCCCGGAAGGGCTCACCATGCGGCGCGAGGATGAGAATCTCTCGGTCACGGGCCGCCCGGTTCCGCGCCTCGATTTCGCCGATGGGACCGAGATCGCCGGGCGCTACCTGGCCTCGGAAAGCGGCGCCACGCTTGAGATCGCGAGCCGCGACGGCGGCACCTATATCGGCTGTTCGGGGATGCTCGGGACCGGCCCGATGGAGCGCGCCTATGCGATTGCGCCCGATCTCTGGTCGATGCCGTCGCGCCGCTCGATGGATGCCTCGCCGCCCGGCGAATGGACGGTTGAAATCACGCGGGACGCGGCGGGCAAGGTCGCGGGTCTGGTGATCAGCAACTGGCTTGCGCGCAAGAATATCTATCACCGCGTCGCGGCTTGATCCAAACGCGTGACGCGAGCGCCCGGCCCCGCACGCTTTGGCGGGGCCGGGCGGGCTCTTATTTCTTTTGCAGCTTGGCCTGTTCGAGCGACCAATATTCCATGTCGAAAAGCTCGCGCTCGGAAATCGGGGCATAGCGGCCCGCGGCCTCGGCGCTGAGGATCACCCGCGCCGATTGCTCCCAAAGATCCCCGGCAATCGCGGCGGCTTTCGCATTCGCGCCCAGACCGAAAAGCCCGAGCCCCGGCACCAGCACCGCGCGCGGCAAGCTGTCGAGCACGGTTTTCGGCTCGCTCGCATGGGGGGCATTGCGCTCGAAATAGGCGCGATAATTCGCGGCAAAGGCATCGAGCGCCGCGCCAATCGCCGCGCGGTCCGCGCCTTTGGCGACGATCAGCGGGAAGGGCTTCAAGCGGATGACGTGATCGGGCGTCGCCGTGCCGCGATGGACGATCTCGGCGAGATCGGGACGGTCCAGCAGCTTGAGGATCGAGGGCGAGGCGCGGAAATTCAGCGCGGGCTGATCGCCCAAGCCCTGACGCGCGGCAAGTTCAGCCACCAGCGCGGCCTCGAAGGCCGGATCACTTTCGCCCGTGTTCGCCTCGGGCCCGCCCGGTAGCGCGCCGCGCGCGGCAAGCTCGGCCTCGGCCATGGTCACAAACTCGATCATGCGGGCATAGCTTTCCTCGGCGGTCGCGCCGAAGGTGAAAAGCCCGTGTTTCGCGAGCCAAAGCCCCTCGACATTGCGGTCGGCGGCAAAGGCCGCGTCGCAGGCATGGCTGAGATCAAAGCCCGGCATGACATAGGGGACATAGCCCACGCGGCCCCCGTAAAGCCGCGCGACGGTTTCTTCCATATCGTCCTGATCGGCGAGCGCGAGGATCGCCGTCGCATGGGTGTGATCGACGAAGGAGAAGGGCAGGAAGGCGTGCAAAAGCGCCTCGACCGAAGGCGTGGGGGCCGCGGGATCGAGCAGGTTTTCGCGCAGGAAGGCCACCATATCGGGGTCCGACATCACCTTGATCTGACGCGCTTTCAGCAAAGGCGCCAGCCACATCGCAGGCAGGCCCGGCGCCTGAATATCGCCCAGATCCCAGCCCGAACCCTTCACATGGATGACCGCGCCCTGATCGGAGTTGATCTTGACCGAAGTATTGCCGCCGCCATGCAAAACCAGATCGGGGTCCTGCCCGATGATGCGCGAGCTATAGACGCGCAGGCCAAGCTCGGCCGGTTGGCCCGCGGCCAAAGCCTCTTCGGAATATCTGCGGGCGTCTTCATCAGACCAGCGCGACTGCATGGCGAATTCCTTTTCGGTGGAATGGGGGGCGGCGCACCGCCCCCGATGGTGGTTTCAGGTTTCGATCAGAAATCGAAATTGTTGATATTGTCTTTGGTAAAGACGGTGCGCTCGGGCAGAAGGATGATGCCGTTGTTCTCGGCCTCATAGCTATAGCCCTGAACCGAGTTCGGCGAGACCTCGACCGTGCCGATGCCCTCGATGTCGAGCTTGTCGCCGACCTTCATCGGGCCGTCTTTGAGGACATGCGCGGCCACCGCGACCGAGATCGCGCCCTGCTGGGTCACGTCCCAGAGGCCAAAGCGCTCGACCGTGCCACGCTCGACGTAAGGACGCATGACATTCGGGGTCGAGAAGCCGACGATCGTGACCTTGCCCGCTTTCTTGAGGTTCTCGGCGGCCTGCGCAGCGGCAGGCAGCGCATTCGCGTCGGGCGCGATGATCGCATCGAGATCGGCATGGGCGTTCAAGAGGCCCTCGGCGGTTTGCAGCGATTTCTGGGCGTCGTTATAGCCGAATTCGGTCGCGACCACTTCCCAGCCCGGATGCTCCTTGGCGATCTTGGCTTTGGCGGCCTCGGCCCAGGCGTTCTGGTCGGTCACGGTCGGCGAGGAATAGAAGAAGGCGACCTTGGCCTTTTCCTTGGCCTTCAGCCCGTCATTGGCCATATCGACCAACAGCCCGCCGAGCTGCTCGGGCGTGCCTTGGTTGATGTAATAGCTGCGGCATTCCGGGTTCACATCGCTGTCCCAGGTCATGACCAGCACACCGCGCGCCGCGGCTTGCTTCAGCGCGGGGCACAGCCCATCCGGCGAGACCGAGGACACGATCAGCGCCTTATAGCCTTGGTTGACGAAGTTGTTGATGAACTGGACCTGCGCGGAAACCGAAGGCTCGGTCGGGCCGTCATAGGTGACATCGACGCCCAGCTTCTTGCCCTCATCGGTGGCGCCTTTGCCGCCCGAGGTGAAGAAGCCCACGCCCACGAGCTTGGGGATAAAGGCGATGCCATCGGCGTAAGCCGTGGTTGCGGCCATCAGGCCAAGGGCGGCGACGCCCGCTTTCAAAAGGGATTTCATTGCAGTCTCCTCCACTGTTGTTCAGTTCTTATGTGCCGGGGCAAGGGCTGCTGGCGCGCGGCCAAACAGACGTTGCCACAGCAATTCGCCGCGCAGCTTTTCGCTCCCGAACCGGGCTGCGACGACGATGACGAGCAGCGCGCCCGAAAGTGCGCTGGAAATCTGGCTGGGCACGCCCGACATTTGCAGCCCCTGCTGAAGATAGCCGATCAGGAAGGTCGCAAGCACGGTGCCAAGAACCGAGCCCTTGCCGCCATAGATCGAGGCCCCGCCCAGCACGGTCGCGGTGATCGCGGGCAAAAGCGTGGTCGTGCCGAGATCGACCCGGGCCGAGCCGAAATAGGCAGAGAGCATCAGCCCGGCCATGGCGGCAAAAAGGCCCAAAAGCACATAGGTCAGCGCCTGCATCCGCCCGACCGGCAGGCCGGAATGGCGCGCGGCGTTTTCGCTCAGACCAATCAGGAAGAGCGCGCGGCCAAAGCGGGTGGCGTGCAGAAGGAAGATCATCACGGCGGCAAGGCCAAGGAAGATCACCAGCGAAAGCGGCAGTCCCAGCACCTGCTGATAACCAAGCGCGGTGAAGCTCGCCGGGAAATTGCCGATCCCTTCGTATCCGCTCGCGCCCGCAAGGCCCGAGAGCACGGTCGCCGCGCCCGAATAGAGGTAAAGCGCGCCAAGCGTGACGACCAAAGGCTGCAGCCGCGTCACCCGGATGATCGTCGCATTGAAAAGTCCGGTGAAGCCGCCGACCGCGAGCGAGGCCAGAACGGCCAGCCCCAGAGGCGCGCCGAAATGCAGCGCAAGGCCAAAGATGATCGCGGTGAGGCCGATGGTCGAGCCGAAGCTCACGTCGATCCCGCCCGCGATGATGACCAGCGTCAAGGGCACCGCGACCATGCCGATCTGGACGAAATCGGCGGTCCCGAACAGAAGGCTCGAAACATTGAGAAAGCGCGGGTTGATGAGGCCGAAAACCGCGATCTCAAGGACCAGAAGCAGGGCCAGAACGATCTCCCAGCGCAGGAAAAGGCGTCTCATCAGGCAGTCCCTTCGGTCTTGGCGCTTTGGGTGTGGCGGTGGCGGGCGGCGCGGTCGCGCCGCTCGATCAAGAGGCGCAAACGACCGTCGATCAGAAGAACGCCAAGCAGCAAGGCGCCGCCGACAAGGTCGTTCCAGAAGGCCGGAATCTTGAGGAAGATCAGCGCGGTATCAATCGAGGTCAGGAACAGGACGCCAATCACCGCGCCCGAGATCCGCCCGACCCCGCCAAGCAGGCTGACGCCGCCGAGAACAAGGGCGGCAATCGCGCGCAGCTCGATGCCATTGCCCGCTTGGTTCGGGATAAAGCCGATCTGGGCGGCAAAGATGATCCCCGCCAGGGCCGAGCAGAAGCCCGCGAAGACGAAACCGCCAAGTTCCAGCCGCTTGACCGGCAGGCCAAGATGGCGCGCGGCCTCGCGGTTGTCGCCGATGGCTTTGAGCCACTGGCCGCGCCGGCTTTGCAGCGCAAACCAGCCGAGCACGATCAGCGCGATTACGGCAAAGCCAAGGGGCGAGAGGCCAAGGGTGCCGCTCGCGGCGAGGGATTTCAGATCCGAGGGCAGATTCTCGATCCATTTGCCGCCGGTGGCGATCAGCATGACGCCCCGGAAAAGGCCAAGCGTGCCAAGCGTCGCGACGATGGCCGGAACGCCAAGCCCGGTGACGAGCAGCCCGTTCAAGAGCCCCGCGCCGATCCCCGACAAAAGCGCCAGCGCAATCGCCAATGGCAGGGCAAATCCAGCTTGAAGCGACAGCCCGATCACCACCGCCGAAAGCCCGAGAACCGAGCCGCCCGAGACGTCGATCTGGCGCATCAACAGCACCGGCAAAAGCCCGATCGCCACGCAAAGCAGCACCATCGCGCTTGACCAGATCGAGCTCGCGGTCTGGACCGAAAGAAACCCGGGCGCGATCGCGCCAATCGTCAGGATGACGGCAAGGGTGACGATCAAGAGCGTCGCCACGCGGTCTTGCAAGATACGGTTAAGCATGGGCGAGCTCCCGGCTTTCAAAGGCAAGCGCGCCGATCTGCTCGGCATCCGCACCCGCGGGCAGCTCTCCGGCGATCTCGCCCGCGGCCATGACAAGAATACGGTGCGAGAGCCGCGTGACCTCGTCGAAGTCCGAGGAAATCATCAAGACGGCGGTGCCCTCGGCGGCGATCTGGCGAATGAGCGTATAGATATCGGCGCGCGCCCCCGCATCGACACCGCGTGTCGGCTCGTCAAGGATCAGGACCGCGGGCCGCGCCGCCAGGCATTTCGCGAGCAGCACCTTCTGTTGATTGCCGCCCGACAGGCGGCGAACCGGCTGCTCGGGGCCTTCGCAGCGGATCGACATCTGCTGGCGATAGGTCTCGAATGCCGCGCGGTCGCGGCCGGGCTTGAGCACAAAGGGCAGTTTGTGGACGAGGAAAGAGAGCATATTCCAATGCAAGGGCGCATCGAGGAACAGCCCGTTCGAGCCGCGATCCTCGGCCAAAAGCACCATGCCGCGATCGACCGCCTGCCGCATCGACCAATGGGCGAAGGGGATGTCCTGCCCGCTCAGCCGCGCCGCGCCGCTATCGGCGGGACGCAGCCCGGCAAGGGTTTCCGCAAGCTCGGTCCGGCCCGCGCCGACGACGCCCGCAAGGCCCAGAATCTCGCCGTCATGGAGATCAAGCGAGATGCCGTGGAAGCCCTCGCCCGACAAAGCCTTGACCGCAAGACGCAGCGGACCGCGGCCCTCGGGCACCTCGGGGCGCTTGTTTTCGGCGCTGAGCCCCGGCGTCATCGCCTGCAAAATCCGCTCGTCGCTGGTCTGCGCCATCTCATCCGAGAGCACGACCTGACCGTCGCGCAAGACCGTGATCCGGTCCGAGATTTCGCGCAATTCATGGAGTTTATGCGAGATGAAGACGAGGCCCACGCCCTGCGCCCGCAAGGCCCGCATCCGCCCGAACAGCGCGGCGACCTCGAAGGGCGTCAGCGCCGAGGTCGGCTCGTCAAGGATCAGCACGCGCGCCTCGCGGATCATGCCGCGCAGGATCTCGACGATCTGGCGGTCGGCGATTTCCAAGGTCGAGGCGCGCTTGTCCAGAGGCAGCGACAGCCCGAGCCCCTTGATCATCGCGGCGACCTTGTCGCGGTAAAATCGCGCGGGCTGCGGCAGGCCCAGACAGATATTGTCGAGCACATTCTGATTGGGGAAAAGCTGCGCCTCTTGCGGCACGAGATAAAGCCCAAGGCGCTGCGCCTCGGCAGGCGAGGCACTGCTCAGCGCCTGCCCGCAGATCGTGACCTCGCCCTCATCGGGCGCCACCAGCCCCGAGAGGATCTTCATCAGCGTGGATTTCCCCGCGCCATTGCCACCTAAAAGCGCATGGACCTCGCCCGGACGCAGATCGAAATCGACGCCCTTGAGGACCGGCGTGCCGCCATATCGTTTGGTGATCCCGCGTGCTGTCACAACCTGCTGCAAGATCCCCTCCCCGAGATCATTTGTTCATCGCCACAACATATGAACAACGGCTTTGACATTCCGTCAATCAGATTCCTGTCACATTTTTCGATTATCCTGAAAAATTGGATCGCGCCTTCACGCTTGACTTGCGCATTTGTTTTCTGGTTGAACATTTGTATGAACTGCGGGGGGCGCATGGAAACGGCGAATACGGAACTCGACGATGCGCTGATCGCCCGCGTGGCCTGGCTCTATTACAACAGCGGCCTGACCCAGAGCGAGATCGGCGAGATGCTTGCGCTCTCGCGCATCAAGGTCTCGCGCATGCTCGAACAGGGCCGCGATTCGGGGCTGATCCAGATCCGGGTGAACTCGCTCCATCACGGCTGTTTCGAGCAGGAAGAGCGGCTGCGCCAGCGCTTCGGCCTCTCGGATTGTCGCGTCATTCCCGAGGGCGCGGGCGCGCCGGTCAATGCGCGGCTGGGTGAGGCTGCGGCGCAATATCTGATGCAAAAGCTCGAACCCGGCAGCCTTTTGGCGGTCGGCTGGGGCGATACCGTCTCGCGCACGATCCGCAAGCTTGGCCATGTCGCGGAAGAGCGCGGCATCGGGCTGGTGACGCTGACCGGGGGGGTGCAGACCTATGTCGACGGGATGCGCACCGCGAATTGGGGCCATAACGTCTTTGTCGTCCCCGCGCCGCTTCTCGTCAGCACGCCGGCGCTCAGCGCATCCCTGGCCGCCGAACGCTCGGTCGCGACGCTTCTGAGCATGGCGCTTGGCGCGGATTACAAGCTCGTCGGCATCGGCGGCATCGCCGATCAATCGACCGTGGTCACGCAGGGCTTCATCTCGCCCGCCGAGGTCGAGCCTTTGCGCCGTTTGGGCGCCGTCGGCGATATTCTGTGCCGCTTTTACGACCGTGACGGCCGCCAGCTGGACCTGCCGATCCATGAGCGCGTGATTGGCGTCGGGCTCGATAAACTCAAAGACAGCGCGCGGGTGATCGGGGTCGCGGGCGGGGCCGAGAAGGTCGAGCCGATCCGCGCCGCGCTGAAGGGCGCGCTCCTCGACATCCTCATCACCGATGAAGCCACCGCCAGCCAATTGCTTATGACGGAGACCGACTGACATGTCCTATTACCTCGCTTTCGACGCAGGCACCGGCTCTGGCCGGGCGGTGATCTTCGACGCGGATGGGCGCGAGATCGCCGCAGTCGGGCAGGAATGGTGGCACGCCAGCGACCCGCGCTATCCCGGCTCGATGGATTTCGACTGCGATGCGAACTGGGGCCATCTTGCCCGCTGCGCGCGGGAGGCGATTGCGAAAGCCGGGATCGACCCCGCTGAGATTGCGGGCGTGTCTGCGACCTCGATGCGCGAGGCCTTTGTTTTGCATGACAAAACTGGCGCCGAGCTTTGGGCCTGCGCCAATGTCGATGCCCGCGCCGATGCCGAGGTCCGCGACCTGCGCGCCGCCGATCCGGCGCTGGAGCACGCGCTTTACACCGCCTCGGGCCAGACCCATGCCTTAGCGGCCCTGCCCCGGCTTTTGTGGCTCAAGCGCCATATGCCCGAGGTGCTCGACCGCGCGGCGCATCTGACGATGCTCTCGGAATGGGTGCTGTGGCGACTCTCGGGGGCTCTGGTCGCCGAGCCCTCGAATATGGGCACGACCGGGCTGATTGCGCTGACCGATCACAAGCCGGTCGCAGCGGCTTTTGCGCAAATCGGCCTGCCCGAAAGCCTGATCCCGCCGATGGTCGCCAGCGGCACCGTGGTCGGCGCGGTCTCTGCCGAGGCCGCCGCCGCGACCGGGCTGCGCCCCGGCACGCCCGTGGTGGCGGGTGGCGGTGATTGCCAGATCGGCACGATCGGCCTTGGCATCGTGGCCGAGGGCGATTGCGCGGTCTTGGGCGGCACCTTCTGGCAGCAGGTGGTCAATGTCCGCGCCGATCTGACCGATCCCGGCATGACGCTGCGCCTCAACCCCCATGTCCTGCCCGGGCTCGCGCAGGCCGAGGCGATTTCCTTCTTCACCGGCGCGGTCATGCGCTGGTTTCGCGACAGTTTCGGTCAGGGCCAAAGCTATACCGCGCTGGAAGAGGCCTCGCGCCATATCCCGCCGGGGGCGCATGGCATCATCCCGATTTTCTCGGATGTTATGCGTTATGGCCGCTGGATCCATGCCGCGCCCTCGCTGCTGAACCTCTCGCTCGACCCCGAAAAATCGGGCCCGGCGGCGATCTTCCGCGCGCTTCAGGAGAATGCGGCGGTGGTTGCGGCGGCCAATCTGCGGCAGGTTTTCGCGCTTTCGGGCCATACGCCCGACCGCATCGTTTTCGCGGGCGGCGCGGCGCGCTCGACCCATTGGACCCAGATCCTCGCCGATGTCACCGGCCTGCCCGTCGTGCGCTCGAAGATCAGCGAGGCGACCGCGCTTGGTGCGGCGGCGGCAGCCGCGACCGGGACCGGGGCCTTCGCGAGCCTCGCCGAAGCCGGTCGCGCCTGGAGCGATCTCGAAGCGCCGCAGGACCCGAACCCCGGCCTGCGCGCGCTTTACGACGAACAAAGCGCGCGCTGGTCGGCGGCCTATGCCGCGCAGATGACGCTGGTCGAGGCAGGCGTCACCGCCTCGATGTGGCGCGCGCCCGGCAGCTGAGAGACGACAGCTGAGAGATTACAGTGAAAAGGAAAACCACATGCTGATTCAACTGGTTCGCATCGAAGTCAAACCCGGCCACCGGGACACGTTCCTCGAGGCCTTCACCATCAATTGCGAGGGCACGCGCAAGGAGCCGGGCAATCTGCGCTTCGATCTTCTGTGCGATCCCGAGGATGAGAACAAATTCTCGGTCTATGAGATCTTTCGCGACGAGGCCGCGCTCGATGAGCATCGCAAGACCCCGCATTATCGCACCTGCGTCGAGATGATCGACCCGATCACCGTCGGCGGGCGGCGCAAGGATTTCTTCCTGCCGGTGCTGGTGGAAACCGCGCGCGACTAAGCCGCCAATCTGCGGCCAAAGCGGGACGCCAGCCAAGCGCGGCGTCCCGGCAAGGCGGGCGTCAAAGATTGGCGCGCGCGATGCTTTTCAAAACCGAAGCGCCGACCGTATATTTCGGGTCGACCATATTGCCCAGCCGCACGCGACCGCATTGGGTCAAGAGCATATAGGCATCGATTTCGTCGAAACCGTAATCGGCGGCCATCCAGCGGATCAGCTCGCGGTAGGCGCCGCGCGCGGCATCCTCCATCGGGCGCGAGGCGCCGATCGCCATGAGCAGCGTCTCGTTTTCCAGCCTCGGGATCGAGATCGCCCAGTTCTTGATCAGATCGACGCGGATCGTGGTCACGGTCGGATGCTCGACCGCGACGCCGCAAAGCTCGCCATCGCCCTGCGCGGCATGGCAATCGCCAAGATAGAGATAGCCGCCCTCGGCCTGGACCGGGAAATAGACGACCGCGCCCGGCGCGACATCGGGCATGTCCATATTGCCGCCATAGTAATCCGGCACGAGCGAGGAAATCGCCTCGGCCGCCGGGGCCACGCCAAGCGTGCCGATGAAGGGCTCATAGGGCAGCGTGATCTTGTCGTTCCATCTCACGCCGGTAGTTTCATCGACATGAAGCTTGCGCACCCGCTCGGGCAGGCCGGGCGAGATCAGCGCAGTGTCCTTGGTCGGCACCAGACCGCCGAATTCGGGCATGATGACGGTGGTGCCGCGCGGCTGATCCCCGCGCGGGACGATGCTTTCGATATAGACCGCGATCACATCGCCCTTCTGCGCGCCATTGACCCAGATCGGGCCGTTTTGCGGGTTGAGATAGGGGAAATTCAGGATCTCCGAGGGCCGGTCGCTTTCGCTTTTGATCTTGCCCTCGAAAGCGTCATGGGTCTCGGCGGTGATGACCGCGCCGGGATCGACGCGCAGGCGCGGCTCGATCTGGGCGGTGTAGATATAGGGGTAATCGCCCTGTTCGGCCTCGCCGAGCCTGTGATGGCTGCGCGCCTCGCCCTTTGCCACGCCGCGCGTCGCCATGATGGATGTGTCAAACCAGCTCATATTCGTCTCCGATGTCAGAATCAGTCGTTCAAACCGCGAGGTGACGGCGCATTTCGGCGCGGTCGCGGATGTCGTCGGGGCCGAGCTCGGCGGTGATGCGGCCCTTGTCCATGACATAGCAGCGCTGCGCCATGGCCCGGATCATGTCGATGTTTTGCTCGACAAAGAGCACGCTCAGCCCCTTTTCAGCGTTGAGCCGCACCATCAGCCGGGCAATATCCTGCACGATATTGGGCTGGATGCCTTCGGAGGGCTCATCGAGAAACACCATGGCAGGCGCGCCCATCAGCACGCGGCCAATCGCCAATTGCTGCTGCTGGCCACCCGAAAGCGTGCCCGCGCGCTGGCGCGCGCGCTCTTGCAGGATCGGGAAATAGCCGTGGATCTCGTCCATCCGACCCGCAGGCGCGCGGCCGCCGCAGATCGAGAGCCCGGTTTCGAGATTCTCGGTCACGCTCATACGGCCAAAGACCTCGCGGCCCTGTGGCACATAGCCAAGGCCCAAACGCGCGCGGGCATGGGGCGGCAGCGGGTTGAGGCTTTGGCCCTTGAAGGCGATTTCGCCGCCGGTGGTCGGCAAAAGCCCCATCAGCGTCTTCATCAGCGTGGTCTTGCCCACGCCATTGCGCCCGATGATGGCGACGATCTCGCCGGGGCGGACGCGGATGTTCAGCCCGGCGAGCACCGGCTTGCCGCCATAGCCGGAGCGGAGATCGCGGATATCCAGCAAAGCATCAGGCGGCATCGGTTTCTCCCAGATAGATCTTGGCGACCTCGTCATTGGCGGTGATCTCGTCGATGCTGCCTTGGGCGAAGATGCGCCCGAAATGCAGCACCGTGACCCGGTCGGCGATCTGGCGCACGAAGGCCATGTCATGCTCGACCGCGAGGATGCTCATGCCCGCACGGTTCAGCTCCAGAAGGATCTCGCCGGTGAACTGGGTCTCGTCCGGGGTCATGCCGGCGGTCGGCTCATCGAGCAGCAAAAGCTTCGGGCGCGGGCCGATCGCCATGGCGATTTCCAGCCATTGCTGCTGGCCGTGGCTGAGACTGCCCGCCCGCATCCGCCTGACCGCGCCGAGGCGCAGGAAGTCGAGCAGATGCTCGATCTCGTGGCGCATCTCGGCCGGCGGATAGAACCGTTGCAGCGCGATGACGAGGTTTTGCTCGACGCTAAGCTCCTTGAAGATGCCCGGCACCTGAAACTTGACGCTGATCCCTTCGCGGATGCGCTGATAGGATCGCATCCGGGTGATGTCCGCGCCTTGGTAAAGGATCGCGCCGCTGTCGGGGGTATATTCTCCCAAAAGCAGGCGGAAGAAGGTGCTTTTGCCCGCGCCATTCGGCCCGATCAGGCAATGGATCTCGCCGGTGCCGAGGGTGAAGTTCACGTCATTGGTGACATGAAGCCCCCCGAAGCGCTTGTTCAGATGGCGGGTTTCGAGGATCGGGCTCATGGCTGCGGCTCCTTTGCCGGGCGGCGCGAGACAAGGCGACCGATCACAGCGGCCAGCCCCGCTACCAGCCCGCGCGGCGCGATCAGCACGGTCGCGACCAGAAGCGCGCCCATGACGATCAGCGCATATTGGCTGGCGTGAACGGTCAGAAGCTGGAAGACGATCAGCGTGAAAAATGTGCCGATCAGCGCCGTGGTCAGATCGGCGCGCCCGCCAACCGCGACCCAGATGATCGGCAAGGCGGCGGCGGTCATGCCCATCGACGAGGGCGTGATATAGGTCCCCCACGACGTGTAAAGCACGCCCGAAAGCCCCGCGAGCGCCGAGCCGATCACGAAGATCGCCAGCTGGTATTTGCGGATGTCATAGCCGCACATCTCGGCGCGCAGCGGGTTCTCGCGCAGGGCCACGACGACATTGCCAAAGCGCGAATTCACCAGCATGCGCAGCGCGAGATAGCAGATCACCAGCAGCGCCAGCGTGACATAGTAAAGCGTGACATCGGGATAAAGCGTGACCGGCCCGCCAAACCACGGCACGGTCAGCGCGGGCATGCCGCCCATGCCGTTGAACCCGTTCAGCCGCGCGGTGCCGACCGTCCATTCCGGCCCCGCAGTCTGGGACATGAAGCGTTCTAGAACCAGCGTCACCGACAGCGTGACAATGCCCAGAAAGACGCCGTTGATCCCGCCGTAAAAGAGGAAATAGCCAAGCGCCGCCGCGGCCAGTGCCGAAATCGCGACCGCCGCGACCAGCGAGAACAGCGTCAGCCCATAGGCGCTGCCGAGGTTGATCGAGAGCACGCCATAAGCATAGGCCGCGATCCCGAAAAAGGCGGTCTGGCCGAAACTCAGCGCGCCGCCATAGCCCCAGATCAGGCAAAGCCCCAGCGCCATGAACAGATAGTTGAAGAAATAGATATTGTTGCCGACATCAAAGCCGTCAGCGAAGAGCGGATAGGCAAGGGCTGCGGCAAGGATCAGGCCAAAGCCCGACCAGAAGCCCCGGCCCCGGCCAAGGGTCTGCGGCCCTTCGAGAAGACGCAGAGTGGATTTCAGCGACATCAGCGTCTCTCCTTCAGGATCCAGCCGCTCAGACCGCGCGGCAGGATGCGAATGACCAAAATGACCGCGACCAGAAGCCCGATCTGCCCGGCAAGCTGGCCCCACCACGAGGTGAGCATGACCTTGATCACCGCGAGGATCGCGGCGGCTGGCGCGGTGCCAAGGAAGATATCGGCGCCGCCGGTGACGACGGTGACGAAGGCCTCGACCATGAACGAGCTGCCCATGGTCGGCACGATGGTCATGGTCGGCGCGTAAAGCCCGCCCGCGAGCCCGGCCAAAGCCGCGCCCGCGCCAAAGGTCAGCGAATAGACGAGCCCGGTATTGATCCCGAGGCTCGCCGCCATCTGCGGCACCTGGATCGTGGCGCGCGCCAGAACGCCCGCGCGGGTCTTGACCAGCACCAGCCACAGCCCGGCCAGCACCGCGAAGGCGCTGAGGATCAGGACGAGGCGATAGACCGAATAGGAGGTCTCGCCGACGGTGAAGCTGCCAAAAGGCGTGCCGGTGCCGGGCAGGGTCGTGCCCAGAAGGACCAGCACGGTTTGCTGGGTCATGATCGAAATGCCCCAGGTCGCGACGATCGTATCGAGCGGGCGGTTGTAGAGCGGGCGGATCACGATGCGCTCAAGCACGATCCCGGCAAGGCCCGCAGCCAAAGCGCCGATGAGGATCGCCAGCGGCAAAGGCAGGCCCATGCGCGCGCAGCTTGACGAGACATAGGCGCCGCACATGATGAACTCACCATGCGCCAGATTGATGACGCCCATCATCCCGAAGATGATCGCCAGCCCGCAGGCCGACAGGACAAGAAAGGCGAAACTGTCACCTGTCTGGAACAGGAAATTGAAGATTGCGGGGAGAAAGTCCATGGCCATGCCTGTGGCTGTGCCGCGCGAAAGCGCCGCAGGGGAAAGGGGCCGAACGGGCTCCGGGCGGCGCACAAAGCGCGCGCCCGGGCCGGGTTTCGGTCTTATTGCGCCTTGGGCGGGTTCGAGGGCGTGTATTGCTCGCTCGGATCATGTTTGGTCAGATCGCAACCCGCCTGCCCCAGCCAATAGGGCTGAACGTCTTTCCAGACTTTCGGGAATTCGACGGTGTGATCGCCCAGCACATGCGCAAGGTAGATCGTATGCGAGCTGTGCTGGCTTTTCGGATCAATGCACATCTTGCCCGAGGGCGCCTCGACGCAGACATCGCCTTCCGCGATGACCTTGCGCAGATCGTCCTTGGCGGTCGAGCCATTCGCGCGCTCGATCATCTGCTTGTAGAGATAGACCGCCGCATAAGAGTTCGAGGCCTCTTGGTTGATATAGGGCTCATCGGGGAAGCGGGCGCGGAATTTCTCGACAAAGGCCTTGCTCTCGGGCGTGTCGATTTCCTCGATATAGTTGACCGTGACATACATGTCCTTGAGGCTCGGCGCCTTGAAGCGCTTGTGCTCATAGCCCTGTCCGACATTGACCGAGGATGCCATCGGCAGGCCAAGATTGGCAGCAGAGGCTTGCTCGTAGTAAGAGGCCTGCGAGGTCCCAACCAGCAGCGTCACCACGAAATCGGGCTTGGCGGTCTGGATGTT
This sequence comes from Paracoccus aminophilus JCM 7686, assembly GCF_000444995.1. Lineage (NCBI taxonomy): Bacteria > Pseudomonadati > Pseudomonadota > Alphaproteobacteria > Rhodobacterales > Paracoccaceae > Paracoccus > Paracoccus aminophilus. Next base: position 37,648 of record NC_022049.1, on the reverse strand, counting down.
CTTGATCGTTTGCGAGAATTGCGAAACGCTCAGAGGAATGAATTCCTCGCCCACCATCTCGCCGCCATTCTCGGCCACGATCTGGCGCACCCATTCGGCGGAGAGCTGGCCGAAGTTGTAGTCGGCCGCGATCGTATAGACGCGCTTGCCATAGGTCTCCATCATGTAAGGAAGAAGCGTCGAGAACTGCTGTTCCGGCACCGCGCCCGTGACGATCATATTCGCGTCACAGACCCCGCCTTCATATTGGTTGTTGTAGAAGGCCAGACCGTCGAACTGGTTGACGATCGGGCGGTAGGCCTCGCGCGCGGCCGAGGAAAAGCCCGCGAAGACCGCATCGACCTTGTCGCGCTGCAAGACGCGGCGCATGAATTCCTGATAGCGCGTGTTGTCGGATTGGGTGTCATAGACCACGAGCTCAAGCGGGCGCCCGGCAATGCCGCCTGCCGCGTTGATCTCTTCGGCGGCCAGCTCGATCGCATGGACCTTGCCGATGGTCGCCACCGCGAAATCGCCCGATTGATCTTCGAGCACGCCCAGCTTGATCGGCCCCTCATTGGCATGAAGGGGCGAGACAGCCGCGATCAGCGCCGCCAGCGCACAGGCTGGGGCGAAACTTTTCTGGATGAACATGGGGTTTCCTGTTGGTTTCCGGGTTTTGGGATCAGCCCCGCGCAGCCTTCAAACCGGGCGCTACGGGGAGGGTCTGGTCGGGTCGGGGTCGGTCAAGAAAGCTTTCGGCATAATCCTCGATGCTCATGCGGTGACGCATGCTGTCGCGGCGCAGTTGCAGGAAGGCCGCGGCCTCGTCGCATTGGCCTTCGGCCATCAGCCGGATGATCGCGGAAATCAGCGCGGGCCGCTTGCGCCGGCGCTCTTCATAGTCGCGCAAGCGCTGGTGCAATCCGGCGCGCAGGTTGAATTCATTCACCGCCAGAAAGAGCGCGCTATAGACGCTGCCGCCATAGACGGGCTTGGTGAGCGAGGCGGTCGCGCCCAGTTCGACCATCAGGCGCAGGCGGCTGGGAACCTCGCTGCCGATCAGCGCAATGGTCGGGCACAGTCCCACCGCCGCGCCGTCCGACTGCGGCGAGGGAAAGGCCAGATCGAGGTCGATGAAGGCGAGATGACCCTCGGGCGTGACCGGAATGCCGATCTCGCCGCCGATCCACTCCTCGATCGCGATATCGACCGCCTCGATGCCAAGCCGCGCCAAGGTCGCGACCAAGGTGTCGCGGCTGCGCGATTGCCCGAGCGCCAGAAGCGCCTGACGGCCGGTGAAGTTCTGAATGACGCGGGTGTTTTTCATCGCACGGGCCCCAATTCAAAGGAGGAGGTCGCCGGAAGCTCGCGGTTTCCGGCGCGGGTCAGGTAAGGATCGGGCGCGACCGGGGTCGGGCTTTCGAAAAGGATCTCGAAACTGGCATCGGCGCGCGAGCGACCGATGCGCGGCGTCAGCCAGGCGTGCTGGGTCAGGGGATCGAGCGCGATGCGGCCCTGCGGCGCGTCGAAACTGACCTCGCCCAGAACCTTGCGGATCGCCGCCGCATCACTCGCCCCCGCCGCCCGCGCCGCCCGCGCGATCAGATGGACCGCGTTATAGGCCCCCTCGGCCTCGACCGAGACGCAAGGCCCGTCGGGATAGGCGGCGCGGTAAGCCTCGACAAAGGCGCGGTTTTTCGCGCCCGGGATCGCGGCGAAATAGACGCTTGCGCTGAGATGGCCATCCGCCGCTTCGGGGCCGATCAGCACCAACTCGGGCTCGGAGAGGTTGCAGGACGCGACCGGCAGCAGGCGCGGCTGGTCGATGCCGCGCGCGACGCAGACCTGCCGCAGCGCGCGGATGAAGGCATAAGAGCTTTCCCCGATCAGCGCGTTGAAGACGAAATCCGGGCGCAGGCGCAGGATCGTCTCGACCGCCTGGGCCACATCGGTCACGCCGACATCGAGATAGGTCTCGCTCAACACCTTGCCCCCGCGCGCGCGGATGCTGTCGCACATGATGCGGTTGCTTTCCCAGCCCCAGACGTAATTCGAGCCGATGCAGCAGACCGAATTGCCGATCTCGGCGGTCAGATAGTCGATGAGCGGCGTCATATGCTGGTTCGGACCAGAGCCCGAATAGATCACATTGGGCGAATTCTCGAAGCCCTCGTAATGGACCGGGAACCACAAAAGCGCATCCTGCCGCTCGACTTCGGGCAGCACTTCCTTGCGGCTCGACGAGGTGTAGCAGCCGCAGATATTGGTGATGCCACGCGCCAGCGCCGCGCGGGCGAGCTCGGGATAGGCCTCGGGACGGCCCGCCGGGTCGAATTCGATGGGTTCGATCCGCAGGCCGAAATCCGCATCCGCATTGATCTCGGCACAGGCCAGACGCGCGCCATTCAGCGACGAGCGGCTGACCGCCTCATAGGGGCCGCTGTGCGAGAAAAGAAGCGCGAGGGGAAGGATCGAGATCATCGGGCCCAAAAATAAAAAAGCCCCAGTGCATGTCGGGACATGCAGGGGCTTCGTTGCGAATATGGTCAGCTTGGTGGTCTGGTCTCAGGGCGCCATTGCCCCGTTCCGACTAAGGTTAGACGAGGATGGCGCGATCTGTAAACGTTTTTGTGACAGGGGCGACATAAGTAGGGGGCGCGGGTCTTGCGCGCGCCCCGGCTCGCAGGTCCCGGCAGTGCGGCTGGCTATCCCATCGGCGGCGCTAAAGCTTCTCGCGGCGCAGCAGCTCGTCGAAAAACGTCGCGCGATCCGCGCCCAGATAGACGGTCGAGCCGGTTTCCTCAAGAAGATCATAGCCTTGCGCGGCGGAAATCAGCCGGATCGCAACCTGCCGAACCTCAAGATCGGGCGGGAAAATCCCGGCCTCGACGCCCTCTTGCAAGGTCGCGATCACGAAATCCGACATGCGGTTGATGCCATGGGCAATCGCGTCGCGCACGGCGCTTTCGTGTCGGATGCCGCGCGCCTCGTGCCACAGCCGCTCGGCGACATCCATGATCGGACCGAGCTCTTTGCCGATCACATTCTCGCAGCCCGAGAGCACGCTCAGCAGCCGTTCACGCGGCTGGCGGCGCATCATCGCTTCGAGCAAAGCCGGTTCCAGCCGCGCCCAGACCTCGCGCACGGCCTCGGCGCGCAGCATCTCGGCAGAGGTGAAATGGTGGTGGATCTGACCCGGAGAACAGCCGAGTTCCTGCGCGATCCGGCGCACCGTCGCGGCGGCAAGCCCTTCGCGCGACACGATGTCGATCACCGTGTTCATAATGGCTTCCCGCCGATCTGCGCGACACAGATATGCCAAATCCGACCCTCCATTCACGTCCGAAATCGGCCGCTTCGGCCCGACATTATCACAGCGCCAGACAAATTCAAACTGGACATTCGTCCAAGTTGGACATAGGACCAGAATTAATTGATTCCCTCTCAACGGATTTCCCATGCCCTTCCCCCTTTCCCGCAGCCTCGCAGGCGGCGTCGCCTTGTTCGTGCTGCTGGCCGTTCAGGCCTCGGGCGCCATGGCTCAGGACATGCCGCCCTCTTCCGTCGGCGTGATCGTGATCCAACCCGAAAACCTTGCCGTCACCGCTGAACTTCCCGGGCGCGTCAGCGCCACCCGCATCGCCGATGTCCGCCCGCGTGTCGGCGGCATTATTGAAAACCGCGTCTTCGAGCAGGGCGGGCTGGTCAAAGAGGGCGATGTGCTCTTTCGCCTTGACCGCGTGACCTATGAGGTCGCGGTCGAATCCGCCAAAGCGGCGGTGGCCCGCGCCAATGCGGGGCTCGTCGAGGCCGAGCAGAACGAGCGGCGCTATGCCTCGCTCAATGAACGCAATATCACCAGCCGCGCGGATTTCGAGACTGCCGTCGCGGGCAAGCTGCAAGCCGAGGCGGCTTTGGCTGAAGCCCGCGCCCAATTGCGCGCAGCCGAGCTGAACCTTGGCTTTACCGATGTGAAGGCGCCGATCTCGGGCCGGATCGGGCGCGCTCAGGTGACCGAGGGCGCGCTGGTTGGCGCGCAGGGCGAGGTTCTGACCACGATCCAGCAGCTCGACCCGGTCTATGCCGATATTCAGCAGCCGGTGTCCGAACTGCTGCGCCTGCGCAATGCGCTGGATACGGGCGAGCTGACGCAGGTCGAGCCGGGCGTCGCGCAGGTCGTGCTTTTGCTCGATGACGGCACCGAATATGACGTGCCGGGCAAGCTGCTGTTTTCCGAGGCGACGGTCGAGCGCTCGAGCGGTCAGGTTACGTTGCGCGCGGAATTCCCCAATCCGTCGGGTAAGTTGCTGCCGGGCATGTATGTGCGTGTCTCGGTCGAGCAGGCCACGGCCTCGGATGCGATCGCCGTGCCCGCACAGGCGGTGCAACGCGATGGGCGCGGCGCCGCGCAGGTCTATGTCGTCGATGCGAAATCGGCGGTCGAGCTGCGTCCGGTGACGCTTGGTCGCGCGCTTGGCAACCGCGTCATCGTGCAAGAGGGGCTGAAGGCGGGCGATATGGTCGTCGTCGACGGGTTCCAGAAAATCGGCCCCGGCGCGCCGGTCTCGCCGGTGTGCTGGAGCGATCCGGTCGAGGGCTCTGAGGGCGAGAAAAACGCCGAGCCGTGCAAGACCAAGCTCGCCGCCGCCCCTGCTGCTGCACCCGCGTCCGCGACGAACTGAGGCAGGGTCCATGGCAAAATTCTTTATCGACAACCCAGTGCTTGCCTGGGTGATCGCGATCTTCATCACTTTGGCCGGGGCGCTGTCGCTGCCCCAGCTTCCCGTCGCGCAATATCCCGATGTCGCGCCGCCGCAGGTCACGATCTCGACCCGCTTTGCCGGGGCCTCGCCGGAAGATCTCTATCGGCAGGTTACCCAGCCGATCGAGGAAGAGCTGAACGGCATTCCGGGCCTGCTCTATTTTGAATCGACCTCCGAGGCGACGGGCGCGGTCACGATCAACGTGACCTTCTCGTCGGGCACCTCGATCTCGCAAGCGGTGGTGGATACGCAAAACCGCCTGCGCCGCGTAGAATCGGCGCTGCCCCAGCAGGTCCAGCAGCAGGGTGTTCTGGTCGAAGAGGCCGGGTCGAACTTCCTGATGCTGGTCGCGCTGACCGCCAAGCCCGAAACCGGGCTCGATGCGGTGGCGCTTGGCGATTACATCACGCGCAACGTCATCAACGAGATCCGCCGCGTGCCAGGTGTTGGCCGCGCCCAGCTTTTCGCGACCCAGCGCGCGTTGCGGGTGTGGATCGACCCGGCCAAGCTCGTCGGTCTGGACATGTCGGTGACCGATGTCACCTCGGCGATTGCCGAGCAGAATGCGCAGGTTGCGGCTGGCTCGGTCGGGGCCGATCCCGCGCCCGATGGGGCGCAGGTCCAAGCCTCGCTGCTGGTCACGGGCCAGCTGACCACGCCCGAGGAATTCGGCAAGATCGTGCTGCGCGCCCGCGATGACGGGGCGCTTGTGCGGCTCTCGGATGTCGCGCGCATCGAGGTCGATGCCGAGCTCTACGCCTTCAAATCCTTCCTCAACGGTCAGGAAACCGCGGCCATCGGCGTCCAGCTGTCGCCCACCGGCAACGCTTTGGACACCGCCGAGGGCGTGCGCGCCGCGATGGATCAGCTCGCGCCGCTTTTCCCGCAGGGCGTCACCTATTCGATCCCCTATGACACGACGCCTTTCGTCTCGGCCTCGATCGAGAAAGTGCTGCATACGCTTGCCGAAGCGGTGGGGCTGGTCTTCGTCGTGATGTTCATCTTCCTGCAAAACTTCCGCTATACGGTCATTCCGACGCTGGTCGTGCCGATTGCTTTGGCGGGGACGCTGGCGGTGATGCTGGCGGCGGGCTTCTCGGTCAACGTGCTGACGATGTTCGCGATGATCCTCGCCATCGGCATCCTTGTCGATGACGCGATCGTCGTCGTCGAAAACGTCGAGCGCATCATGTCCGAGGAGGGCCTTTCGCCCAAGGAAGCCGCCAAGAAGGCGATGGGCCAGATCTCTGGCGCCATCGTCGGGATTACGCTGGCGCTGATGGCGGTCTTCATTCCGCTGGCCTTCTTCCCGGGCTCGGTCGGGATCATCTATCAGCAATTCTCGCTGACGATGGTCGTGTCGATCTTCTTCTCGGCCTTCCTTGCGCTTTCGCTGACGCCTGCGCTCTGCGCGACTTTCCTCAAGCCGATCCCGAAAGGGCATGGCCATGCGAAACGCGGCGTCTTTGGCTGGTTCAACCGCAATTTCGACCGCGCCACCGGCGGCTATACCCGTACCGTCGGCGGGCTGATCCGTCGCGCCGGTCGGATGATGGTGATCTATCTGGCGCTGGTCGTGGGGCTGGGCTGGTTCTATATCCAGATCCCCTCGGCGTTCCTGCCGCAAGAGGATCAGGGCTATCTTCTGGCGAACCTGCAAGGCCCGCCGGGCGGAACCTCTTTCCGTCTGCGCGAGGTCACGAAACAGGCCGAAACGCTGGCGATGTCGATGGACGGCGTGCGTGACATCGTGACGATCCAGGGCTTTTCCTTCTCGGGTCAGGGGCCGAACTCGGGTCTGGCTTTCGTGACACTGAACGACTGGAGCAAGCGCGAGACGCCTGAACTCAGCGCGGGCGCTTTGGCGGGGCAATTGTCGGGTGGGCTCTTCGCCATCCGCGACTCGATTGCCTTCGCGTTGTCGCCGCCGCCGATTCAAGGGCTTGGCAACAGCTCGGGCTTTGCTTTCCGCCTGCAAGACCGCGCCAACAACGGCAGCGCCGCCTTGCAAGAGGCGAGCGACAAGCTCATGGCGGGCGCCGCGGCCAGCCCGGTTCTCGCGAACCTCTATACCGAAGGCTTGCCGCCCGGTCCGCAGCTGCGTCTGAAGATCGACCGCGAAAAGGCCAATGCCTTTGGCGTGACCTTTGGCGAGATCAATCGCACGATCTCGGTCGCGCTTGGTTCGGGCTATGTCAATGACTTCCCCAATGACGGCAAAATGCAGCGCGTCATGGTGCAGGCCGAGGCCGATGCGCGCATGAACATCGAAGATGTCATGAAGCTCAACGTCCGCAACGTGCAGGGTGGCATGGTGCCGCTCTCGTCTTTCGCCAGCGCGGAATGGACGCATGGTCCCTCGCAGATCGTGGGTTACAACGGCTATCCCTCGATGCGGATCAATGGCGAGGCGGCGAAAGGCTATTCCTCGGGCGATGCGATTGCGGAAATGGAGCGTCTCGCAAGCGATCTGCCCCCCGGTTTCGCCTTCCAATGGACCGGCCAATCGTTGCAAGAGATCCAAAGCGGCAACCAGGCGCCGTTCCTGATCGGGCTGTCGATCCTCTTCGTCTTCCTGTGCTTGGCCGGGCTTTATGGCAGCTGGGCGATCCCGCTTTCGGTCATGCTGATCGTGCCGATGGGCGCGATCGGGACGGTGGCGGCGGTGACGGTGACGGGGATGTCGAATGACGTCTTCTTCACCGTCGGTCTCATCACCATCGTCGGTCTGTCGGCCAAGAACGCCATTCTGATCGTCGAGGTCGCCAAGGATCTGATCGCCGAGGGCATGGGGCTGATGGAGGCCACGATCGAGGCCTGCCGTCTGCGCTTCCGCCCGATCCTGATGACCTCGCTGGCCTTCACCATGGGCGTGGTGCCGATGGCGATTGCCACCGGCCCCTCGGCCGCCAGCCAAAACGCCATCGGCATTAACGTCGTCGGCGGCATGATCTCGGCCACCGTGCTGGGCGTGCTCTTCGCACCGGTCTTCTTCGTCTTCGTGATGAAGCTGACCGGCAGCTACAAAAAACTCGGACGCAAGAATTCCGCCACTGGCTCAGCTCCGGAAGTCCAGCCGGCGGAATGACGGGGGGCGGGGACGCGGGCCAGTTCCGCGTCCCCGTTACGCCCTGTCACAACCGACCCCTCCCCCCCAAAAAAAGACGAACCCATGACCTTTTCCCTTCCTTGCGCGTGGCGCGGGCGTCGCGCGCGCCTTTTGACCTCGCTGCCGATGCTTCTTGTGCTCGCGGCCTGTGCGACCACGGAATTCACCCCGCCCAAGGCCGATCTCGCCCCGAAATTCGACGGAGCCGCCCCGGCGCGCAAGGCGACCGGGCCGTGGTGGCAAAGCTTCCGCGACCGCTCGCTTGATGGGCTGATCGCGCAGGGCCTTGCCCGCAACCTCTCGATCGAGGAAGCCGTCGCGGTCATTGACGAGGCGCAGGCGGGCGTCGGACTGGCGCGCGCCGCCGATCTGCCGCAGGTGCAGGCCGGGGCCTCGGCCTCGCGCGGCGATCAGCAGGGCACCGGCATCCGCGAGACCAGCTCGGGCACGCTTTCGACCTCGTGGATGATCGACATTTTCGGCGGCAACCGCGCCAATCGCGCGGCGGCGATTGCCGAGCTTGAGGCGGCGAAGCTCTCGAAAGAGGCCGCCGAACAGGCCGTGACCGCCTCGATTGCCTTGGCCTATATCGACCTGCGCTATTACCAGCAAAGCCTGGCGCTGACCCGCCAAAGCATCACCAGCCGCCGCGAGACCTTGAAGATGACGCGCGCGATGGACGAGCTTGGTCAGGCGACGCGGCTTGACGTTCTGCAAGCCGAGCAGGCGGTGGCGCAGGCCGAAGCCGACCTGCCGCGCCTTGAAATGGGGGCCGATCAGGCGCTGAACAAGCTGGCGACGCTGACCGCCTCGCGCACGGCCGTGCTGCGTCCGGCGCTGCAAAAGTCGACCAATCAGCCCAATGCGCAGTTCAAGCCCTCGGTCGGCCTGCCCGCCGAGGTCATCCGCGCCCGTCCCGATGTCGCGATTGCCGAGCGCCAATATGCCGCCGCCGTCGCGCGGGTTGGCGTGGCCGAGGCGGCGTTCTGGCCCTCGGTCTCGCTTTCAGGTTCGATCACGCCGACGAATATCCGGCGCGGTGGCAGCCTAACCTCTTGGGCTCTGGGGCCGCAGATCAACCTGCCGATCTTTGAGGGCGGCGCGAACAAGGCCCGCCTCAGCGCCGCCGAAAGCCGCGCGGTGCAGGCGCAGACGCGCTGGAAAGCTACGGTTCTCAAGGGGATCGAAGAGGTCGAGAACGGGCTCTCCGCCTATAATCGCGGTTCGAGCAACGTCGCGGCGCAGCGCAAACTGGTCAATACGGCGCAGGAAACCGTCTCGCTCTCGCGCGAGGCTTGGACCGGCGGGCAGTCGGATTTCTTCACCGTGCTGGATGCCGAGCGCAATGTCCTGACCGCCCGCAGCGCGCTTGCCGCCGCGCAGCGCGATCATGCGGCGGGCTATGTCGCGCTCAGCATCGCCGCCGCCGCCCCGATCCGCTGAGCACCGTCACGGGGCGCGCGCCCGCAAAGACAACCGTGCGCGCGCGCGCCCCGTGATTCCCCGCCCCCGCTTGCGCGGGTGGCGTGGAAAGATCTCCTCTCGATCCCGGCAGGCGCGCGGCGGGGCTTTGGCCGATCTAGGTCTTGGCAGCGCGGAATTTGCAAAGATGCGCGGCCGGGCTCAATTATCTTGATAAAGCCCATAGGAATTTACACCATTCTGCCATCCCCCCGAGATGGACGGCAAAATGATTTCTTCCCGCTTTTTCCTGACCCGCCGCAGCCTCCTTGGCAGCGCCGCTGCCTTTGGCCTTGCTGCGGCCCTTCCCCTCCCCGCCTTTGCCGCAGACGAGCCGGTGCGCGGCGGCATCCTGACCGTCTCGCTCGCGACCGAATCCGCCTCGATTGCCGCGACGACGACCACCACGCCTTTCGCCTATTTCATCAGCTCGAAGATCCTCGAGGGGCTGCTGCGCTATGATCTCGACCTGTCGCCGAAGCCGGAACTTGCGACCGAATGGGCGGTGAGCGAGGACGGTCTGCGCTATTGGTTCCGCCTGCGCGAGGGCGTGAGCTGGCATGACGGCGAGCCCTTCGACGCCGAGGATGTGGTCTTTTCGATCAAGCTGCAACGCGATGTCCATCCGCGCGGGCGTCGGGTCTTTCGCAATGTGACGGCGGTCAATGCGCTTGGCCCCCATGAGGTCGAGATCCTGCTCTCCGAGCCCGCGCCCTATCTGCTGGTGGCCTTTGCCGGCTCGGGCGTGCCGATTGCGCCCGCCCATATCTATGACGGCACCGATATCCTGACCAATCCGGCCAATGCCGCGCCGATCGGCACCGGGCCGTTCCGCTTCAAGGAATGGGTGCGCGGCAGCCATATCATCCTGGACCGCAACCCCGATTATTGGGACCAGCCGCGGCCCTATCTCGACGGCATCGTCTTTCGCTTCATCGGCGATCCGCTGACCCAGATCGCGGCGCTTGAAACCGGCGAGGTCCAGCTGACGCCGACCGGCGTGCCGCTGACCGAGCTCGAGCGGCTGCGCTCCAATCCGCAGCTGGGCGTCGAGACCAAGGGCTTTGACTATGGCAATACGGTCATGCGGCTTGAATACAACCTCGACCATCCGCAGCTCTCAAAGCTCAAGGTGCGGCAGGCGATTGCGCATAGCATTGATGTGAATGCGATCGTCAACCTCGCCTATCTTGGCAATGCGGTGCCGATCTATGGCCCGGTGAGCCCCGGCCTTGCGGCCTTTTATACCGAGGATCTGCCGCGCTACGCGTTCGACCCCGCCAAGGCTGAGGTGCTTCTGGACGAGGCAGGCGCCCCGCGCGGGGCGAATGGCGTGCGTTTCGAGGTCTTCCTCGACCCGGTCCAGCCGACCGGCCCGGTGCGCCAGACCGCCGATTATCTCGCGCAGGCGCTGGACCGTGTCGGCATCAAGCTGACCATTCGCGGGCAGGATTTCGCGACCTATGTCCGGCGCATCTATACCGAGCGCGATTTCGACATCGCCTTGGAAACGCTCAGCAATCTCTATGACCCGGTTGCGGGGATCCAAGGGCTCTTCTGGTCGAAAAGCATCGAGCCGGGCGTGCCCTTCGTCAATGCCGCCCATTACCGCAGCGCCGAGGCCGACCGGCTGCTGGAGGCGGCGGCGGTCGAGATTGACCCCGCCAAACGCGTGGCGCTTTACACCGATTTCCAAAAGCAGGTGATCGCCGATCTGCCAGCCTTCTATCTGGTCGCGCCGGTCGCCCATACCGTCTTCAACCGCCGCGTCCATGACCACACGCTGACCGTGGACGGGTTCGGCTCGAATGGCGCCTTCGTCTGGCTCGCGCCCGCCTGAGACGCGGGTACCCGCCCCCGGCACAGGCATTTCCCTTTGATCTGACAGGATATTTCGATGACCGAAGTTCTTTCTCCCAGCAAGCTCTCGCCCCATCAGCCGGTCCCAGATGCGGTCCCGGAGGCGGGCGCGCGTGATCCGGCGATCCACCCCCGGATTGCCGCTTTCGCCGAGGACATCACCGCCTGGCGCCATGATTTCCACCGCCATCCCGAGATCGGTTTCGAGGAACATCGCACCTCGGGCATCGTCGCGCAAAAGCTGGAAAGCTGGGGGATCGAGGTCCATCGCGGCTATGGCGGCACCGGGCTCGTCGGGCGGCTGACCGGGCGGTACACGGATCGCGCCGGGGCAAACCGCGTGATCGGGCTGCGCGCCGATATGGATGCGCTGCCGATGACCGAGGACACCGGCCTGCCCTATGCCTCGGAAATTCCTGGGAAATTCCACGGCTGCGGCCATGATGCCCATACCGCGATCCTCTTGGGCGCCGCGCGCTATCTCGCCGAGACCCGCGATTTCGCGGGCACGGTGCAATTCATCTTCCAGCCCGCCGAAGAGGGTCTGGGCGGGGCCCGCGCCATGATCGCGGATGGGCTTTTCCGCGATTTTCCGGTTGATGAGATCTATGGCCTGCATAATGCGACCGGAGACCGCGTTGCGCCCGGCCATCTGCGCGTCGGGCAAGGCGTCTCGATGGCGGGGGCGGATTTCTTCGACATCAAGCTGATCGGTAAGGGCTCGCATGCGGCCCATCCGCACGGCGCACATGATCCGATCCCGGCGCTTGGCGCGCTCATTCAGGCGCTTCAGACCATCGTCAGCCGCAATCTCAAGGCGACCGAGCCCGCGGTTTTGTCGATCACGCAAGCCCATGCGGGCACGGCTTACAACATCATCCCCGAAACGGCGGTGCTGTCAGGGACGGTGCGCGCCTTTTCCGACGAGCTGCGCGCGCAGGTCCGCGCGCGCATCACCGCGCTTGCCGAACATATCGCCGCCGCCCATGAGCTGCGCGCCGAGGTCGAGATCCGCGATGTCTTTTCGGTACTGACCAACCACCCCGAAGGCGTCGCCCATGTTGTCGAGGTCGGCGAGGACCTTCTTGGGCCTGCGCGGGTCGAGATCTCGCAAGATCTGGTGCTCGGCAGCGAGGATTTCGCCGATATGCTGCAACATGCGCCCGGCGCCTTCTTCGTGCTCGGCCATAGAGGCTCGGTGCCGCTGCACAATCCGCAATATGTGCTCGATGATGCGATCCTGCCGCTTGGCGCGAGCTTCTGGGCGCGGCTGGTCGAGACCCGGCTGAAGGCGGCCTGAGCCGCGCGCGTCTGCCAGCGCCGCGACTGCCGCCTTTGGGAAAGCGCCGCCCGGCCTGGTCTCCGGGCGGCGTTTTCTGTTTCGCAAAACGGAAGGGCGCGCCCTCCCCCAGCAGATCTCAGCTCGCCAGAAAGACATTGGCCCAGTTGTTCGACACCCCGTCCAGCGTCACATCGGTCAGATGCCGCACCGGCTTTTGCCAGAAAACATAGGCATCGGGCGCGACCAGATCGATGGCGGGCAGATCCTCGACGACGATGTTTTGGAAGGCGGTGAACAACTCCTTGCGCTTGGCCGGATCGTTTTCCGAGGCCGCCGCTTCGAGCAGCCGGTCCACCTCGGGATTGGCATAATGCGCGCCATTCGAGAAAGGCACGCCCGGCTTGAAGTTCTTCGACCAGTAAAGCCGCTGCACGCCCACCGTGGGATCGAACAGATTGCTCATCGGCTCGATCGCCAGATCAAAATCACGGTCGGTATAGACCCGTTTGACGAAGCCCGCGAAATCCTGCGTGCGCACGCTCGAACGGATGCCGACCGCATTCAGCGCCTGTGCGAGATAATCGGCGATCTGGCGATGGGGGCCGGTCGCATCCATCGGGTCGATGGTCAGCGTGAAGCGCACCCCATCGGCGCCACGCGGGAAACCGGCCGCGTCGAGCAGCGCCTCGGCCTGCGCCGGATCATAGGCATAGCGTTTCAGATCAGGGGTATAGAAGGCGGTGACGCCCGGGCTGATCGGCCCGTCAAGCCGCTTGGCATGGCCAAGATAGACCGTATCGACGATGAAATCCTTGTCGAAGGCATGGGCAATCGCATGGCGCACGCGCACATCCTTCAGCTCGGGCCGGTCGAGGTTGAAGAGCGCGCGCAGGATCGAATTGTTATAGCGCGTCGCGCGGCTGTCAAAGCCAAGCGCGGGATTGGTTTGCAGCCGGTCGATATCGCGCACCGAGATCGCCGCCATCGAGACCTGCACCTCGCCGGTCTCCAAGGCCGCCGCCGCCGCGCCTTGATCGGTGATGAAGCGCAGCACGATCTGGTCGAGATAGGGCTTGCCCGCCTCCCAGTAATCGGGGTTCCGCGTCAAGAGAACATGGCTGCCGCGCACCCATTCCTTGAAGCGGAAGGGCCCGGTTCCGATTGGCGCGGACAGCGCGGGATTGCTCGCCAGCTTCTCGCCCCCGAAGATATGTTTGGGCAGGATCGGCGCCTCCATCGCCGCCAGCGCCTTCAGCAGATAGGGCGCGGGATGGGACAGGCGGATGCGGATCTGATGGGGGTCGAGGATCTCGACCTCGGTGATGTTGGCGAAGGTGCCGCGCGCGCGCGGATGCTCTTCCTTCAGCGCGAGGATCGAGAAGGCGACATCCTCGGCGGTGAAGGGTTTGCCGTCATGCCAGCTCACCCCCTCGCGCAGCTTGAACGTATAGGTCAGCCCGTCGGGACTGACCTCCCAATCGGTGGCAAGCTGCGGCTGGGGGTTGAAATCGGTGTCATAGCTCAGCAGCCCCTCGACCACTTTGGCGGTGATATGCATGGCCGCTCCGGTATTCGTCGCCGAGATCAGCGTCGGCGGTTCCGAGCCCACATTGAAGGTCACCGTCCCGCCCGAAACCGGCGCGGGATCGGCGGTCTCGGCCAGCGCCGCGCCGCCAAAGCCGCGGGTCAGAACCGCAGCCGCGGCAGAACCCAGCAAGAGCCGGCGCGACAGGGTGAAAGGAGCAGGCGAGCGTCTCGTCATGGCAGTGTCCTTGAGCATATCTGTGCGCCGTGGCCCGGACTCGGGTGCGCCGCCCCGGCCAAAAGCATCGGGGCATTGGGTTCGTGTTCTATAATGTCTATGGATATTATCGGTTATGATCCCGCCGGGCGAGAACCAATGTCCTGCCCGCGCGAATTCAGCACAAAGACCACGCGCCGCGTAGGGCTTGCGCAAGATTGCTGTCGTCGGGCGGGGCTGCGGAAAAATCCCGTTCTCTGGCAGGGCGACCTCCGCGCGGCCGCAAGAGAATATGCCGCTGTTTTCAGGGGCCGGGGCGAAAGATCGGGCCTCTCCGCTGCCCGACTATAGGATGGACCGAAGCCCCGCTTTGGCTCAGATTCGTCATGGAAAACCGCCCCTCCAACGACCGGAAAAGACCCATGAGCCATTCAGATCACGCCGCAGCCACGGGCCCCATTCTGGTGACGGGGGCGACGGGCAAGCTCGGCCGGATCGTCACGCGCGAGCTGATTGCGCGCGGGATCCGGCCTCGGGTGCTGAGCCGTAACCCCGACAGCGCCCGCCGCATTTTTGGAGCGAGCGTTGACATCGTCGCGGGTGATTTTCGCGACCTAGACAGCCTTGCGCGCGCGGTTTCGGGGATCGCGCGGCTGTTCCTGCTCTCGCCGATCAGCGAAACGCTGGCCGAGGATCAGATCGCGGTGATCGAGGCCGCGCGCGCGGCGGGGGTCACGCGGATCGTCAAGATCTCGGGCTCGGATTGGACGGTCGGCACCTCGTTTTCGGGCGATGCCCATCAGGCGATCGAGACCCATCTGGCAAGCGCGGTGCCGCAATCGGTCGCGATCCGGCCCAATGCCTGGGCGCAGGTCTCGCTGGCCGGGACCATCCGCCAGATCCGCGCGGGCGGGCCGATCCATGCCCGCCACGGCGCGGCCGAGGTCGCCTATATCGACATTCGCGACATTGCCGATGTCGCTGTCTCGCAGCTTCTGGCCGAGGCCCCCGCGCCCGGCCCGCTGGTCATCACTGGCGGCGAGGCTTTGTCCACCGACGAGCTCGCGCGGATCGCGAGCGGCCTTGCCGGGCGTGAAATCACGGTGTCGGCAGAGGCGCCGGCGGTTGATCCCGGCGCGCCGAGCCTGCCCGCCTTCGAGCAAGGGGTGATCGCGCAATTCATCAAGGTCATTAGCGCGGGGGGCGCGGCGGGCGTCACGCAAACCGTGTCAGAGATCCTTGGCCGCGCGCCGCGCCGCGTCGAGGATTATCTGAGCGAGGCGCTGGTCGAGGCGTAACGCAAAGGGCGCGGGGTTCGCCCCCGCGCCGCTTTTATCGCTTGGTTGAGGGGCTCAATAAGCCACCGTGAACCGCTCGCGGATATGGCTGCCCTTTTCGAAAACATCGAGAATGGCGGCGGCGAAATCGGCGCGCGAGATCCGGCTATCGCCCGCCGCATCGCGCAAGAGCACATCCTGCCCGAGCCGGTAGCGGCCAAGCTTCGGCCCCTCGAAAATATCGAGCGGCGGCGAGACATAGCTCCAATCGAGCCCGGAACCTGTCGCGGGTGCCGCACCCTGCGCGCCGCGAAGTCCGCGCAGGATCTCGCGGTTTTGCAGCGTATGGGCCTTGTGATCGGCGGGATAGAAAGCGGCATCGACGACATCGCCGTCGCGATCCGCCTCGGCGCGCAGGCTGCCGACGCCGCCGACGATTATCGCCCGCGCCACCCCCGCCGCGTTGAGCGCGGTGAAGAGGCTCTCATGCGCGGCCTTGATCAGCTGCGCGGCCTCTTCGGCGCTGAAACGGCTGAGGCCCGGGCTATAGGCGCTGAGAACCGCATCGGCGCCGCGAAAGATCTCGGTCACGGCGGCGGTCTCGGCAAGATCGGCCTGCACCGAGGTCAGGCGCTCGGCTGCGGGCAGGTTCTGGCTGCGGGTCAGCGCGGTGACATGATGGCCGCGCGCCAGAGCCTCGGTGCGCAGATGGCTGCCGATGCCGCCAGAGGCGCCGATGAGGACGATTTTTGCCACGGGTTTGGCCTTTCGCGAAAAGGGGGAGAGCGGCCCGCGCTATGGTGGGGCGGGCCGGGGTGAGGCGCTTAGGCAGGCACGGCCAGTTTCGCGCGCGCCGCCGCCAGCGGGGCCGGATCGACCCAATCGCGCACGTCGAATTCAGCCGGGATAAAGTCCCATTCGCGCAGGAAACCGACGAAATGCTGAAGCGCGTCGATCTGGTCTTCCTCGATTGTCAGCTCGAGATGGCGATGAACTTCGGGCCCGTTCGCGGCCCAGATCGCATCCTCGCCCACCCCGATTTCGCGCGCGATCAGGCGGACCGCATCTTCGGGGTGCTCTTTGGCCCAGACGGGCACGCGCAGGACCGAGGCGACGAGCGCTTCGGCGAGATCGGGGCGTCGCGCGATGGTCGCGGCGTCGATCGTCAGGGGACGGGGCGTGCCGTTGTTGATGCGGATGCGGGCATCGGGATGGAAGCCGAAATCGGCGACCAGCACGGCGCGGAACTGCGCGGCGAGCAAAAGCCCCTCGGCGCCCTTGACGAAAAACGCGTCGATCTCGCCCCGCGCGAGCGCGAGGAATTCGGCGCCATAGGGATAGCTGCGGCGCAGCCCGCCATAGCCGCCCTGCCCGATATCGCCGCCAAAGGCCTCATCTTGCAGCCAGACGAGCTCGACATCCGCCGCCGTCAGCCCGGCCAAGGTCAGCGCCGAGACCACGCCTTTGAGCGCCGTGGCGCGCTGGAAATCAATCAGCGCACGGTCATTTCGGGGAATGCCGATGCGCCGCCCCTTGAGATCCGAGGCATCCGTAATCCCGCGTCCGGGCAGCGTGATGACGGCCTGAAACTCATCGGTGGTGGTGATGCCAAGCACGCGGGTCTCGCGCCCATTGGCCCGCGTCCAGAGCGGAGGAATATTGCCGCCCTGCCGGAAGGACCAGTCGAGGCTATGGGTGAAATGGCTGGCGCGGACCTCTGGATCGGGGGATTGGCGGATGGATTTCACCGCCAGATCATGGGCGGCGAAGCTTTCGGCCAGCCAGCCCTTCTGGGCCGCGAGCGACAGCGGCGTCGGTGCGGGGCATTGCGTATACCACAGGAATTCGGGCTTGATCGTCATGGGGTGGCTCCTTTGTGGCGGCTTACTGCGCGGCGATGGCGGCCTCGCGGCCCGCCTCTTCGGCCTGGGCGGCGGCGTAGCGGTCAAAGGCCGCCTTGCCCAAACCGGCGCGGATGATGTTGTTTTGCGGCGCATGGGCCTTGGCGCCCAGCACATTGCGGTGATGGCGCTCCAGCGGATTGTCGCGGCTGATCCCGGGATTGCCGCCGAGATCGAGCGCGATGATCGAGGCTTGCGTCGCATTCTCGATCACCGCATGTTTGACCAGACCGGCGTCAGTGCCAAAGGGGCGGCCAAGGTCGTAATCCTCGGCAATGCCCTGCAAAAGCCTACGGTTGATGCCCAAAAGCACCTCGATCTGGCCGACGCCGTCCTGAATGCGCGGCACGGTGGACAAAGGCGCGCCAAGGCTGCCCGGCACGCGATTGGTGGCAAAATCGACCAGCCAATCACGCGCGGATTCCGCCGCCGCGCTATAGATCGCGGGCACCAGCGTGAAATACCACGCGCCCTCGCGCGGATCGCGGCGCAGGCCCTGCGCGGCCGGGCCAAGGTCGATCGTATCCTCGTAAGGGATCACGACATCGTCGAGCAGGATGTCATCGCTGCGCGTCGCGCGCATTCCGGTCGCATTCCAGGTCCGCTCGATGCGCAGACCCGGCGCGTCGGTCGGCACGAGGAAAAGCCCCAGACGCGGCTCGGCCTCATCGGTGACGGCAAGTACGGTCGACCATTTCAGGAGCGGGATCCCCGTGGCATAGGTCTTGTGCCCCGAGATCCGCCACTGCGCGCCATCGCGCCGCGCGATCGTCTGGGGCAAAGTGCCATGCGAGGGCGAGCCGACCACCGGCTCGACCTGCGCGGAATTGAGAAGCGCCACGCCCTCGCGATTGGCGCGCGAGACCCTTTCGACCAGATGGGCGGGCCATTTGCCCGAGGTGCGGATGCCGTGGTGGATGCCCAGATGCATCGCATAGACGAGCGCGGTCGAGGGATCGCCCTTGGCCACCGCCGATACCGCCGCCAGCGCCGCTTGCAGCCCGCCGCCCAGCCCGCCGTGTTCGGGGGCCATGGTCAGGCGCAAAAGCCCGGCCTCATGCAAAGCGGTGAAATTGGCGAAAGGAAACTCTCCGCTCGCATCGTGATCAGCCGAGGTTTCGGCAAAGTGCCGGCCAAGCTCTTCGGCGCGGGCCAGCGTCTGGGAAAGTTCGGTGGTCATGGGGTCCTCGGGCGGAAAATAGGTCTCGAAAAGGGAAAGTCGGGCTTGGTGGCTTTGGGGCAGAGCGGGTTGCGGTGAGATTTGCGGCGCAGGGAATCGGAGCGCGCCTTGTGTGTTCGGCGGGAGCGCGCGGGCAGAGAGGGAATTGATCTCTTTGCGCCCGGATCCGCGGTAAGGCTATGCGCTCTTCCTATGATGTGGGAAAATATTCCTTCTGGCTGCGTAATCTGGCTCAATTTCAGGCGAATGTTCTTCTTAAACATCCACTAAACCGATGTATGAAGTCAAGCGCAGCGGGCAATGCAACGGGCCCTGCGCGGCCCTGCCTTTGGCACAAGCCGTCGAGATCTCGGCAGTCGTGGGGCAGTCGTGGGGCAGTCGCGCGGGCGTGATCAGAAATCCCAAGTTTTTTTGTCAGGAGCACATGCCAAGCGCGGCGGAACCTGTTAACCACGCGCTGACATGCCAGCCCCGGTTCCGGGCAAGCCGTTGCAGATCAAGACCTCAGGAGGCTTCATGGAGCAAATCATTACCCGTCACCGCCACGAGACCCGGCGGCGCAGCCTGACCATTACCGAGATCTTCCGCCTGACCCCGAATATGATCCGGGTCGAGCTTGCGGGCGAGGATCTCGCCGATTTCATCAGCCTTGGCGCCGATGACCATATCAAGATCTTTCCCGAAGGCGCGGGCGACGGCGCCGAGATGCGCGATTACACCCCGCGCCGCTACGACAATGCCGCGCAAAGCCTGACCGTCGATTTCGCGGTCCATGGCGAGGGCAGCCCCGATCAGGGTCCGGCGACGCGCTGGGTGATGACGGCGGCGCCGGGCGACCGGCTGGAAATCGGCGGGCCGCGCGGCTCTGCCGTGGTCGCGCCGGTTTTCGACTGGTATCTGCTGATCGGCGACGAAACCGCCCTGCCCGCGATCGGGCGGCGCGCCGAAGAGCTTGAGGCGGGCGTGCGCGTCCTCACGCTGGCCGCGGTGGATTCCGCAGCTGACGAGCAGGTCTTCGAGACCCGCGCCAGCCATGAGCCCCATTGGGTCCATCGCCCTCTGGATCAGGCCCATGAGCCCGGCCCGCTTCTCGATGCGCTCGCGGGGCTCGCGCTGCCCGAGGGCCGCGGCTTCGTCTGGATCGCCGCCGAGGCCAGCGTCACCCGCGCCCTGCGCGCGCAGATCTTCGAGCGCGGCCATCCCAAGGAATGGGTCAAGGCGGCGGGCTATTGGGTCCGGGGCGCGGCGGATACGACCGAGAAATTCGACTGAGATATTTTCTTGGTGTGAGGGGGCGTTCCGCCCCCTCTTGCCCGTGCCGGGCAATTCACCCCCGAGGGTATTTGCGGTGATGAAGAAAACGCGCGCCGGTTTTTGGGAGGCGATTTTCGGGCGGGCTTTGACACTGAAGAGAGATTCGTTTGGGCGGGGTTTCGCCTTTCGCGCGAGGTCGCGGATTTTTCTGCTGGGAAGGAACTTCCGACTTTCGTCGCGGGCCGGGAATAACATGCCAGCGCGGATGTCGGTTTCGCGACGCCGTCCCGGCAAGATCGCTCGCAGCGGCTTCGGCTTTGCGCTATGTTGGCGATAACGAACCTGAATTTGGTGTGCCATGGCTTCTTCATCAACATTTTCGCGCGCTCTTGGCGTGGCCTTTGCCGCGCTGATCGCGGGCGCGGCTCCGGTGCTCGCGGCCGATGATCCGGCGGCGATCATCCGCATCGGCTCGCTTTACGAGCCCCAGAACCTCGACAATACCGCCGGTGCCGGTCAGGGCATCAACGAGGCCTTTAACGACAACGTCTATGAGGCGCTTTACCGGCTGAATGATGATGGCTCGGTCGCGCCCGCTTTGGCCGCCGAG
Organism: Paracoccus aminophilus JCM 7686; assembly: GCF_000444995.1. Lineage (NCBI taxonomy): Bacteria > Pseudomonadati > Pseudomonadota > Alphaproteobacteria > Rhodobacterales > Paracoccaceae > Paracoccus > Paracoccus aminophilus. The sequence goes on along the minus strand of NC_022049.1, from coordinate 17,228 downwards.
CACAGCGTGTCCGCGGACGGGCTCACCCATACGTTCAAGCTGCAGCCCAATGTGAAGTTTCACTCGGGCGCGGCGCTGACCTCGGCGGATGTGAAATATTCGATCGAGCGCGTGGTGGCGGAGGCGTCGAAATCCTCGCGCAAGAAGAGCCTTGCCGGGATCGAGGCGATCGAGACGCCTGATGATCTGACCGTGGTCATCAAGCTGAAGGCGAAGTCGATCTCGCTGCCCTATAACCTGAGCTACGTCTGGATCGTCAGCGACAAGGCGGGCGACATCACCGGCAAGGAAGATGGCACCGGGCCTTATAAGCTCGCTGATTGGAAGCGCGGCTCGGCTTTGTCGCTCGAGGCGTTTGACGCTTACTGGGGCGCGAAACCGGCGAATGGTGGGGCGACGTTCAGCTATTTCACCGATGCCTCGGCGCTCAACAATGCGCTGTTGACCAATGCGGTCGATGTCATCACCTCGGTCCAGAGCCCCGATGCTTTGGCTTTGTTCGAAGATCCCACGGCCTTCACCATCGCCGAGGGGAAATCGACCACCAAGGAGATCATGGCCTATAACGACCGCGTCGCGCCCTTCAATGATGTGAAGGTGCGCAAGGCCCTGGCCCGCGCCGTCGACAAGAAGAAGCTGCTCGAGGCGATCTGGGGCGACCGGGGCACGGTGCTCGGTTCCTTCGTGCCGCCGACCGATCCCTGGTATGAGGACCTGACCTCGGTCGATGCCTATGATCCGGCAAGCGCCAAGGAGCTTTTGAAAGAGGCGGGCTTCGAGAAAGGCTTTGCCTTCACGCTTGAGACCCCGAATTACGATCCCCATCCGATCGTGGCCGAGTTCCTGAAAGCCGAGCTCGCCAAGGTGGGCGTCACGGTGAATATCCACGTCATCACCGCGAACGAATGGTACACCAAGGTCTATCAGGCCAAGGATTTCCAGGCGACGTTGCAAGAGCATGTCAATCACCGCGACATCGTCTTCTACGGCAACCCCGATTTCTACTGGGGCTATGACAATCCGAAAGTGACCGAGCTGATCAATGCGGCCGAGACCTCGGATACCGACGAGGAACAGGCGGCAAAGCTGCGCGAGGCCAACAAGCTGATCGCCGAGGATGCTGCGTCGAATTGGCTTTATCTTTATCCGCAGCTGGTGGTCTCTTCGACCAAGGTGGCGCATTATCCGGTCAATGGTTTGAATGCGCAGTTCTTCCTGCGCGGCATTACCAAGTCGGAATAATCATCTGAGAGGGTGAATGGGTCGCTATCTTCTGCGCCGGACCTTCGTGCTGGCCCTGTCGCTTGTCGCGGCAGGGCTGGTTCTCTTTGTGCTCTTGCGGCTCTTGCCGGGGGATCCAGCGGCGGCCCTGCTGTCGGTCGGGGCCGATGATGCCCAGATCGCGGCGGCGCGTGCCGAGGTCGGCAGCGACCAGCCATTGCTGATCCAACTGGGCATCTTCCTGTCCGATCTCGCCCGCTTCAATCTGGGCACGTCTTTCGTCTCGAACGCCCCGGTCCTGCCCGAGATTGGCGCGCGGCTGACGGTCACGCTGCCCTTGACCTTCGCGGCCTTCCTGCTCGCGATCCTGATTGCCGTGCCTTTGGGCATCATTGCGGCGGTCAAATCGCATCGCTGGTATGGCGCGCTGATCTCGGCGGTGTCGCAATTCGGGATTGCCGTGCCGGTCTTCTGGATCGGGATCATGCTCGTGTGGATCGTCGCGGTGAAATGGCGCTTGCTGCCGGCCTCGGGCTTTCCGATCAAGGGCTGGGCGACCTTTGGCGAGGCGTTTCGCGCGCTGATCCTGCCGGTCGTCACCGTGGCTTTGGTCATGTCGGCCTCGCTTTTGCGCTATGTCCGCGCGGCGGTGCTGGATGTCTTGGGCGCGGATTATCTGCGCAATGCCCGCGCCTTGGGGGCGAGCTATCCGCAGGCGCTCATCCGCCACGGCATCCGCAACGCAAGCGTGCCGGTGATCTCGATCCTTGGGATCGAGCTTGCCTCGACGCTTTTGGGCGCGGTGGTGGTCGAGCGGGTCTTTGCGCTGCCGGGTCTGGGCTCGATGCTGCTTTTGGGCATCCAGCAGCGCGATTATCCGAGCGTGCAGGGCGTGCTTTTGATCTCGACCCTGCTGGTTCTGCTGATCGGTTTTGCCGCCGATGTGGTCCAGCGCCTGATCGACCCGCGCCTGCGCGACAAGGGGGGCGAGGCATGAAGCGGCTGACCCTCTGGATCGGGATTTTGCTCGTCGGGATCAATGTCGCCGTCGCGCTTCTGACGCTGGTCTGGCTGCCTTACGACCCGACCGCGATGGCGGGCGGACGGCTGAAGCCGCCGTCATGGGAGCATTGGGCCGGGACCGACCGGCTCGGCCGCGACTATTTCACCCAAGTGATGATCGGGGCGCGGATCGCGCTGACCGTCGGCGTGGGTGCGGTGGCTTTGGGCGGCGTGATCGGCACGACGCTTGGCGTGCTCGCGGCCTTTGCCCGGCGCGGCGCCGATGATGCTTTGGCCGCGACGCTCGATATTCTCATCGCTTTCCCGACGCTGCTTCTTGCCATGCTGGTCGTGGCCGCGAGCGATGGCGCGAGCCTTGGCACCGCGATCCTGGCGATTGGCCTTGCCATGTCGGCGATCATTGCGCGGCTGGTGCGTATCCTGACCAAGCGCGTGCTGGCGCAGGATTTCATCACCGCCGCGCGCTGTTCGGGCGTCGGCTGGGGGCGGATCGTGCTGAGCCATATTCTCCCGAATATCGCGCCGACCGTGCTGGTCGCGATTGCGCTGCAATTCGGCCTTGCGGTGATTGCCGAGGCGTCGCTCTCCTATCTCGGCCTTGGCGCGCCGCCGCCCAATGCCTCTTGGGGCCAGCTTCTGCAACAGGCGCAATCGACGGTCTTTGCCGCGCCGATCGGGGTGATTGCGCCCGGCATTGCACTGGTGCTGCTGGTCCTTGGCATCAACTTTCTCGCCGATGGGCTGCGCGATCTGCTTGACCCGGAAAGGAGCGCGGCATGAGCCTTTTGACCCTGCGCGATTTGCGGGTTGCGAGCGCCGCAAAAGAGCTGGTCCATGGCGTCAGCTTCACCCTTGAACCCGGTGAGCAGCTGGGGCTGGTTGGCGAAAGCGGCTCTGGCAAATCGCTGACGGCGATGTCGGTTGTCGGGCTTTTGGCGACGGGGCTGCGCGCCTCGGGCTCGGTGCTGCTTGGCGGGCAAGAGGTCGTGGGCCAGCCCGACCGCCGCCTTGTGCCGCTCCGTGGCGCGGTGGCTTCGGTCGTGTTCCAAGACCCGCGCTCGGCGCTGGATCCCCTGATGCGGCTGGGGCGGCAGCTGGCCGAACCGATCCGCCGCCGCGCGGCGCGCGAGGGCCGCGCCCTGACCGCGAGCGCGCTGAAAGCCGAGCAGTTGCAATGGCTTGACCGCGTGGCGATTGCCGAGCCTGAGCGTATCCTTGCCGCCTTCCCGCACGAGGTCTCGGGCGGGCAGCGTCAGCGCATTGCGATTGCCATGGCGCTCGCCTGCGGGCCGCGCCTCTTGATCGCCGATGAGCCGACGACCGCGCTTGACGTCACGACGCAAGCCGAGGTGCTCGACCTCCTTGACGGGCTCGTGAAGGCCGAGGGTCTGGCGCTTCTCTTCATCAGTCACGATCTTCCGGTGGTGGCGCGGATCACCGACCGGGTGATCGTGATGCGGCAGGGCGATGTGGTCGAGGAAGGCCCGGCGCGCCGCGTCTTCACCCGGCCCGCGCATGAATATACCAAGGCGCTGGTCGGTGCGGCGCGACGGTTGGAGGCCGCTTTGGCGGGAGATGAACTGCCATGAGCCTGTTTGCGCTGGAGAATGTCTCTTACGGCTATGACCGCCGCTCGACCGTGTTGCATGACGTTTCGCTGCGGCTGGAAGAGGGCCAAAGCCTCGGGATTCTGGGCGAAAGCGGCTCGGGCAAATCGACGCTGCTGCGCCTGCTTCTCGGGCTCGCCGCGCCGACATCGGGCAGGCTTCTGGCCGATGGCAGCCCGCTTGATCTGGGCTCGCGCGCCCGGATGGCCGCGCATCGCCGCTTCGTGCAGCCGGTGTTCCAGGACCCCTATACCTCGCTTGATCCGCGCATGAAGGTCGGGCGCATCATCGCAGAGCCGCATGGCGCGCTGAACCTGCCCGGTGACAGCGCCGCCGAAGTCGCCCGCGTGCTCGCCGCCGTTGGCCTGCCCGCGGATAGCTTGGACCGCTACCCCCGCGCCTTTTCCGGCGGCCAGCGCCAGCGCATCGCCATTGCCCGCGCCTTGATCGCCCAGCCGCGCGTCTTGATTGCCGACGAGCCGGTCTCGGCGCTCGATCTCTCGACCCGGGTGCGGGTGATTGACCTTCTGGCAGAGCACGCGCGTCAGCTGACGCTGGTGCTCGTCTCGCATGACATCGCGATTGTCGCCGCACTGTGCCCGCAGATGGTCGTCTTGCAAAAGGGCCGCATCGTCGAGGCGGGCGCGACGCGCGAGATCCTGCGCGCGCCCCAGCATCCCTATACCCAAAGGCTTCTGGCCAGCCTGTTGAAACTGCCGGAACCGCATGAAGGACAAACCGCATGAGCTATGAACGTGACATCACCGATTGGCGCGCCGAGCGTCTTGCCGCGCTGACCGCCGAGGATGGCTGGCTCGATCTGACCGACCGCGTCGAAATCTCGCCCGGTCGGCTGACGGTCGGCACAAGCGCCGAGAACGATGTGGTCATCTCGGCCGGGCCTGCGCATCTCGGCGTGCTGGATCTTGCCGCGGATGGCAAGGCAAGCTTTGATGACGGGACCGGCCCGCGCGATTTTGCGCCCTATCCCGACAATCCGCCGCGGCTGAAGGTCGCGGATCTGTTGCTTGAGGCGACCTCGATCGAGGGGCAGTATGCCTTGCGCGTCAGGGACACGCTTGCCCCCGCCCGCACCGAATTTCCCGGCATCGACAGCTATGCCATCGACCCCGCCTGGCGGATCGAGGCCGAGTGGTCCAAGCTCGACGCGCCAAAATCGCTTGGCATTGACACGGTCGCGGGGATCGCGACTTCGGTCGAGCTGACCCATCAGGCGCGCTTTAGCCATGACGGGCATGAGGTCACCTTGCTGCCGACCCATTGGAAACTCGGCAAGCCGATGTTTGTCATCCGCGACAAGACCTCGGGGCCGGAGACCTATGGCGCGGCGCGCTTTCTGATCGGTGAGGTTCAAGGCGACAAGGTGGTCTTGGACTTCAACAAGGCCTTCAGCCCGCCCTGCGCCTTCACCGATTTCGCGGTCTGCCCGCTGCCGCCGCGCGAAAACATCCTGCCTTTCGCGGTCCGTGCCGGCGAGAAGAAACCCGCGGGCCATTGAGGCGCGATCCCTTGGGCTGAAGCTCAACCCAAGGGAGAACAAGTGACCCGAATTTCTCCTGTCAAGACAAGGGCTTGCGGTCACAGATTTGTCAGGAACGCCCCCCTATTCAGAGGGCGGGCTTCCTGACATTCTGCCTCTGTCTTCGGAGGTTTTCATGTCCCGTCATCTGATCCGCACCGCCCTTGGCCTTGGCCTTTTCCTGACGCCGCTTGCGGCTTTTGCCGAGGGCCAGCAAACCCAGAAGGGCGAGCGGATCGAGGTGGCTTTCGTGCTCGATACCACCGGCTCGATGGTCGATCTGATCGAGGGCGCCAAGCAGAAGATCTGGTCGATCACCAATACGATGCTGGATGTGAACCCGGATGCCGATATCCGGCTGGCGCTGGTCGCCTATCGCGATCGCGGTGACGATTACGTCCTGCGCACCCATGACATGAGCGGCGATGTGCAGGACATCTACGCCAAGCTGCGCCGGTTCAGCGCCGATGGTGGCGGCGATACGCCGGAATCGGTGAATGAGGCTTTGGACGAGGCGGTGCGCAATCTCGACTGGACCAAGGGCGAGAAGGTCCGCCGCATCATCTTCCTCGTGGGCGACGCCCCGCCGCATATGGATTACGACAATGCGCCCCGCTATGCCGAGGTCATCGCGCAGGCCCGCAAGAAGGGCATCACGCTGAACACGGTTCAGGCCGGGGACGATGGCGAGACCCGGCAATATTGGCAGGAAATGGCGCGGCTCGGCGGCGGGCGTTACATTGCGATCCCGCAGGACGGCGGCCAGATCCGCCAGATCCCGACGCCCTTCGATGCCGAGATTCTCAAGGTGCAGGACAAGATCGACCAGACGATCCTGCCCTATGGCTCGCAGGTGGAGCAGGCCGAGGTTCGCGCCAAGGTCGCCGACCGCAAAACCGCCTCGGCTGAGGTTCAGGCCGACAATTCAAGCTTTTATTCCAAGAAATCGGTGAAGAAAGAGGCGGTGACCGGCGGCAATGACATGGTCTCGGCGGTGGTCAACGGCGATGTCGCGCTCGACAAGATCCCCGAGGCCGATCTCGCGCCCGAGCTGCAAAAGATCCCCGCGCCCGAACGCAAGGCCTATCTCGACGGCGTCATTGCCGAGCGCGCCAAGCTTGAGGCCGAGATGGACGGGCTGGTCCAAAAGCGCGATGCCTTCATCGCCTCGGAAAGCAGCAAAACGGCGGCAAGCGACAGTTTCGACAGCTCGGTCAAGGAGCTCTTGAAAGAGCAGATCGCGACGGAGTAAGGCGCCCGCGCGGGGCGCCTTGTCCGGGTTGGGCCCCGCTTACGCCTTGTCGGCGGTGTCGAAAGCTTCCAGCGCGCGGGTCGAATAGACCAAAGCCGCGCCCGCATTCATCGCCACGGCGACGCCAAGCGCCTCGGCCAGCTCTTCGCGGGTCGCCCCGGCCTTGGCCGCCTCATTGGCGTGATCCGAGATACAGCCATCGCAGCGCGTCGTCACGGCGACGGCAAGCGAGATCAGCTGACGGGTCTTTTCGTCGAGATGGTTGGTCTTCTTGCCGGCGGCGCTGGCGGTGCCATAGCCTTTCAGCGTATCGGGCGAAAGCTGCGCGAGCTTGCGCACGCCTTCCATCAGGTGACGCCGGTTTTCGTTCCAATCCATGGCTTTTCCTCCATTGGTGAAGCTGCCCGAAGGCTAGGTCCGGGGGGAAAGCGGCGGCAATCGGCGGAAAGTCGTAAGCCTGCGCGAGGCTGTGGCGAGGGCGCACGGGCCCAGAGCGCGCCCTGATCATTGCGCGGCGCGCAGGCTGGGTCTATCGCTAGGGCCCTTGCCTTTCGGACCAAAGCCCATGCCCGATCCATTTCTCATCACCCCTGCCCGGCCAGAGGATGCGGATGCGCTTGCCCGGATTTATCTGGAGGCGCGGCGCGAGATCATGCCCAAGGCCGCGCCCGACAGCTTCACGCTGGAGGATTTTGCGCAAGACAGCGCCGGTGAGGTGGTCCTTGTGGCGCGCGGTGCGGGCGGGCCAGAAAACGGGGCGAAAAACCGCGGGGTGCTGGGCTTTCTCTCGCTTTGGGCGGCGGATCACTTCATCCATATGCTTTATCTCGACAAAGCGGCGCGCGGGCGCGGCATTGGCGCGGCGCTGCTGCAGGCGCTGCCCGATTGGCCGAACCAGCCCTATCGGTTGAAATGTCTGGTCGAGAACCAGCGCGCGCGGCATTTTTATGTGGCGAAGGGGTTCGCGGTGCTGCGCGAGGCGACCTCGTCCGAGGGCGATTATGTCGAGATGGAGCTGCGCCCCGCCCGGTGACGGGCGCAGGCTTAGCCCTCGCGCGCAGGACAACGCCCGCGCGCGAGGCAGGCGTCAGGCGTCGGAGAGTTCGGCCTCGGTTTCGGTCTCAGTTTCGGGCAGACGGAAAACCGCATCGGCGGCACCTGCGGCCAGCATCGGTTGGCTTTCGCCCTGCGGGATCAACACGCGCACGTCATGGATGCCGAAATCCTCAAGCTGCCACGGCACGCCGCCGCCCCATTGCAGATGGCCCATGCCGATGATGCCGACGACCAGAGGCTTACCCGGACGGCACACCGCATTGCGGATGCGGGTGGCGAAGGCGCGATCCCAGACCTCTTGCGCGCGCACGAAACGGTCAAAGCCCGGATCCTCGGCCGAAGTCACCTTGCGGCCGGGCGCGCCGCCGCCGGTCAGCTCGAAGATGAAGCGGCGATAGGCCTCGGAGGAGGGCCGCGCGGGGGTCAGCCCTTCGCGGTTTTCCTCGGGCACGCTTTGCCAGCCGCCCGCGCCGACCTCGCGCACGAGCTCGCGGCGGCAGTTCAGCCCGACCATCGGGATCTTCATCTCGCGGCAAAAGCGGAAGATCGGCATGTAAAGCTCGGCCGGGAAGCCCCAGACATTGGCCCATTCGCAGCGCTCAAGGAAAATATCCTCGTCAAGCTTGCCGAAAACCCAGGAGTGCAGCACCTGATCGAGCCGGGCCGGGAACATCTCGAAGCCCATGACGATCGGGCGATGGGCGGCGAGCCCCGCCGCGACGTGAAGCTGCCAGCGGTGATGGGCGGCCTGATCGTGACGCTCGCCCAAAAGCACGACCTCGGCGCCGGCAAGGCGACCCATGAGCTGGGGATGGGTCGCGGGCTGCTGCTCGGCGGGCAGGAACCAGGGGGTATAAGGCTCGCTCATGCGAAAGCGTCCGAGATGAGGGTGAGGCCGGTCGGCTGGCCGCTTTGGCCAATCGCGATGCGCGCGCGCGGTGCCTCTTGCCAGCTGGCGACCGAGCCGCCTTCAAGGTGGAGGTGGAAGTCCTTGGTCATCACATTGACAAAGCCCATGACCGGCTTGATCTCGGCGACAACGCCCTTCCATTCCTGGCCTACGCCCGCGCGGTCATTGCGGATCGCGACTTCCGCGCCGCTGTCGCGCAAAGCCTCGAAAGGCGCGAGCGCGGGATCGGCGGGGTCAAGCTCGGGGCGGGGGTCGCTGCTTGCCGCTTCTTTCGGCTCGGGTGCTTCGGCGACCACGGCGAAATCGGCAAGCGCCGCGTCAAAGGGCTCGACCCCTTCCATGCCGACGACCGAAACGACGAGCTCGCCCGCAGCGTCGCGGAATTCGAGGCGCGGATAGACCTTGTCGCGCATGACGGAAGTGCGGTCGATCAGCACCGAGGCGAGCGCGCCGGTGTCGATGCGGGAATCGTGGCAGTCGCCCGAGATGATGACGGCATCACCATCGCGGGTCACGGCCTCGACCGCGCCGATGCGCTCATGCGTGGTGCCTTCGGTGCGCACGATGACCATCAGGCGGCCAATCGCGGGCAGGCGGGCGAGCACCTCGGCCGGGGTTGCGCCGGAAATCTTTGCGCGCTCAAGGGTTTGCGTGGTCATGCGGTTTTCCTTTCAGGATCGGTCTGTCCGATATGAAGCGTGTCATCCAGCCGCAGCCCGGTCGGGCGGCGATGGGCGACCATGATGATGGTGGTGTCGGGCAGCTCGGCGGCGAGCCAGCCCAGAAGGTCGGCCTCGGTCATTGGATCGAGCGCGGCGGTCGCCTCGTCGAGCACCAGCCAATCGGGGCGCAGCATCACCGCGCGGGCAAGGCCAAGCCGCTGACGCTCGCCCATCGAGAGCCCGCTGAGCGAGGTTTCAAGCAGGCACGGGTCCAGCCGATGCCCAAGCCCGAGCCGCGAGAGCACGCGGTGCAGGCGCTTGGGGTCATGCGTGGCGGGGTCCTCGGGATGGCAGGCGGCGGCGCGGATGGTTTCGGCCAGCACCGGCGCGCCTGCGGGCAGGAAGGCGAATTTTCCCGCGGGCGCCTCGATCCGGCCCTCGCCCCAGATCCAGAGACCCGAAACCGCCGACAGAAGCGTCGTCTTGCCCTGGCCCGAGCCGCCCGCGATCCACAGCCGCGCGCCGGGGCGCAAGGCATAATCCGGCGTCGGATCAAGCCAGCGGCCATCGGGGGTCGAAAGCCGCAGCCCCTCGAGCCGCAGCCAACCATCCGCCGAAGCCACGCGGTCGATCTTTTGCGCGGCGCCGGGCAGAGGCTCGGGCGCGCGGGCGTTTTGCATGAGCCCGTCCAGACGCTCGCAAACCGCGACGAATTCCGCGAGCGCGCGGTAGCGGAAGATGAACCAGCTTAGCGTCTGGGTGACGCTGCCAAAGGCATTGGCGAGCTGCATCATGCCGCCAAGCGTCACCGCTCCGGCGAGATAAGCGGGCAGCGCGAAGAAGGTCGGCACGCGCAGGATCGTGGTCTGATAGGGGCGGTGGAAGAGGTAGAACAGGAATTCGCGCCGCATCAGCCTGCGCCAGTTCAGCTCGATCTGGCCAAAACGCTGATCAAGGCGGCGCTTCTCGGCGGCCTCGCCTTGGGTCTGGGCGACGAGATCGGCGCTGGCGCGGATCTGGATCAGCGCATGGCGGAAATCGGCCTCGGCGCGCTCTCGGGTGAAATAGACCCGCTTGAGCGCGCGCCCGCCAAGATGGATGACCAGCGAGGCCAGCCCGACATAGATTGGCGCGAGCCAGACCATATAGCGCGGAATCTCGATGCCGAAGCCAAAGACCGTGATCGCCAGAACAAAGCTCGACAGCGACCACAGAAGCGCCACATAAGAGACCAGCGCCACGACTTTCGAAATCAGTTCAAGCGAATATTCCAGAATTTTTTCAACGAATTGGCGGCAATCTTCGGCGACGCGCTGGTCGGGGTTCTCGACCGGGGTCGCGCCAAAGCCCGGACGCAGCAGCCAATAGGCGCGGTTGCCGAGCCAATGGTCGATCGCCTGCACGGTCAGCCGCGTGCGCAGCCGCAATTGCAACGCCTTTTGCAGATAATCGCCAATCAGGAAGGTCACGACCCCCGAGGCGGTCAGGATGCAGAAAATGCCGATCTGATGGACTGCCGCCGCCGCATCGACCTTTTCCAGCGCATTGTAGAAATCGCGATACCAGTCGATCTGGCGCAGCGAGATCCAGATCTCGACGAAGCTTAAAGACAGGATCGTGGCAAACAAGAGCCCGGCCTTCCACGCCCCCGGACCAAGGCAGGCCGCCCGGGTCAGCCGGGCGGCGCGTCTCAGCGTCAGGCGCAAAGTGGGGCGCTGGCTCGAAGGTCGGCTCGGGCGGTCAGGGGCGCGCTCTGGCACGCGCCCCCCCTCTCCTGCCCCGCCGGTGGTGGCGTCAGCCATGCGGGTGCTCATCGGCTTAGAACTTCATCTCGAGCGAGGCCGTGAAGAAGCGGCCCGGCGCGGTCTGAAGCTCGAGCGGGTTTTGCGCGCCGACAGACCGCGACGGCGTCACCGAGTAACCCGAGGCGCTGTCGTAGAAATAGCGCTTGTCGAAGAGGTTCTTCACGCCAAGGTTCAGCACGGCGGTGTCGGTGACTTTCCAGCTGGCATAGGCATCGACCACGCCATAACCCGGCGCCTTGAAGTTGTTCTTCGTCGCGGTTTCGCGGATGCGGCTGGCGACCGTGCCCATCAGGTCGAGCGTCAGATCGGGGCGCGCTTCCCAGCTCAGGCCCAAGGTCGCGGTCAGCGGCGGCAGATCCTGCGGGGTTTCCTCGGATTTCTCATCGACCTTCTGGCGCCCCTTCATCCAGGCGGCCGAGCCGGTCAGGCTGAGGTTGTCGGCGAGATCATAGCGCCCTTCGAGCTCGAGCCCCCAGGTCTTGACCTTGCCGATGTTGCGGTAGGTGTAGACATTGGTTCCCGGCGGGTTCCAGAAGCTCTGGATGAAGTCGGTGTAATCGGCGCGGAAGGCGGTCACGCCGAAATAGCTTTGCGCGGTTTCGCGGCGCAGACCCAGCTCGAAGCTTTTGACCTCTTCCGGGCGCAGATCGGGCGCGGGGATCATGTCAAAGCTCGCGCCCGGCACCGAGGTGTAAAGCTGCTGCGCGGTCGGCATCTTGAAGCCCTGACCGTAATTCGCCCAGACCTTATAGGTGTCGTTGATGCGGTAAAGCGCGCCGAAATTGCCCAGAACCTTGCTGTCCGAACGGGTTTTGGGCTCTTTGCCGATGACGGGGATGTAATCCTTGTCCGGGTTCGGCTCGATGCGGTAGCTCGCGAAACGCAGGCCCGGGGTCAGTTCAAGCTGGCCGTTGAGGAGCGAAATCTTGTCCTGCACATAAAGATCGGCGCGACGGGTCTTCGAATTGGCGAAGTTGAAGCCGCCCGCGCGTTTGATCTCATCGGTGCCGGTGGTGAGGTTCTGGACGCGGTCGACGCGCGCATAATCGGTATGGGTCAGGTCGCCGTCAAAGCCCCAAGTCAGCTCGTGCTCGGCGCTGCCGGTCGAGAAACGCGAGGTCGCCTGAACGTCGAGCTCGAAGAAATCCTCCGAGTAATCCAGTCGGTCGCGGGTGATGACGTTCTGGCCCGCGGCATTGCGCGACCATTTGGTGCCGGTCCGCTTATAGCTATAGGGCGTATAGGCGAAGGTGGTGCGGACCTCATCGACAAAGCCCGAGCCCGGCGTCCAGGTATGGGTCAGCGAGAAATGCTGACGGCGAACCTCGAGGTTGCGGTCGTGGTTGAAGTTCACTTCGCCCGTCGGCAGGCCGGTCATCGAGGAATAAACCGGGCCCTTGAGCACGTTATATTGCACATCGGTGTCGCGCTGCAGGAAGTCCGCGGTGAAGGCCAGACGATGCTCGCTCGACGGCGTCCAGACCAGTTTCGCCAGCAGACGGTTCGCGGCAATATCGGCGGGGTTGAGCTCGTTACAGCCCGGCGCGCCATAGTCGATATTGCGCTCGCAGCCCGCGACGCCGCCATCGGCGCGCGCCTTGCGGAACTTGGCCTCATGCGCATCGGTGCGCGCGATCCCCAAAAGCGCGGTCAGATCCGGGCTGAAGCGCTGCGCAAAGGCCGCCGAGACCCCGCTTTCGCCGTTGAGGGAATCGTAGGACAGCCGCCCGGTCCCGGCGCGGTCCTGCCCTTGCAGCACATCCTCGGGGTCGATCGTGGTGAAGGCGACCACGCCGCCAAGCGCATCCGAGCCCCAAAGCACCGAGGACGGGCCTTTGACGACATCGACCTGTTTGATGAAATTGAAATCGAAATAGTCGCGCGTGCCATCGGTGATGCGCTCGGCCACGCGCGAGCCGTCGATCAGCATCTGCACCCGGTTGCCGCCGACGCCGCGGATATTGACGCCGCCAAAGGTCGCGAAAGGATCGGTCGCCGAGGTCTGACGGCTGACGGTGACGCCCGGAATATAGCGGGTCATCTGTTGCAGGTTGTCCTGCCCGCGCGCCTCAAGCGCCGCACCTTCGACAACTGTGATCGAGGCCGGCGCGTCGCTGACATTGGTGCTTTGGCGGGTGGCGTAGATCGTGACCTTGTCGAGCGTCACGACACCGTCTTCGGAATTCTTGATCGCACTTTCTTGCGGAGCGGCCGGCGCGCTGGCCTCTTGGGCCAGAGCCATGCCGCTCATCGGCAAAGCCAGAATCGTCGTCGCCCAAAGGGCGGCGCGGGGGGGGAGTCTCATATCTGTCCTCATCGCACAGGTTTGCGGAACTTGCTGGCGAAGAGGCTAGCTCCCGGATGTTTCCCGGAATTTCAGCCCGTTAAGATTTGTTTAGTATTTTTGTCAACAAGTCGGGCGCCGGATTTGGCCGCCGATCAGGCGAGCTGTGGCAAGAAAGTCGCGTTATGCGTAATTTATTTGTGACTTGAAGATCAATCTGCCGTCAAAGCTGTGCCGTGCCCCTGCCTTTGGAATCTGTCGCCGGGGTTTTCGCGCGCAGATGCAGGTGCCGTTTCCTGAAGGATTCCCCGTAAGTGGAAATAATGCTTGTGGGAATCGGAATTCTCGCGCATTTAATTACGGAACAAACAGAATAAGACGGTCAAAAGCGTAACAACTGACCGCGTCACATGAGGGCATGATGCAGGCAAAAACGCGCATCGACAAGCTCGTCGGCGAGCACGCCCGGGCTTTGTCCGGTCGGCTGCAGGCGCATCGCGCGCAGCTTTTCCCGCCGGATGCCCGGCGGCAGCTGCGCAAATTCACCAGTGGCGAGGTCGCGGATCTTCTGGGCGTCAAGGATGCCTATCTGCGCAAGCTTGACCTCGAAGGCAAGGGGCCGAGCCCGGAAACCCGGGCGGGCGGGCGGCGCTATTACAGCCCCGACGACATTCAGGCTTTGCGCGTCATGCTGGAAAAAGGCGCAAAGACTCCAGGCACTTACCTGCCGGGACGGCGCGAGGGCGATCATCTTCAGGTCATCACCGTCATCAACTTCAAGGGCGGTTCGGGCAAGACCACGACGGCGGCGCATCTGGCGCAAAAGCTCGCGCTTGACGGCTACCGTGTGCTCGCGATCGACCTCGACCCGCAGGCGAGCCTCTCGGCGCTGCACGGTGTTCAGCCCGAGTTCGACCTCGAAGACGGCGGCACGCTTTACGACGCGATCCGCTATGAAGAGCCGGTGCCGATCCGCGAGGTCATTCAGAAGACCTATTTCACCAATCTCGATCTGATTCCCGGCAACCTTGAGCTGATGGAATTCGAGCATGATACGCCGCGCGCGATCATCGAACGCTCGGGTAAGTTTTTCTTTACCCGGATTGGCGACGCTCTCGCCGAGGTTGAAGCAGATTACGACGTCGTGGTGATCGACTGCCCGCCGCAGCTTGGTTTCCTGACCATGTCGGCGCTGTCGGCGGCCACGTCGATCCTGGTCACGGTCCATCCGCAGATGCTGGATGTGATGTCGATGTGCCAGTTCCTGCTGATGACCTCGGATCTTCTGGGCGTGGTCGCGGATGCGGGAGCGGATATGAATTACGACTGGATGCGCTATGTCGTCACCCGCTATGAGCCGGGAGACGGACCGCAAAATCAAATGGTTAGCTTTATGCGCTCGCTCTTCGGCGATCATGTGCTGAACCATCCCGTACTGAAATCCACCGCGATTTCGGATGCGGGCATCACCAAACAGACGCTTTACGAGGTCGAAAAAGCCTCGTTCAACCGCACGACTTACGAGCGCGCGATGGAAAGCCTCAACGCCGTCAATGGCGAGATCGAGGCGCTGATCCAGTCCTCCTGGGGGCGGAAAGGGGCTGAGTGATGGCACGCAAGGATCTTCTCAAAGGGCTGATGCAGGCCGCGGTCGAGCCCGCGCCCGACGATCCGGCACCGCCGCGCTATGGCCGTGGCGCGGTCGGAGCGGTCTCTCGCGGGATTGACGACCTCAAGCGGCGGGCGATTCTCGATGTGCCGCCCGATCTGATCGACAATGCGGGCCTGCGCGACCGGCTGGATGAAGATCCGGCGGGCAGTTTGGCGTTGCAGGCCTCGATCAGCGAATACGGCCAGCAGGTGCCGGTGCTTTTGCGCCATCATCCGAATATCGAGGGCCGCTATGAGGTCGTCTATGGCCGCCGCCGGGTCGCCGCGCTCAAGGCGCTGAAGCTGCCCGTCAAGGCCATGGTGCGCCAGCTTGATGACCGTGAACTGGTGATTGCGCAGGGTCAGGAAAACTCGGCGCGCAAGGACCTGTCTTTTATCGAAAAGGCGCTGTTTGCCCAGCAAATGGCGAAATCCGGCTATGAGCGCAAGGTGATTTGCGACGCTTTGGCGATCGACAAAACCGTGCTGTCGCGGATGTTGACCGTGGTCGAAACCCTGCCCGCCGAGCTCGTCTATGCAATCGGCTCGGCGCCCTCGGTGGGCCGCGATCGCTGGCTTGCGCTGGCGCGGCGGCTCGAGGGCGCGGATCTTGCGGCGGCGATTGAAGCGGCGGTCGCAGGCGGCTCGGATGAGCGTTTCGAGCAGGCTTTTGCGGCCTTGGCGCCCCCGCGCGCGGCGAGCACCGGGGCGCGCGCCTTGCGTGACAGCCGTGGCCGGGCCTTCGGTGCTGCGCGGGCGAGCAAGCGCAGAATGGTTATCGAGCTGAGCGGAGAGGGCCGCGCCTTTGGCGATTGGCTGGCCGATCAGCTTCCCGAGATTCATCGTAACTGGCTGGAAAACAAGGCTAAGTCCGATGGGTGAGACGCAGGTTTATCAAGCAGGAGGCACGACCCGGCACAAATAAAGAAGCCCTCCAGGACATGACATCCCGAAGGGCCGGTCTTTCGATCTAGCACTCGCAAGATACCGGCTTTCGTTGACAGCTGTCAACAGCGTCTGTTCAGGCGGGCGGATAGTTTTTGCCCCGTGACATCAGATGAGACATATTTCCATGACGCCTTTCGGGCGGCAGCCGGTGACGGCTGGCCTGTTGGCAACCCATGCCCTGGCCGAGGCGGAAGCGCCTTCGACCAGCCCGGACAAATGGGCGCTTCTGCGCGAGCTGACGGCCGCGCGGTTGCAGTTCGCTGTGAGCGACCGCGATCTCGCGGTGCTTTCGGCGCTGTTGAGCTTTCATCCGGGCAAGATTCTCGCCGATGACGACAAGCTCATTGTTTTTCCGTCAAATGCGGCGCTTTCGGATCGCGCCCATGGCATGGCGGAAAGCACTCTGCGCCGCCATCTGGCCGCTCTGGTGCGCGCAGGCCTGATCCTGCGCCGGGATAGCCCGAACGGCAAGCGCTATGCCACGCGCCGCACGGGCGGGGCCTTCGATCTGGTCTTTGGCTTCGACCTGCGCCCGCTGCTGGTGCGCAGCCCCGAAATCGCAGCAGCAGCGGCCGAGGCCCGCGCGCTTGCGCAAACGCTGCGCCGTCTGCGCGAGGCGGTGGTGCTGCGTCTGCGCGATGGGGCGAAGCTTCTGGGCTGGCTGGCCGAGCATCAACCCTTGGCGGTCGAGAGCTACCATCTGCGGCTCGCAGCTTTGCAACGGCAGTTGCGGCGCAAGCTGGATGCGGACATGATCGAAGGGATGGCCGTGGAAGCTGATAGCCTGTTCGACGACATTCGCAGCCAAATTCCGGTATTTGCAGAAGAATTGCACGCCAATGACAGCGAATATGAGCGGCACAAACAGAATTCAAACTCCCTAATCTTAGAATCTGAACCTTGCCAAGAAAGGCAAGAGCGCGGCGGCGAGGTTTCGACCTCCTTGCCTCTGGGGATTGTGCTTAAGGCGGCGCCTGACATTCGAGACTATGCCCCGGATGGTATCCGATCCTGGCGAGATCTTGTGGCCGTGGCCGATGTAGTGCGACCGATGCTGGGGGTCAGTCCCGATGCCTGGGCGCGCGCCTGTCAGATCATGGGGGCGGAAACTGCGGCGATTGTGCTGTGCTGCATTCTTCAGCGTGTCACCGAGATTTCGCGACCCGGGGGCTATTTGCGCGCTTTGACCGATAAGGCGGAGGCCGGAGGGTTCTCTCCGGGGCCGATGGTGATGGCTTTGATCCGGGCCGAGAATGCGCAGGTGAGTTAG